>NC_019689.1:4068250-4385000 GCF_000317025.1 Pleurocapsa sp. PCC 7327 | reverse complement strand
GTACGAGAGGACCGGGAAGGACGCACCGCTGGTGTACCTGTTATCGTGCCAACGGTAGACGCAGGGTAGCCAAGTGCGGAGCGGATAACCGCTGAAAGCATCTAAGTGGGAAGCCCACCTCAAGATGAGTGCTCTCATGGAGTTAATCCAGTAAGGTCACGGGCAGAACACCCGTTGATAGGTGCTAGGTGGAAGTGCAGCAATGCATGCAGCCGAGGCATCCTAACCGACCGAGGGCTTGACCTGAGCGCCGCATCATTTTCTGTTGTCTCGTTCGTGCAGTCTTGAGGGTTCCCTTCAACTACCTCACTCTCTTCCTGGTGTCGCGAGCGCTCTGGTTCCACTTCGACTCCATCCCGAACTCGAAAGTGAAACGGAGCAGCGGCGAAGATACTGGTCGGGTCGCTGACTGGGACAATAGTTCGATGCCAGGTTAAACTTTAAAATTAGAGCTTTTCCCCATGAACAAGGAGAAGCTCTAGTTTTTTGTTATGTTTTAGTATAGTTCTCGTCACGATCGCTAGAGACAGGCGCATGGTGAGGCACACTAACTGTTTCTTGAACGACAATTCCTCCCACAACCATTTCTTGTACTAAAGGAAGGAAAGCAGCGATCGCGTCCGCAGTATCGATAATTGTTATTACCATTGGCAAATCTGAGGAAAGTTCTAAAATTCTGGCAGTATGAATGCTGTGATGGTTTCGCTTTCCATAACCGACTACTCCTCTAGTGACGGTCGCTCCCGCGAGTCCTCTCTGCTGGGCTTTTTCAACTAAAGCAAGATATACGGGTTTTCCATGCCACCGATCTGATTCGCCTACATAAATCGTCAGCCGTTCTAAAGTCTTCATTGTCACTTTCTCATTAAACTGCTTTTGAATTCGCGTCGCACAATTTCAGATCGACAAAGTCACACAGTTTTTTGATTTTTGTCTGTAATAAAAACATCTATCTATTTCAATTATGGAGAAAAAAAACGAGAAAGATTGTTGGGAATTTACAGAGATTAATTAAACAGAGATTAATTAAGTTGCTCCCAAACACTCATGGGAGCTTTCTGGCTAAAAAGCTGCCGATTTCCAGACTCAAAAACCCTAAAACAGCACTTCCTAACCAGTAAAATAGCGCTAGCCCCTTATTTCCTGACTGTAAGAGGACAGAAGTATCCAAAGCATAGGTAGAGAATGTGGTGTAAGATCCCAAAAAGCCTACAGCAATTAACAGGCGTAGGTCTGGGGAAGTGATAGTTCGCTCTAGGGTTAGGGTGACAAAAAAGCCCATCACTAAGGCACCCGTAATGTTAATAACAAATGTGCCAAAGGGGAAACTTGTTCCTAAAGTACGAGCCAAAAATAGGGTTAGGTAGTAGCGACTTAAAGCACCGGGAATAGCACCAAGGCTGATTGCAAAAGAAGCGCGAATCACTGGAGCGGATGGAAATACTAGACCCAGCGTTTTATTCAACCCACTTAGCCACGCGTGAAATAAACCGGCTAGCATTCATAACTCCCAGAATTGAGGCAAGATTTTGAGCCATATCTACCTAAGATAAAATCTAGATTACACGCGATCGACCAATCTTAACTTATTATTCCTTAATGTATTTAATATTATTCCTTAATGTATTTAAAAAGCCTACACCTGCGCGCATTCCGAAACTACGCAGACCAGCAGGTAGAATTTAACGCCCAAAAGACGATTTTGGTGGGAAATAATGCTCAGGGAAAGTCTAATCTACTCGAAGCAGTAGAATTGCTGTCAACTTTAAAAAGCCACCGAACTAGTCGCGATCGCGATTTGATTTTAGAAGGTACTATGGTAGGTCAAATTCTGGCTACTCTAGAACGCAATTATGGGCAGTCCGAACTAGCAATTACGTTGCGTTCTTCGGGACGGCGTACCTTAACACGCGATGGAGAACCTTTACGCCGCCAGCTCGATTTTTTAGGCGTTCTCAACGCAGTTCAGTTTTCTAGTCTAGATTTGGAGTTGGTACGAGGTGCCCCAGAATGCCGTCGCAATTGGTTAGATTCCCTTCTAGTTCAATTAGAGCCGATTTATGCTTATATTTTGCATCAGTATTACCAAGTTCTCAGACAGCGAAATGCGCTTTTAAAAGACATTCGACAAAAAGAAACTGCTGCACAAACGCAAGAGTCTCAAATAGCCAAAATTGACCGCGATTTTTCGCAATTGGAACTGTGGGATAAGCAATTGGCGGAGATAGGTTCGCGGGTGACGAGGCGACGCGCTAGAGTGCTAGAAAGACTTGCTCCTCTCGCTCAAGCTTGGCACGAGAATATTAGCGGTAAAACCGAACTTTTAGAGATTAAATACGTTCCCAATATTATTTGGATAGAGGACAATGCAGCAAGCGTGCAACAAGCTTTTCTAGAAAAAATCGAACAGCGTCGAATTGCAGAACAGCAATTAGGGACGACGGTAGTAGGTCCCCATCGGGATGAAGTGGAGTTTATGATTAATCAAACGCCAGCGAAATCTTATGGTTCTCAAGGACAGCAACGAACTTTAGTACTTGCCTTGAAACTGGCAGAGTTAAAACTGATTGAGGAAGTAGTCGGAGAATCGCCTTTGTTACTTTTGGATGACGTTTTAGCAGAACTCGATCCCAATCGTCAAAACCAATTGCTCGACGCAATTCAAGGTCGTTTCCAGACTCTGATTACTACGACTCATCTCAATTCTTTTGATGCTCAGTGGCTCAAGTCTTCTCAAATCTTTTCAGTTAGGGCAGGAAAGATTATAAACTCAGTTTTTTCTTAACACAAATTTGCATTAAAGATAAAAGTGCTAGAAAGGTTAAAGCTATAAAAAAAAAGAAATGCGATCGCTGCCTTGTAATACTTGATTTCCACTAACCCCCAATCAACTATGGATTAGCGTTTCCGGAATAATACCGATAAAGGTGGCAAAAGTGTAACGGAAAATGTTGACACAAGCAACTGGCTGAAATGGTAAAAATACTATACAATCGCCAGATCGAATAGCTATGTAGTTTAAAGTGGCATCAAAAGAAAAATTCGCGAACGGGAAATCATTGATTAAGCGTTTCTTGAGCACTCTGATGACAGTGCCCATTGCTAGTAGTAGCTGCTGGTTAGCTCGACCCCTTCACGCCCAAATAACCGCATACTGTCAATTTTCTGCCGACGCGATCGCTCAAAAGGAATCTCTCCTCGCCTCTTCTCTCAAAGGCAGTGCCAATGCCCAAAAAGAGTACCAAGCGATCGTGCAAAAACACGCCGATTGGTTGCGTCAGTGCCGCGCTAACACTTGGCCCCAAGAACAGGCAATTTGGTTGCGGCTCTATCCCTGCGACGTGCGTCCCGGCGCGATCGATGCCGTCTTAGACCGTATCGTCAACCGAGGCTACAACGCCGTTTACGTAGAAACCTTTGGCGACAGTCAAGTCTTGCTACCCCCTGCTAGCAATCCGACTCCTTGGGATCCCGTAGTCAAAGCACGCGGCGCAGAAAATGTCGATTTGTTGGCACAAACGATTGAAAAAGGGCGAGCAAGGGGGCTAAAAGTTTACGCTTGGTTGTTTACAATGAATTTTGGCTATGCTTACGCTCAGCGTCGCGATCGCCAAAACGTCCTTGCCCGCAACGGTCAGGGCGAAACTAGCATCACCGTAGTTGACGACCAATCGCAAGCTTTTATCGATCCCTATCATCCCCAAGCACAAGAAGACTACGCGCGGGTTCTTGTCGAAATTCTCAAAAGACGACCCGATGGCGTTTTATTCGATTACGTGCGCTATCCGCGCGGAACGGGAGAGCGATCGGTGACTAACGATGTCAAGGACTTGTGGATTTTCGGAGAAGCTTCTCGGCAAGCCCTCTACAATCGAGCACAAAACAATAAAGGTCGCGCTTTAATCGAGCGCTATTTAGATCGGGGCAGGATCTCTGCCACCGATGTCGCCGCTGTCAAGAAAATGTATCCCGATGAAGGCGCTCCTTCATGGCAAGGGCGTACCTCGTCTTCTGAGAGCGTCCAGCAATTAAATTGGGATTTGTGGCAGCTCAGCGTCGCTCATGCTGCTCAAGGCGTACTTGATTTTGTTTCTCTTGCTGCCTACTACGTCGAACGCCAAGGGATCCCCGCTGGAGCCGTGTTTTTCCCAGAGGGCAACCGAGTCGTCGGTCGAGGCGGATATGACTCTCGCTTGCAGGCGTGGGACCAATTTCCCGCATCTATGGAGTGGCACCCCATGTCCTATGCGATTTGCGGTAATGCCAATTGTATTGTCGAGCAAGTGAAACGAGTGCGGAGTATGGCTCCTTCTCAAACTCAAGTCGCTCCGGTGCTGGCAGGTTTCTGGGGGAGAAGCTACAATAACCGTCCTTCCCTGGAAGAGCAAATGCAAGGAATCCGTGCCGCATTGCCGCAAGTGAATTCCGTCAGTCATTTTGCCTTTCCCTCGATAGAGCCTGAATTCGATCGCGAACGCCGATTCTGTAAGTTGCAGTAAAAATTTCCCACTCACCCTAAACAAAACTCAGGATCGCTTGAGCAACGCTGGCTGCATTTTCTTCGTGAATGCCTAAAGTACCCGGGAGCCGGACTGTCCGAACGTTGGAGAGGCGCGCGATCGCTTCCATTTCTCCTTTCGAGACGGGAGGCGCTTGTTCTGCCAGAATTAGCAAAATGGGAATGGATAGCGATTGGATATCAGCTAGGAACTCCGAGCGAGTTTCAACCGGATCGATCGCCCCGGTAACAAACGCTGCCGGAGCAAATCGAGCGCCCGGTTGTTGAGTAATTTTTCGTTTCTCGGCGATGAATTCCGGGGTGAGGCGAGTCGAATCGACATAAACGTGCTGACTGTACATGAAATGGAGAAATGATGGGGTCGTGTTGAGTTGGTAGAGAATTTCTCCCAGAATTGGCGATCGCACTAATTGTCTGACCCCTCCCGCGATCGCCTTGGGCACTCCCATCGCCCGCAAAGGACCTCGCCAAGTCGGAGCTACTAAAATCAATTTGGATATCGTTTCGGGGCGTTCTTTTGCCAGTTGTAGGGCGTAGCCCGCCGCATGACCTGCCGAGACGACGATAACGGGCGTGCTGAAGACGGAGCGTACAAAATCTTGTAGCAATTTGTGGTAAAGGCTTGGTTGATAATCTAAAGGCGGGCGATCCGATTGACCGAATCCCAACCAATCGAGGGCGACAACTTGAAACTGGGAAGCCAGCGATCGCGCAATTTCTGCCATTTCCGTGCGCGTGGAAACCGTGCTAAAGGCAGGAAGTAGCAGGACTGGCATTCCCTGACCGAGAGTTTCATAAACAACCGTTACTGGCTGTACTTGCCAGTTCCAAGAATATTGCTGCACCGTACCGCCGATAGCATTAGCGGATGTAGGGGAAGATTTTGATAAGGCTGTCATAATTCATTCGTTGTAGATAATAGCGTCGCTAATAGTCACTCTACATACGATTGTAGGAGACTGAATCCCCGACTTATCTATCTAAAGATATGTAACTGATTGAAACTTTTATTCTTTTTTTATCAATTTTTTTCTTAATTCTAGTTAGTAATCTAAAAAAAATAATTAAAATTTCATTAAAGATCTTCGATTTGTCAAAATGAATTCATTTGCCAAATTGAAGATTCTCTTATTCTTAAAGAAGAAGACAACATTAGGACAGAACAATGTCTAAAAAAAATGTCGTAGCCCTTCTCGAAGCAGGCGGACAAGACAAGAATATACAAGCCAAATATGATGCCATCAAAACTAAGGAGGAATTTGTAGCACAAGCAGTAGCCGATGGTTTTGTGTTTACCGTTGAAGAACTCGATGCCATTTTGAAAGAAACTGGCGATTCATTCGAGCGGACGGGAAATCCAGCCAAACGGGATATTTGGTGGAAATAAACTTAATCTTTTATTGTATTAGAGAAACGTTTCGGGTTTGTAGCGGCAAAGAAGACTCTCAGAGAGTTCTAGCTCGACTATAAACCCGATTTTGTTATTGTTAACGCGACGCAGTTTTGTCTGATTTGTTATATTTACCGTAAGGCAAGCAAGAGAGAGGAAACATCGAGCATCTCCCAAATTTTGCCACGAAAGCAACGAGTGTGAGTTTAGACTAGGATAGATAAGATCTGAGCAACACTTGAGGTTGACATTGTGGTATCGGCAATTCCTGAAACTCAAACCCAGGCACCTACTTGGCAGTGGCAAAATTGGAACGGTTTGCCTTATTTAACCTGTAGTTTATTACGAGACTGGCAGCATGGATTTTTTACCCAACAATTTTATCCCAGTGCGCCAGAAACATTAGCAGAAGTCTTAAACCCCGATGCCAAAGTATATCGAGTTAAGCAAGTTCACGGAAACCGGGTGCTAACGGCGGGAGAAATCGAACAGGAAATTCGGGAACAAAAATTAGAAGATTCAGAAAATAGATTTCCTCCTGCCGATGGAATCTTAAGCGATCGTCTCCAGCAAGCCATTTGGGTGGCGAGCGCAGACTGTACGCCAGTGCTTATTGGCGACGGACAGACGGGTATGGTATCGGCAATTCATGCGGGTTGGCGGGGAACGGCACAGCGGATCGTGCCAGAAGCGATCGCTCGTTTTGTCGAATATGGAAGCGCTCTAGAAAACCTCCGCATTGCTCTCGGACCGGCGATCGCGGGTGTGGTTTACCAAGTCTCAGAACAGGTTGCCGCCGAGGTGGGAACAAGTTTGATTTCAAAAGAGCTTGCCGATACCCCAGAGGCAATTTTAGCGGCTCTCAAGAGCATTCCCGATCCGCCCATACTCGACGATCCCCATCCAGGTCGAGTGCGTTTAGACGTGCGCAGAGTCAATTATCTTCAGCTAATCGAACTGGGTATTCGTCCCGAACAGATCGCGATCGCGCCTCAGTGTACTTATCAGCACCCAGAATATTTCTTTTCCTATCGTCGAACCAAAGCAAAGAAAGTTCAATGGTCGGGAATTGTCAGTAATACCGATTCTCTAAAATCCGGCAACAGATAGCTCGCCAAGTATATCCCTGCGACCAGTAATGATTGCAATGATAAATTGGGTTAATTTTTTCTAGCTAATTGGGTGGGGCATTGCCCACCCATTCAATTTTTACCCTTCCTTGTATGCCTCCATACCCTCACAAGAACAAACTAAATTTCTGTCTCCATAGGCATTATCGATTCGTCCTACAGGGGGCCAGAATTTGTATTCTTTTGTCCAAGGTGCGGGATAAGCGGCTTGTTCGCGGGAGTAGGGACAATTCCATTCTCCTGCAATCAGCACTTCTGCCGTATGGGGCGCATTTTTGAGGGGATTATTTTCGGGATCGATCTTGCCCTGGGCAATGGCTTCGACTTCCTGATAAATGGCAATCATCGCATCGCAGAAGCGGTCTAATTCATCCTTAGACTCGCTCTCTGTCGGTTCTACCATCATCGTTCCCGGTACGGGCCAAGAAACGGTAGGTGCATGGAAGCCATAGTCCATTAATCGCTTAGCGACATCTTCCACCTGAATGCCTGCCTGTTTCTTGAGGGGGCGCAAATCGATTACGCATTCGTGGGCGACTGTCCCCTCCTTGCCTTTAAACAGGACGGGGTAGTAAGATGCGAGACGATGGGCGATATAGTTAGCATTGAGAATCGCCACCTTGGTCGCTTCTGTCAGTCCTTGCGGCCCCATCATGGCGATATACATCCAGGAAATCGTCAGAATGCTCGAACTTCCCCAAGGAGCAGCAGAAATCGCGCCAATCGATTGTTTAGGCTTGTCATTGCTGTTGTTTTCAAACAGATAACCGTTCGTTCCGACAGAGATTTCGGGTAAGAAGGGGACGAGATGAGCCTTTACGCCAATCGGACCCATGCCGGGACCGCCGCCGCCGTGGGGAATGCAGAAGGTTTTGTGCAAATTGAGGTGACAGACATCGGCACCAAAATCCGCAGGACGGCACAGTCCAACTTGGGCATTCATATTTGCCCCATCCATGTACACTTGTCCGCCGTGACGGTGGACGATCTCGCAGATTTCGACAATCCCTTCCTCAAATACGCCGTGGGTAGAGGGATATGTGACCATCAAGGCGGCGAGATTATCGCGATACTTGTCGGCTTTAGCCTTGAGGTCGTCGAGATCGATATTCCCATCGCGATCGCAGTTTACCGCTACTACTTGCATCCCGCACATCACCGCACTAGCCGGATTGGTTCCGTGGGCAGATTCGGGAATCAAGCAAATATTGCGATGTCCCTCCCCTCTGGTTTGGTGATACTTGCGAATGACTTGTAGTCCCGCATACTCTCCTTGAGATCCCGCATTCGGTTGCAGAGAAATCCCATCAAAGCCAGTAATTTCAGCCAGCCAGCTTTCCAACTGTTGGAAGAGGATTTGATAGCCTTCGGTTTGCGTTAGCGGCACAAAAGGATGCAGCTTGCCAAATTCCGCCCAAGTTACGGGCATCATCTCAGCCGTCGCATTCAGCTTCATCGTACATGAACCCAAGGGGATCATCGACGTATTGAGAGCCAAATCCTTGCTTTCTAGACGATGCAAGTAACGCAGCAATTCTGTCTCCGAATGATAGCGATTAAAAACGGGATCGGTCAGATAGCTGCTAGTCCGGGTAAAAGTTGCCGGAAATTCAAATTCTGCCTCTTGCAGCAATTCTTCTAGCGAGAAGGGCAACGCTTCCTTGTGTGCGAAAATCTGCCATAGATCGATTAAATCTGGTGCCGTCGTAGTTTCATCTAGGCTAATGCCGATTGAGTCTTCATCGAAGTAGCGTAGATTAATCCGACGAGCTTCTGCCGCCTTAATAATCGTTCTTGCCTTACCGTCGCCTACGCCAACTCGTAAGGTATCGAAGAACGGTTCTGATTCGATCTTGTAGTCGAGACGCTTTAACCCTTCTGCTAGGATGACCGCCAACCGATGGACTCGTTGGGCAATCTTTCTAATCCCTTCAGAACCGTGATAGACGGCATACATAGAAGCTATGACTGCCAATAGGACTTGGGCGGTACAAATATTACTGGTAGCTTTATCCCGACGAATGTGCTGTTCCCGCGTTTGCAGTGCTAATCGCAAAGCTGGCTTGCCCTGCGCATCTTTGGAAACCCCAACGATACGCCCTGGAATCTGACGTTTATATTCCTCTTTGGTCGCGAAGTAAGCGGCATGAGGACCGCCATATCCTAACGGCACGCCAAAGCGTTGCGTGTTTCCGACGGCAATGTCTGCCCCAAATTCGCCAGGAGGAGTCAGTAGCGCTAGACTGAGAAGATCGGCAGCTACCGTGACTAAAGCGCCAGCTTCGTGCGCCTTATTAATAAATTCGCGATAGTTATAAATAGTGCCATCGGTAGCTGGATACTGGAGGAGTACGCCAAAGACGGGTCTCTCGAAGTTAAACAGGCGATGGTCTCCGACAATAACCTCAATGCCTAGAGGGTTAGCGCGAGTTTTGACAACTTCGATAGTTTGGGGATGGCAGCTACTAGAGACGAAAAAGGCATTTGCCCCCTTTTTTGACAACCCATAGCTCATGCTCATCGCTTCGGCGGCGGCTGTCCCTTCATCGAGCAAAGAGGCATTAGCAATTTCCAAACCTGTCAGTTCGATAATCATGGTTTGGAAATTCAGCAGAGCTTCTAACCGTCCCTGGGCAATTTCTGCTTGATAAGGGGTGTAAGCGGTATACCAACCGGGATTTTCTAGAATATTGCGCTCGATGACGGATGGAGTGATGCAGTCATAGTACCCCATGCCGATATACGAGCGGAAAATCTCGTTTTTGGAGGCAATGGACTTCAACTGCGCCAAAGCCGCGTATTCGCTTTGTGCCTCTGGTAATTGCAGGGGTTGAGCGAGTCGAATCGCTGCGGGGACGGTTTTTTCGACGAGCTGCTCTAGGGAGGAAAATCCCAAGACTTCGAGCATTTGCTCGATTTCATTCGGACTCGGACCAATGTGCCGTTTGACAAATGAATCGGTAGGCGCTAACGAAGTTTCTGGTGATAAAGGTTGTTGTCGTTGATTTGTCTGTCGATCGACTGCGATCTCCAAATTAGGCATATCTAGGACGAATTGCTATAAGGGTTGTCGGGTGTTGCCAGGATAGATCCTAGCGCTACCTCTTTATTATTTTGTAACAAACCCTTGAAAACAACTTCCAACTTTTGTAGCCAAATCTCGATTAAGATTCGCCTTCGACGTGCGATCGATACTCGTCCGCAGATAGCGTGTGGGCAAGTGCAGTGTCGGGATCGGTTACTCGAACTTTTAATAACCATCCTTCGCCATAAGGATCGTCAGCAATGAGTTCTGGCGATTGAACCATAGCGTCGTTTCGTTCGATTACCGTACCGGAGACGGGAGGATATAAATCCTCAACAGCTTTAACTGATTCAATCGTACCGAAGCTTTCGCCAATTTTTAGCGTCTCGCCAACTTCTGGCAATTCTAGAAGGACGATATCGCCGAGTTGATCGATGGCAAAGGCACTGATGCCAATGGTAGCGATTTCGCCTTCTAGACGAACGTATTCATGGGAGTCGAGATATCTGAGATCGTCTGGATATTCTAGTTCCATTTTCTATCCTCTAAATCCGCAGCAAAGCTTAGTTTACAACGTCTTTGCTATCAGTTATTAGATTTTGTTTTCCTCGCTTGGGTAGTCACTTTCCTTTTTTGTCTCTTATCCTTAGAAGTGTAAGGACTTATCAAGTTTATAGTTGAATTTTATTTATGGCTGGTCTTGGAGACATCGTTCAAAAAGCATTTTATCTGGGGGTAGGACTCGCTTCCTACACTGCTGAAAAAGCAGGCAGTACTTTAGCTGAGCTAAAGACTCAAGCTCAAAAGCTCGCAGACGAGATGGTGGAGCGAGGTGAGATGACCACAGAAGAGGCACGCAAATACGTTGATGACATGATTAAACAAGCTCAACAGCAACAATCCATCCGTGAGTCAGAAAGATCTGAATCTAAGTCTAGAGAACCTCGTCCGATCGAAATTGTTGTCGAAGATGAGGAATCGCAACAATCTGAAACAGAAGATCTAGATTCTTTACGCCGACAGGTGCAATCCCTTCAAGAGGAACTGAGCAAGCTTAGGCGCGATGGCTAAGTTTCTCAATTTTGCCCGCTTAGATTCGATAGTTTTTGAGTAAGAAAAGTTTCTCTCTCACCTCTGAAGTGTTTAATTTTTTATTCAGGGATTGTCCATGGAAGACTGGCAAAAAGATGTTTGGGAAATGCTGGAGAGTACAGCAGATGCCATCGACCGATTTTTCCAAGATGTTAGTCAGGAAACGATCGATGTTGCCGAACAAGTCAAAAACGAGATAGAAAGCAACTTAGTGCAGTTTTTGCAAAATTGTCAGGATTTTTTAGAAGTGGCAATCGATTTTGAAAACGAGTTTCTTTTCTCAGAAAGATTAGACTCGCTTTTTAACGAGGATGAGGATTGGATTTTCCAAGAAAGTTTAGAAGAGTTCGGATTAACATTCAATCCCAAAATAGAACCTTCTTTAGAAACTCACCCTGCATGTATCGGGTGTCGCCACTATCATGGTCGAGTATACGGAGAAAATTTACTTGTCTGTGGAATGCATCCTTACGGTTGGGACGATCGAAATTGCCCTGATTGGGAAAATATTCAATAAGATTTTTTTAATTCATATTTTGTAACTCATGGATCGAGATTTTTGAATCTGACTTAAGATTGATGGTAGGAGAGCGAGTTACTTCGATAACAAGATATAAAAGCACCGTAGGGAAGTTTTGCCGTTGTGTTCCCTTACTATACGTTGAAGGAGAGCGATGTCAAACGTGTAGGCGGTGGAGATAATAAACAAACCTTATAAAAGCGGTGTGGAGTTTTTATCGCTTCCTCCACTTTATTGCTATCGAAGGGAGACTAAACTCTCTATCAGAACGGTCGTAGATAGCAAACGTGTCAACCCTTGTTTTAGCTAGCTAAACATAACATAATAAATAAATACTGAAAACACCTTGGATAAGAAGATTATCCAAGGTGTTTATCTAAAAAAACTCCGTAAAACTGCCTTTTTGATTTTGAAAGATCACCACTCTGCTTCTGAAGCTCGCTCGTAAGGTTCTCCTTCAAATGGTTGTATGCCAATGCTAGGATATTCATCGTCATTGGGACCAAAAATTCGAGCAAAAGCTTCTGTAAGATATTGAACAAAGTTTTGTAAAAAATTAGTAATAGTCATATTTTTTTCTCTCCTATTCTGCTTGAGAACTTTGATTAAATTTTCGTGGTGCCAGAGAAGAAATTAATTCGGTCTTTACTTATCCTTGATTATCTCGACCGAATTAGAGATTGACACCCAATCGAAATAATTATTGAGGGATTGTTAGATTACTTTGTTTTTTCTGTCGCTTGTTTGTATTTTTACGAAGTTATATGTAGTTTTGAGCTTGATGGACTTCGCTTAGGTCAGGCTTGATGAGCGGATGAGCGATCGCTAGTTTTTAACTTCCTCTAGCATGTCAATCCATATAGAATAAATTGCGATTTGTCAATTCTTATAGATATTTTGTTACATAATTGTTACTTTTGTTTATAATATGACAATAACCCTGCTTGGAGCTTAAATTTTTTAAGATCGAGCAAAGGGTTCATAGTTTTGTTATCTCCCATTGACATTGAGTTCTCCTATCCTAACCTCGGTAAAAACTGAGGTTTTTTTTTGAGATTGAAGATGCCCTTGATATAATACATTTGTTCCGATCTATTGCGGGATGGTACGTAGGATAATAGAACTCCCCCGTGAGCAGATAACAAAAGCACGGGAAGGACAGAGGGGGGTGGGGAGTGCGGGAAGTGTTGGAGGCAGGGGGAGAAGGGAAACAAGGCTAACCACTAACAAATGACCAATGACCAATGACAAAAGACAACTGACCAATTCCTACTAACTACTCCTAAATCTAAAATCTGGAGAACGCAGTCGCCGCACGCCGCTTGCATTAACTTTCAGCACAACGGCGACCAAAATCGAATCACCGATAATATCAAATCCGGTTGAACGACCACAATAACAAGTCCCGCTCGCGACCAAGATGGTCGCACTACATATTATGACTAATTAAATGGATTTGATATAACTGGTTAGCGATCGCTGGTCACTGATATATGTCTTACGAACCTCTGCATCACAAATACCGCCCTCAAACCTTTGCTGACCTGGTGGGACAGGAAGCGATCGCGACTACCTTGACCAATGCCATTGTCAGCCAACGAATTGCACCTGCCTATCTATTTGCGGGACCGAGGGGAACGGGGAAGACATCTTCAGCAAGAATTTTGACGAAATCTCTCAATTGTCTGTCAAGCGAGCGACCAACGCCAACGCCATGCGGAAAATGCGAGGTTTGTCGGGCGATCGCGCGGGGTTCTGCCTTAGACGCGATCGAGATTGACGCAGCCAGTAATACGGGAGTCGATAACATCCGCGATCTCATCGAAAGAGCGCAATTTGCCCCGGTACAGTGTCGCTACAAGGTTTATGCGATCGATGAATGCCATATGCTCAGCACTGCCGCGTTTAATGCCTTGCTAAAAACCTTAGAAGAACCGCCAGAACGGGTAATCTTTATCCTTGCCACTACCGATCCCCAGCGAGTTTTGCCTACGATTATTTCTCGCTGCCAGCGCTTTGATTTTCGGCGGATTCCTTTAGAGTCGATGGTAGCCCATCTAAAGTACATTGCCAGCCAAGAAAATATCGAGATTAATGACGAAGCGATTATTTTAGTCGCACAAATTGCCAATGGCGGATTGAGAGATGCTCAAAGTTTGTTGGATCAATTAAGTTTATTGTCGGGTAAAATCACCCCCGATCGCGTTTGGGATTTAGTCGGTTCTGTCGCCGAACGGGATTTACTAAAGTTGCTGCGCGCGATTGCTTCAGATAAGGCAGAAGCTGTGCTAGAACAATGCCGCCACTTAATGAACCGAGGTCGAGAACCCTTAGTCATCTTGCAAAATTTAGCCAATTTTTACCTCAATCTTCTCATTGCCAAAACTGCACCCAACCGTCCCGATATGGTTGCCGTTACCTCGTCAACTTGGCAGCAATTGTGCCAGGAAGCGCAACGCTGGGAATTGAACGCAATTCTGCGAGGACAACAGCACCTCAAAGACAGCGAGGCACAACTAAAAAACACCACTCAACCGCGCCTGTGGCTAGAAGTTACCTTACTGGGATTATTGCCATCTGCTTATCATCCTGGGGGAGCCGTCGTCGGACAACCGCCAACTAGCTCAGAAATCGCGCTCTCTCGTCGAGCAACGCAGCTACAGCCTTCTGCTAGCAATTCTATGGCAACGACTCCATCCATGCCGCCACAGGAAAAACCGCGATCGCAATTACCCACTCCCGCACCTCAAGCAATAGACTCTCCTGCTGCGCCAGTTCCCGTTGCCGACTCAATTTCTCAAACGCAAATTTGGCAAGCATTATTAGAGCGCCTTCAAATATTTACCCAAGCTTTGCTCCGTTCGCATTGTCATCTAATTAGTTTAGACGAAAACGTCGCTTGGATTGGAGTTAAAAACGAGCGTTTACTCGGACTGGCGAGGGATAAACTGACTGAAATTGAAGCAGCTTTTCAGGCTGTTTGTCACCATCGAGTTAAGGTTCATTTTCAAGTCGCAGTACCAACGGCTCCTGAGTCGCATTCAGAAGAGTTATCTAATTCTGACGCGGGGATGGAAAGAAAGGAAAATGGGGAAAATCGCCATTCCTCAAGTTCGACTGCCAATGAGTCCTCAAAAATTATAGAATCGCAACCGATAAGCCAACCAACAGCAGCCCAACCAGAAAAAATATCGCAGCAACAGTCTCTCTCTTCTGTCAGATCCGAGCAGAGCATCAATAATAATGGCAGGAAGGAAACCCGACCTGGTTCTCTTGGTATTTCCCCATCTCTTGCAATAAAGAATGGCTCGACTTCAGAGTTTTCTTGCGAAGATGAGCTTCAGAAAGCGGCTGAAAGCTTAGCTAAGTGTTTTGAGGGAGAAATCGTCCACCTGGATCGCCCTATCAATGACGAATTTCCCACAACCAATGAGAAAGCAGCAGATCTTCGGGTTTCCCAACCCCTTCAAGAAACCAAGCCGGATTTAGAGGAATCTCCCCCGACCCCACAGCGACTGGATTTGAGCAATTTCACCGATGAAGATGACATTCCCTTTTGAGCTGAACTCTTCTCCCAAAAAGGTTGACACTCATGACCTCAGCTAGAGATAATTGTAGTTTGTGTGAACTTTAAACTTATTTGATAAGCTCTTGGCTAACGTCATTGTAATTGGTGCCCAATGGGGCGACGAAGGAAAAGGTAAAATAACAGACTTGTTGAGTCGGTCGGCAGATGTAGTCGTACGTTCTCAAGGTGGAGTTAACGCAGGACATACGATTGTCGTCCGAGGACAAACCTTTAAACTGCACTTGATCCCCTCTGGCATATTGTATCCCGACACCGAGTGTATCATCGGCTCTGGGACGGTAATCGACCCGCAAGTGGTGCTTGAAGAAATCGATCGCCTCGAAGCGTTGGGGGTCTCGACTAGCAATTTGATGATTTCCCAAACTGCCCACGTAACGATGCCTTACCATCGAATTATAGACAAGGCAGCTGAAGAACGCCGAGGCGATCGCAAAATCGGTACGACCGGAAGAGGCATCGGACCGACCTATGCCGACAAGTCAGAACGTACCGGTATTCGGGTCATAGACCTGATGGATAAGAACGACCTGCGGCAGAAGCTGGAGTGGACGATTAACTATAAAAACGTCATTTTAGAAAAACTGTATAATCTACCGCCTTTAGACCCAGAAGCTGTCATAAAAGAATATATCGGCTATGCAGAACGGCTGCGTCCCTATGCGATCGATAGTTCTCTCAAAATCTACGAGGCGATCGCGAAACGAAAGAATATACTATTTGAGGGGGCGCAAGGCACTCTCCTAGATTTAGACCACGGAACCTACCCCTATGTCACCTCTTCCAATCCAGTGGCAGGTGGGGCATGCGTGGGATCGGGAATCGGTCCTACCGCGATCGACCGAGTTATCGGCGTAGCTAAGGCTTACACGACTCGCGTGGGAGAAGGTCCTTTTCCGAGCGAACTCAATGACGAAATCGGTCAACTGTTGTGCGATCGCGGGGCTGAATTCGGCACGACTACGGGTCGCCGCCGCCGTTGCGGTTGGTTCGATGCGGTAATCGGTCGCTATGCAGTACGGATCAACGGGTTAGATTGTCTGGCGATTACTAAGTTGGACGTTCTCGACGCATTAGACGAAATCAAAGTCTGCGTCGCCTACGAGTTAGATGGCGAAACTTGCCATCACTTCCCCAGCAATGCCAGTCAATTTGCTCGCTGCAAGCCCATTTATGAAACCTTACCGGGTTGGAAGCAGCCCACAGCTCATTGTCGTTCTCTAGATGATTTGCCAAAACAGGCTTTAAGCTATCTTAGACGTCTTGCCGAATTGATGGCAGTCCCGATCGCGATCGTCTCTCTTGGCGCAAGCCGCGACCAAACCATTATAGTAGAAGATCCAATCCACGGACCAAAACGAGCCTTGCTCGATGCTAATGGCACGCCAATAATCAGTAACCAGTAATCAGCGATTGGCTACTAGCTAACTACTACTAACTACTAACCACTAACTACTACTAACTATTGAATCCTATGTCAGTTACAGTTGAATGTCGTAAAAGACCAGAAGGCAGTAAACCAAACGCACTTCGCCGTCAAGGATTGATTCCTGCCGCTTTATACGGACACCAAGGTGCCGAATCCGTCTCTTTAACTATCAACGAGAAAGACGCATATTTTTTACTTCGACGAGCTTTTGTCAACAATACCTTAGTTGACCTCCAAATTCCCGATCTCCCTTGGAATGGAAAAGTCTTGATCAGAGAGGTTCAAGCTCATCCTTGGAAAAAGACGCTTTACCATCTCAGCTTTTTCTCGGTTGCTGCTCACGCCAGCATTGAGGTGACGGTGCCTCTCAACCCAGTTGGAGACGCACCCGGAGTCAAACAGGGTGGGATTCTAGAGCAAATGCTGACCGAACTAACGGTAGAATGCGCTCCCGATCGCATCCCGGCATCCATCGAGATCGATATTTCCAATCTCTATATTGGCGATAGCGTACAAGTGAGCGAGCTAGCGTTGCCAGAAGGAGTAGTCGCAACAGACGATCCCAATGCAACTGTTCTCTCCATTCTTGCTCCCGCTGTCATGGCAGAAGAAGTAACAGTCGCAGCTGAAGAAACGACTAAGGAATCCTAAAGTTTCTTGTTATTTCTTTCTCAAACCAGGGAGACAGATGTTCCCTGGTTTTTTTGCACTTTATTCCTTAATATCTAGAAAAATTCCTCTCAAACGATAGAAGTTTATGGGTAAATATCACGTATACGGAATTGGTAATGCTTTAGTCGATATGGAATTTGAAGTCACCCCCGAATTCCTGCAACAGTTGAAGATTGATAAAGGGGTCATGACGTTGGTGGACGAAGCGCGTCAAACAGAAATCATGGCGCAAGTAGACGGTTTGCGCTGTAAAAAAAGCAGTGGCGGTTCGGCAGCGAACACGATGGTCGCGATCGCTCAGTTAGGGGGTAAAGGCTTTTATTCTTGTAAAGTCGCCAAGGATGAGAGCGGTTATTTTTATCTGGAAGACTTACGCCGCTGCGGATTGGATACCAATTCCCACAACGGCGATGAGGAAAACGGGATTACGGGAAAATGTCTGGTCTTGGTTACTCCAGATGCCGATCGCACCATGAATACGTTTTTAGGCATCACGGCAAACCTATCCGAAGTGGAAATCGTTCCAGAAGCGCTAGTCGAGTCGGAATATCTATATGCGGAAGGCTATCTCGTCTCTTCGCCTACTGCGAAAGCCGCAGCCATTAAAGCCCGCGAAATCGCTCAACAGGCTGGGGTGAAAACGGCTTTGTCTTTATCCGATCCCAATATGGTGGAATTTTTTCAAGAGGGACTTCTGAAAGTTATCGGTTCGGGGTTGGATTTGGTTTTTGCCAATGAAGCTGAAGCGCTCAAAATGGCTAAAACTAACGCGCTTTCTCAAGCGCTAGAATACTTCAAAACCTTAGCCAAAAGCTTTGCTATTACCCGTGGCGCGAAAGGTTCTCTGATTTATGACGGTCAAAAGCTTATCGAGATCGATGCAGTTAAAGTGCAGGCGATCGATACCGTTGGCGCTGGCGATATGTATGCGGGGGCTTTTCTCTACGGGATTACTCACGGCATGAGCTATGCCGAAGCAGGCAAGTTGGCTTCTCTGGCTGCCTCTCGAATTGTGACTCGTTTTGGTCCGAGATTAGAGGCACAAGAAATGCAATTTCTAATTGCCAGTCTGCGCTGATATTTTTTATTGATTAGTAATTAGTATGGTGCGTTACAGTTTGTAGCGCACCACTTTGTAAGATTAAAAATTTTTCAGGGACGACTAATTAGTATGGCGCGCGACCGTAGAGATAGGTCAAATATTTGAGATGCTCGCCTACTTCCGAGTTTACCGCTTCGGCACGATAGCGCCAGCCCCAATTCCCATCGGGAACGCTTGGCGTATTCATGCGAGCATCGTTCCCCAAACCCAGGAGATCCTGAAACGGGAAAATGGCTTGATTGGCAACCGAACCGAGGGCGAGGCGAATCAAACTCCAGTGGATACCATCGGGACTAATGCAGCCCAAATAGTCTACCACTCGCGCTTGTTCTTCGGGCGATCGCGCATTAAACCATCCCACCGTCGTATCGTTATCGTGAGTGCCCGTATAAACGATGCAATTGCGATTGACGTAATTGAAAGGTAAAAAGGGATTGGCGCGATCCGAATCGAAAGCAAATTGTAGAATTTTCATGCCTGGAAAGCCAAACTTATCGCGCAAAGCTTCGACTTCTGGCGTAATTACGCCCAAATCTTCGGCAACAATCGGCAATTTGCCTAATTTTTGCTTGAGCAGGTTAAAGAAAGCTTCTCCAGGGGCTTCTATCCATTCTCCATTCATCGCGGTTTCTTCGCCTTGAGGGACGGCCCAGAAAGCCTCAAAGCCGCGAAAATGATCGATGCGGATGATATCTACATACTCCAATATTCCCTCAACTCGACGCATCCACCAGGCAAAATTGGTTTGTTGGTGTTTTTCCCAGTCGTAAACGGGATTTCCCCACAACTGTCCCGTCTCGCTGAAATAATCTGGCGGAACGCCTGCCATCAAGGCCGCTTCCCCAGTTTCTTCATCTAAACAAAAGAGTTCGGGATTTGCCCAAACGTCTACACTGTCGTGGGCGACGTAAATAGGAATATCGCCAAAGATACTAATGCCTTTTTCATTGGCGTATTGCTTGAGGGCAGACCATTGGCGGAAAAACTGAAATTGCAGGAATTTCTGGAAGAAAATTGACTCGCCGAGACGATCTTTCCATTGGGCGATCGCGTCGGGTTTTCGTTTGGCAATGTCTTTATCCCACTTGTTCCAACTTTCCCCCTCGAACAATTGTTTGAGAGACATGAATAAGGCGTAATCCTCTAACCAATCGCTATGGCGATCGCAAAATTTCTCGAATTCTTCTTGTAATTCAGCCGATGCCGCCTGCTTAAAAGTCTGGCTCGCTTTTTGAAGGAGCGGCATCTTGGTTTGAGTCACTAATTCAAAATCTACTCTATCTAACGGAAAATCCGGCAAGTTAGCAAAATCTTCCTCGTCGAGCAACTCATCTTCTACCAGTTTTTCGGGGCTGATAAGCAGAGGATTGCCAGCTAGCGCCGAATAAGATAAGTAAGGAGAATTCCCGTAGCCTGTCGGTCCCAGAGGCAGAATTTGCCATATCTGCTGGTAGCTATCTGCCAAAAAATCAATAAATCGATAAGCTTCCTCTCCTAGATCGCCAATCCCAAAACGGCTAGGAAAACAGGTAGGATGCAATAAAATACCGCTCGCTCTTTTATCAAACATTAATGGTTGCAGCCCCTAATCCGATCGATGTTGCTTGAGGATTTTTAACACAAAAACCAGGATAAGATAAAGCAAAATTATACCCGACCAGAGTTAAGAATTTCTCAAGGCAGCGATTGGGTCGAGTTTGGCGGCTCTTTTTGCAGGCAATACGCCGAAAAATAGACCGACGGTGCCGGAAGTGCCTACCGCCGCGACGATGGAAATGGGCGACAGACTGGTGTAAAGCGAAGAAACGGCGCTGGTAATGGTAACTCCCCCAACTCCCAGAAGAACGCCGATAACCCCTCCCGTGGTTCCTAGAATGACAGCTTCTAGCAAAAATTGAAAGAGAATATCTCGCTCTTTTGCTCCGATCGCTTTGCGCAGTCCGATTTCCTGCGTCCGTTCCGTCACCGAAACCAGCATGATATTCATCACCCCAATTCCGCCGACAAATAGAGAAATTCCCGCGATCGCAGCTAGCATCATCGTCAATCCGCGATCGGTCTCTTGCGCCGTTTCCATCAAAGCCGTTTGGGAATAGATATTGACGGCATCCTCTTGTCGATTTTTATCTAGCACTCGCAGCAAATTCGTTACCTGAAACTGAGCGGCACTGATGCTATTTTTATCTCTAGCCGAAATCGCAATAACGCTGAGAGGAATTCCGTAAGGAGAAGTCCTTCCCAGGAGTTGATACGCCATCGTTGTTAGAGGAACGATCGCTTTATCGTCTTGATTGGTTCCAAATAGCATTCCCTTGGGAGCAAGCACGCCGACGACTTGAAAACTTGTTTGTTTGATACGAATCGATTTTCCTACCGGGTTTTGCTTGCCGAACAATCGCTCGGCAATTTCAGCGCCGAGTACCGCGACGCGATGGTTGCGCTTGAGATCGACGGCGCTGAGAAACCTTCCCCGCGCCATTTTAAAGTTGCGAACGTTAAGATAGCTTGCCGTCGTTCCCACAATTTGACTGTCGATCGATTGCTGGCGATAGGTTAATAGTTGTTTTGAATGAATTTCAGGAGCTACCCCAGCTACAGTTGGCACTTGCGTCGCGATCGCTTCTGCATCTGCTAGGACTAGCGGTTTGGTCGTCTCTGAAAGAACTCTTCTAATTTTTGGGGCAGTGAGACTGACGTAAAGAACTTTCGGTCCGAGAGACTCGAATTGTTTGGCTGTCATTTTTTGCGCGCCTTCTCCTACGGCGACCATGGCGATAACGGAAGCATTACCAACTGCGATGCCTATCATGGTCAAGCTGCTGCGGAGTTTATGAGCTAGCAGCGCTGAGAAAGCCATTTTGGTGTTTTCAATTAGTGCCATGATTGAAAATCAATCGATTTTGGATTATTGATTGTGGATCGATCTTACGGATGAATCCGGAACTGGCGACCAAATTTTGACTTCACTCAAGAAAGATCGAGACAACAAAAGTTACCGAACTGGGCTAATCCATTTGTGAGGCAAACCACAAAGCCCAAATTATAAACGCGATAAACAAAAGCGTCCCCAAAATATTGGTTAAAGTATGAAAACTATGGGTATCGATTAGGGTCATGGTTAGCGATTTTGTTTACTCTCATCGTGGCATAGAAAAATGCCAAGTAGGCAATCTGTAGTTTTTGTTTAACTTGCTAATGACCAAAGACGATTTTCAGGTTGCCATTGATAGTGGCGCAAGTCAATCTTACCGTCTTGACTAAATTCGATCCCCTCGTTTTCTAGGAGCGATCGCTGTAGATAATCGTCCCCGCGTCGCAAACTCGAATAGGAAATTTCTCCTTTGGCATTAACCACTCGATGCCAAGGAATTTCGGATGCGCTTGAGTTGATTTGATAGAGTGCATATCCAACCAAACGCGCTTGTCCGTAAAGACCGGCTAATTCCGCTACTTGTCCGTAAGTTGCCACGCGACCAAAAGGAATTTGCTGCACGATCGCATAGATCTTGTCGTAGGCACTCATAGGCAAGGCAAAAAATCAATTTTTACTTTTTCCTTTTTATTTTTTCCTTTTTACTTTTGAAAGAGGGTTTCTTTTGCCAGCGCTTGCAGGTAGAACCGATCCAATCGCTAAGCGAATGACTCATCGCGCCTAGTTCTAAACCGATGACTAGCGCGATCGCTTCTTGGCGATAATCCTGGGAAATCGATTGAATCGCAGTGCGAGCGACTCGTTGCCAATTCCAGTCAAATCCCCAAATTAACTGCGCGATAGCGACTCCCGGTGTTGCGATCGCGATCGTACTAATTAGTAAATAGATTATCCGTAAGATCGTGCCGATAATCAACCCGTGAGAGAGTTGGGAACGGTGACCGACAAGCGACTGGTAAGGTTTCCAAATCCAGCGCAATTTGCCCCAACGCTTGTACTGAAGCGAGTAAATATCTAAATCGGGACCAAACATCAATCCGCCGAATAAAAAAGCACCTGCGATGATGAAGGTTAGTTCGCCCTTGCGCGTCAGCAGATAAGAAAGTCCCACGATTGGTGGCAAACTCCATAAAGTAATGCGATCGTGAGTTCGACCGGAAGGCATAGATAAAATCTAAAACTAAGCCAGCGATCGATCTAGACACGACTTTTCTGGCTCAAGTTGCTCGAAGTGTTGTTTTCAAATAAAATCATGTTATACTCAGTAGGCGTGGTTGCGGGCGGTTAACTCAGCGGTAGAGTATCTGCCTTACAAGCAGAGAGTCATTGGTTCAAATCCAATACCGCCCATGTGAAGAATAGCAGCGTTTGGCAATCGAAAGGGGTAAATCCTGGCAAAGCATTTATATTCAAATGACAGGTAATATCGTGCAAATCGGTATTAATTCCTAAATCCGTGCCTGTGTTCGGATGGAAGAAAAAATTTTCTGCATCCGCAATGTAGCATAAATGGGTTAAATGGGTAAAGCGAAAGCGATCACTTTACCCATCCAAGCAGATCGTTATGACGAACTAATTAGTTGCCAGTACCAGATGGTTCTGCCGGAGCTTCTTCAGGAGCTGTCATACTTCCAGCATCGCTGGGTTCTTCTTTGGTTTCAGACTTGGTGGGATCGCTGGCGGGATCGGTTGTTCCAGGAGCGGTACTTTCGGGCGAAGTGCTATCTGGAGCAGCAGGAGATTCGGTGCCTGTGGGAGCTGTCGGCTCGCTACCAGGCGCAGTCTGCTCCGTACCTGAAGGTGCGGTAGTATCGGAAGGAGACTCCTGCGGGGCGCATGCGCCTAGAAAAGCTGTGAAACCAAGAATAACCGATAAAGCGATTAACTTCTTCATTGTAAAACCTCCTATACTTAACTTGTTTTTCGATGCTTTTGCCACTTCAGACAAGCTATTGTTGAATCATTTGCTGAACTTGCTGTTGCAGGGATGGATCTTGTTGAATCGCGGCAAAAATTTCATTAAAACGCTGTATATCTAATCCCTGAGCTTGAACAGCTTCTTTCATCTTTGACTCAGCCTCTTGCTGAAGTTGCGATACTTTAGCATTGGCTTGCTCAAAACTTTGCTTTTCTTCGTTAGAAATTTGGGTACTCGGCTGAGCGGAAGGATTGCTTTGAGATTGTTGGATCTCCATGAATCGTTCTTGGCTGAGTCCTTCACCCTCAACAGCTTGAACCATTCGACCTTGATAATCTTTCTGAATAGTTTGTATTTGCTTGATGGCGTTAGCGAATTTCTGAAGGTCTTCTTGAGAAACCTGCGATGATTGGGGGGATTCTTGTCCTTGAGTTGCAGGCGCTTGTTGTGAATCTTGAGTTGCAGGCGCTTGCTCTGTTTCCTGAGTTGCAGGAGCTCTTTCTGTCGTCTGAGCGCGAACGGGCAAACCCGCTGTCATCAATAGGGTAAGCGCAAAACTCCCTAATAATATCCGTTTGTACATGACCTTTTTTTCCTTTACGACTGCCAGCACTGCTACAAGCCGCAACCAATAGCGAGACTAGGCTTCTTCGGGTTGCATCCCTGAATTTTCTCTACCTAAATCTAAAAGCAAAAAGTAAAGATTTCGATAGTCTTTCGATTTTGAATTGTGGATTTTAAACTTTAGATTGGAATGCGATTTGTAGATCGAAGGCTCAATTGCGCTTGCAAGCGCGATCGCATCTACCAAAAGTGCAAATTTAAAATTCTATCTTTGGTGTTATAAAATCTTGCGTCCCGTTAGCACTTGTCTAACTTCGAGCATGGCAGAATATGTCGGAAGAATATGAAGAGTTTCGCTAGCGGGAGTGAATTCTAGGGCAGTAGCGATCGCTTCTTCTAAATTTTCTCGGATAATTAACCGCACATCGTCGTTTCCATTGGTTTGCTCTCGACTGTATTGCAAGCGCAACGCCATATCATAAACGCGATCGCCGCTGACAATCAACGTTCCTCCGCCGTCTACCAGCTTTTCTGTATCCACGTCCCAGATCCAAGAAACGTCCGTGCCGTCGGGGATGCGATCATTCAAAACCAACAGCACTACAGAGGCTTTCCCCGTTTTTTTAATCTCATTAACCGTCCGAATTGTCTCGTTCATGCCGACGGGATTTTTGGAGAGTAAAATTCTCACATGCCTGCCGTTAACGGTTAATTCCTCAGCCCTGCCAAAAGCGGCTTTGAAGTTTTTGACGATCTCAAAAATAGCATTCCTCTCGATGCCGATCTCTTGGGCAACTAAGCCAGCTGCTAGGGTATTGTATTTGTTATAAACGCCGATGAGAATTTGAGGCCACGCCTGGCTGTCTAAGGCGAGTTGACTTTTGCTAAAACCGCAATTTAGACACTGAAAATCTCCCAAATGAGACAGATAAACGCCTTGATAGTCTAAAGGATGTCCGCAGCTAGGGCAGTAAATCGAGTCTACAGCATGGGGAATTTTGTCGAGATAGAGGGAAGGTTCGCTTAAGCCAAAAAATCGCACCCGTTGGGGTAACTGTTGCCCCAGATGAGAAAGAGTGGGATCGTCTGCATTGAGAACGACAATGGTGTCTTGGGGTAAGGGAGAAATCGCTTCTTGCCAGCGTCGGCTAATGGTATCGACTTCGCCGTAGCGATCGAGCTGATCGCGAAATAAATTCAAGGCTAGGATAATGCGTGGCTGGCATTCTCGCAACACCAGAGGCAAAACATTCTCATCGACCTCTAAAATGGCGTAATCTGCCCTTAGTTGACCGACTAGATCGGTATTGCCTAGAAGTGTGGTAATCAATCCATTCAGCAAATTGGCGCCCGTCGCATTGTGCGCGACTTTCCATCCCTGACTTGACAAAATCGTTCGCAGCAGCAAAGATGTGGTGGTTTTGCCGTTGGTGCCGACAACGAGAATTACGCCGCGATTTACTTGTTCGCACAGCAGCGATAGTAACCGAGGATGAAGGCGACGGGCAATTTCTCCCGGCAGGACGCTTGCTGCCCCAAGCTTCAACCCGCGAACGATCGCCGTGACGGTTTTGGCGACTCCAACGGCTAAGGCTAAACGAATTCTGTCTGGCAGTTTCATACAATTAATGGCTACTCCTGGAATTAACATAAATTTACAATATGGAAAGTAATTTTAGTGGTGGTTGAAACGCATTTGATATTCCTATCTCTAGACTCTATTGATGCAGTCTTTTCGCGAATGGTTGCCGCAGCCGAAAAAGTTCTTTTCCTATCTCTTGGCGGCATTCCTCTGATTATCCTCTGGTTGCTGGGAGGAGGCATCTTCTTCACCTGGCGCATGGGGTTTATTAATGTCCAAGGATTCAATCATGCCCTAAAAGTAGCCAGCGGAAAATACGATCGCGCTCGCAGTCATGGTGAAGGAGAAGTGTCTTCTTTTGGGGCGCTAGCGACGGCTTTATCGGGAAGCGTGGGGTTGGGAAACATTGCTGGAGTTGCGATCGCGATTCAAATGGGCGGTCCCGGTGCCGTTTTTTGGATGACGGTTGCAGCGCTTTTGGGGATGTCCAGCAAGTTTGTCGAATGTACGTTAGGGCTGAAATACCGTGCCGTTAAACTCGATGGTACTCTGACTGGAGGACCGATGTACTATCTGTCTGGGGGATTGTCAGAACTCGGACTGCCAAAACTGGGTAAAGTTTTGGCGCTTTCCTTTGCCTTTTTTGGCATTGGGGCTGCTTTGGGCGGCGGCAATATGTTCCAGGCGAATCAAGCTTTTGCCGCTTTTGTGAAAGTTACGCCAATGGCGGCAAATTATAACTGGTTATTTGGCATTATTGCGGCTATTTTAGTCGGACTGGTCATTCTCGGTGGCATTAGCCGCATCAGCGTCGTTGCCAGTCGCTTAATCCCGACGATGGTGACAGTGTATATCGTTGCCTGCCTGTGGGTGCTGGGAATTAAGTTTACTGAGATTCCTAATGCCGTAATGTTAATTGTCGGGCAAGGTATGTCCCCAGAGGCGTTGGCGGGAGGCTTAGCTGGCGCATTAGTGCAGGGGGTTCGCCGCAGTGCTTTTTCTAATAATGCCGGATTGGGGTTTGCCGCGATCGCCCATGCAGCTGCTAAGATGAAAGAACCCGTCAGGGAAGGAGTTGTGGCAATTTTGGAACCGTTTATCGATACGGTTGTTATCTGCAACCTGACTGCCTTGGTGGTGATTATTACTGGCACGTATGGTAGCCAGACAGCAGAAATTGGTTCCGGTTCTGAGATCGTTGCAGTGGCATTTGAGACGGTTATCGATTGGTTTCCTTTGCTGTTAACCGCCATTATCTTTCTGTTTGCCTTTTCGACGACGATCGCCTGGAGTTACTATGGAGAGCGATGCTGGGCATATTTATTGGGCGAATCCAGCGTTGGGATTTTTAAGATACTTTTTCTAGCATGTATCTTTCTGGGTTCGATTGTTAATTTAGGTGCGATCGTCGATTTCAGCGATATGATGCTCCTAGCAACAGCGATTCCCAATTTAATCGGTTGTATGCTTTTGTCTGGGAAAGTTGCTAGAGATTTAAAAGATTACTGGAAACGCTTAAATCGTCAGAAATCTAGTCTTAAAAGCTATCTAAATTCCGAGCGATCGCTCATCAATTAAACATGCGTTAAATAGATGGTTTAAACCCTAATGAGAACCATCTTTGACTTCCAGCACAACGGCGACCAAAATCCAAAATCCAAAATGGTATAACGATCTCTGAGGACGGTTATGCTTGCCAATTTTTCTTCTTCTAAAAGATACACTCTCGAAGAATACCGCATGCTAGAGGGAACCGCAGAGTCCCGCAGCGAATACCATGATGGAAAAATTATCCCTATGACTGGAGGAACGATTAATCATAATCGCATCGTTCGCAATTTAGTACGCCTCCTAGATCTTGCCTTTCAGTCTACTGCTTATGAAGTGTTTCCCAGCGATCTGCGTTTGTGGATTCCTCAGTATCGCAAGGGACTTTATCCCGACGTAATGGTTATTGCTGGGGAACCCGTCTTAAATGAGAATTGAACTGACGAAATTCTTAATCCCTGTCTGATTATCGAAGTCCTTTCCAAATCCACAGCAAGTTGCGATCGCGGCGATAAGTTCCTCTACTATCGCTCAATTCCTGAATTTCGGGAATATTTACTCGTAAACCAGTCCGAGTATTTTATCGAACATATTACGCCAAAATAGAAGAAAGTCAATGGTTGCTGGGGGAATATCGAGGAAGTAAAGGAGAAATTAATCTAGAGTCAGTCAGTATTGCTTTAGTTATTCGCGAGATTTATGAGGGGATTAATTTTGAATTAACTGGGGAATAATGCTTCTAACAGGTTGTCCCAAAAGTATAGAATATCATGTTTCGCGTCGCGATCGCGACGCGAAACATCTTATAGCAATTGGCAATTGGCAATTATCAGTTCGCAATTAGTCAGCCGCTCTGGGTGTAAGGCTTTTTCCTCGATCAAATGTTGAAATTAATAATTTATTTGCCATGAAAATAGGATTTTTGGGAACTGGATTGATGGGACAAGCAATGGTAGAACGATTGTTATCTGCCCAAGTTTCAATGATTGCATACAATCGTACCAAATCGAAATTAGACACTCTCAAAGAAGCAGGTGCAGAAATTGCCAATTCTCCAATTGAAGCAATTCAAGCATCGAATTGTTTGATTTTAATGCTCGCTAATGCTGATGCAATTAAAGAAGTTATCTTATCTGAAAATGTCGCATCATCCTTAACCAATCGTACTGTTATTCAAATGGGGACGATTTCTCCATCTCAAAGTCGAGAAATTCAGAAAGCAGTAACAGAAAAAGACGGAGATTATTTAAATCAGCGCCATATCTGGTCGATCGATCTCGATCGTTTTGCGAACGGCTGGCTCGATTTCGCAAGCCAGTAGTACCTGGATGCCTTCTTTTTCTAGTCCCAAGTCTAGACCCATACAACCAGAAAAAAACTCAAAGCTTTTAGACCAAGTTTGCTGAACGCACGCCGCCCACGATCGGGAATGCTTAAGCTTGTATCTTCTCCCTTGATGCGCTAATTCTAAACAGACTCTGATGCTACGATTCACCGGCTGCCGATCCTCTCACCGCTGATTTCGCCATACCGGAGTAGCTGACGAACGTATTGCTCCGAGCAGTTTAAGATTTCAGAGGTCTCTTTTACAGAGATGTATTGGGTAGCCATGCTTTCGGAAACGAAACTAAAATTAGGCACTCATTTTACTGCTTTAGCAGTACACTTGCAAGCATTGTGAACAAATGTTCTTGTCTCGATGTTTTGCCTAAAGTTAGCCTCAGCCGTCGAACACTGCGTCGGTGCGGACAGAACATAGGGTATTGGTGAGAGTTCGAGATTATCTGCCGCCGCACAACTTTGACGTTCGTCAGCAGGTGCTGTCCATTTTCTCAAACCCAGGAGACGTTTCGTGGCTACCCAGGACACTTTCGCTATCCAATTGCAAGACGGAAAACCCCAGATTCATCGGGATTGGACCGTCGACCAATTCATCCAATACGTAGAGCGCGCCGACCGAAAAGTTGGCGCAAGCTTGGAGGCCACAGAGAATCGAATCGCGGCCATTCAGAAGGACGTCGTCGGCAATCCGGACATAGCGGTTGAGTATTTCATGTTGAAGCAGGCGCAGAGTCGAACTGACGAACTGCTGAATTGTGACCTCGATCCGCTAAGCTCCGAACATCAACGCAATCGGGTCGATCAGTACCATTTGTACAGCGAAGTGGGTTCGGCACTCCTGTATCGCGATCTGCGTTTTCAAGGCAAATCAAAGTTCTTTACGCTCACGTGGCCAAACTTCAAATGGCCTCCGTACAAATTTAACGATGCCGCCTCGTCCGCAAAGGTGTGGGGAGCACACATAGTTTTTGAGCACTCTTGGTATCGTGGACGACGCCTTTATCTGGTTGGGATCCCTTACGCCGAGTTCCCCGATTTTCGCGAACTCGATTTTAACGATATAGCGTCTTCGATTGCGGGACTGCCATAGCCCAGGCGAAAGCTGACGAACGTTCCTGGTCAGCGGCGGCAGATCACTTTTGCACCACCACCAAGATCTCTTAACCGTCCGCTGCACCAGGGTTGTTAGGTGCGGTTGCTATAGTTTTCTAAAGCTTTCAGTAGGAGGTCTGCTGGTGCATTTGCTAACTCTCTCGGTTCCAGTTTATGCAACCCATCCCCGTAAACCCGTCCTTCGTGAATCAAGCTTTCGATAGGAATTAAATTTAAGGCATTCCAAATAGATTTTATTAGTTCAGGTTTTTTTGATAACAAGTTCTTTAATTCTGTTTTTGGATACATCATCAGATAAACATTAGGTGCAATCGCTTTGGAATGATTAAGAATAAATCGAAAAGGCTTATTGTTTCTAGATTCATGCCGTCCCATATATGGACATAAAATCATTGCAGGATCTCTAGTTTCTTGCAGATACCAAAGTGATCGATGTCTACATAAATAACCATCTGAAATTCCAATCCTCTCACCTTTTTTGAGATAGCTCCACACTGAAGGATATTTAACTTGTAACCATTCCATTGGTTGTTTGCAAGTTAGCAAAAAAAGCTTGCGTTCCAGCCTCGGATTACCTTGCTCATCTGAAAGTATTTCATCATCTAGCAAGTACCGAGGACTAGGAAGGATGGGAGTTAAAAGTTCAAACGGAATATGAAGATCGTCGATCTGCTCAGGCGTGAGAATAAAAAAGTCGTTTGCTCCAGTTGCAACTCCTCGTTTAATTTCAAATAAACTAGATAACTTAGTTCCAGCTTGAATATCATTTTTTTGAAGTAGCGAAATTGAAGTGTAGTTCCATTTTGATAGCTCTTTCAGCGTTTTTGACGAGATTTTGCTTGAGCAGATTGGGTGAGTGATAGTTCCTCCATAAGTAAAATCTACCAAGTAGCTACAATCCGGTTTTGTGTTTCTAAACCAAATCACTGATGTAGAAACTAGAACATCACCAAACTGCAAGTCGTCAGGAGCAAATCGATGCACTCGCAATAGGGTGACTTGCTCTAGTAGATATTTTTTGAGTTTTTTCCCATAGTTTACGTCCATAAATTCAGAAGGAATTATCCAGCAGGCTAAACCATTTTGTGCCATCCAGCTATGCGCCGCCAACAGGAAATAACAGTAAAGACCTGCCAAACCACTCAGTTCAATACCCGTGTTTTTTATTCCTAGTCTTTTCAGGGCATTTTTTCTCTTCTTTGATAAATGGTGATGACGTACATAGGGTGGGTTGCAAATCAACAGGTTAGATCTAAGAACCTCATCTTGGGGTGGAGTACTTTCTGTGAAATCTGCAATATGGAGCTTAAGAGGAGTCTTAGCCCACAACTTGATTGCTACTTCAGCATAGTCTTGGTCAATTTCATAGCCAACAGCACTTTTAATTTTTTCAATCGGAAATGACTGTAGTAATGCTGAGTAGAACGAACCAGTACCAATCGCTGGATCTAAAAAATGAATTTCTTCACTAGCTGGAAGTAAAGTCTTAGAGTACTTAAGAATCTCAATTGCAAGCAAATTGGGTGTAGCAAATTGCCCCAATCGGTTACGCTCTACAGAATTTTTAGAAGCATCCAGTCGAATTTGCTCAACGACTCTTTCAGCTTCTGTTAAGTCAACACTATAAAATTGTTTACAATCCAAATTCTGCAAAATCATCGATACGGTGCTCCCAGACCCAATCTATCCCTTCGGCAGCTTCATACCCTAAGTAGCCACTGTCAAAGTAGCCACACAGGAATAAAACAAACTCAATTGTATTGCCATACGTGGCATTTAGCTGCTGAACCTTTCGGGCTTCTTCTTTTCTACGCTTATTGACATTTGTAAAGTCCCCTGCCGATTTTGCCTCGACCAATAACGGGCGATCGCCAGGTTGGGCAGCTTTACGCATAATGACCGCATCAACCGGGATATTAACTGTCTTTCCACCTTCTTCAGCCAAATTGACAGGGATGTTTAGCCGAAAGCTATAGGTTCCTGGAGGCATTTCATCAAACTTTACTCGTTGGCTAGCGGGCAATAAACGGTACCCACGGCTATCAAGCCATGCTGCGATTTCCCTTAACTGCCTTGCCTCTTGAGCATTGCGAACAATCGGATCTGCTGACGAACCACATAACCGATCAGCAACGATTGTTGCTGCACGATAAATTTCGCTTTCCAGAGGTGTTTGATTGCTGTCTAGCCAAGGGAAGATATCTCGATCGGCAAGTCTTGCCACAATGTCTGTAATCTTTCTTAATTCTTCATCAAGCCGAGCTTCTGTGAGCCTAACAGGTAACTTTCCTAAGACTTCCATACAATCGACAACGCTTTTAGCTACATTCGCTAGTCCAATGAGACGATCTCTAGCAATGGGTGGACAGGTACACATCCTGAGAGTCGGTAATATGCCTGGATTCTGCCGAAGAATCTCCGGGTGCAACGTTTTGAGATTATTGGTTGCCTTCAAAGTCGAGGCTACAACTTCCGTGACTTGAATGCGAGTATCACGGAATGCCTGTGGTGCGAAATCCATGAACCAAGAGTTATACATGTCCACAGATTCGGCTACATCTGCTTTCCAGCGATCTGGTTTATCACGATTTACAGCCATTCGAGCTTTGGAGAATTGTGCGTCTCTACTTTACCCCTTAATTACGGTACGAATAAAATTTTTACTCACGTCAGCACCGAAGATTGAGCACCTAACTATATATTCAACCGTAGTTTGCTATCTAGCACTCACTATATGAGTGCATTACTACAGTTTGCTGTCTAGTATTCATTATAAGGGGCAAAAACCGCACCTTGCTATATAACACCTCAAATTTCGTAAATTTTACCGCAGTTTGCTATCTAGTAACACTAATCTGGGAACAATAAGAATGAGAGCATTTTACTAAACTTGATAGATGACCGAGCCACAACCACCTCGTCTGCTTGACCGAGTGCGTGACACATTGCGTCTTAAGCACATGAGCCTAAAAACCGAGAAGTCCTATGTTTACTACATCAAGGAGTTCATTCTTTTTCACAATAAACGTCACCCCAGAGAAATGGGAGTTGAGGAAATTAGAGCCTATCTTTCCCATTTAGCCATCAATAAAAATGTGGCAGCATCAACACAAAATGTTGCCAGAAATGCCTTATTGTTTTTATACAAAGAAGTCCTACAGATCGCATTACCTTTTATTGATGGAATTCAACCCGCCAAACGTCCCCAAAGACTGCCTGTGGTTTTTACTCGTGAAGAAGTACAAGCTATCTTGGCAAATTTGAAGGGCGTTCATCACCTCATGGCTAGTTTACTTTATGGTTCGGGTTTGCGTTTAACAGAATGCTTAAATTTACGGGTTAAAGATATTGATTTTGGGTATCAGCAAATTGTAATCAGAGATGGAAAAGGACATAAAGACCGCATTACAACACTGCCGAAATTAACGATTGAAGGGCTTAAACTTCAGTTGGAAAATGCAAGATATTTACATCAACAGGATTTAGCTCAAGGATATGGCGTAGTATATTTACCTTATGCTTTAGAGCAAAAGTATCCTCATGCCAATCGGGAATGGGCATGGCAATTTGTTTTTCCTGCTAATAATCGTTCCAAAGACCCACGTTCGGGTATAGTTCGCCGACATCATATCTACCCAGATTCGCTACAGAGGGCAGTAAAGACAGCTATTCGCCAAGCAGGAATTACCAAACACGCCAGTTGTCATACCTTTCGCCACAGCTTTGCTACACATTTACTTGAGGATGGATATGATATCCGCACGGTACAGGAATTATTAGGACATAAAGATGTTCGCACGACGATGATTTACACTCACGTACTTAATCGTGGTGGTCGAGGCGTTCGTAGTCCACTAGATTTTCAATAAGTTAATCGAGAATTAAGGCGCGAATAGCTTTGTCGTCAGACATCGCTTTCATTTCTCAAATTCGACTTAAGATTTACTTTATAAATGCTCTCTAAGGTTGTTGTTATCTGAGCAGAAATCGGCGGTATTTTTTGTTGCCCGCGATCGATCGATCGATCGCTTCTTATCTTAGTGACATTTGACTCTAAACCCTTGTAAATTTAGCTTCTAGTCTAAGCTCGTTCTGTCAAGTCGGCAGAATTATAATCTCTCGCCACGCCACGTCACTTGGGAGTTCCGCCATGAACAAAGACAATTTTCTCTATCCCCGCAGTCAATACAGAGGTAAGTTTAGTCCCGAACTCCTGGTTTTTAACGCCAACTTACAGGAGTTTACCCAAAAAGCTAACTATATTTGCGCTCTACAAACTAACGGTAAGTTGTCTGCTGAGAAAGCTTTTGCTGAACTACAAAATCTCTGGGCACAGTTGGAGAGAAGCAAACAGGGATTGGGAATTGGCGATGTGTCTTTCTAGGCACAATTAAAGAAACTTGGGATGGGCAACTAATCGAGCGCAAGTAACTGCGAAAATTACAGGAAGAAAAAGAACGGGTTGTTGGGACAAACCCATCAACCTTAAACTTGCAGGGCGAGTTGTATGAAAATTCTATTTTTACATCCCAATTTTCCAGCTCAGTTTCGCCATCTGGCAGTAGCATTAGCACAAGATAAGCAAAATCAAGTAGTCTTTGGAACGACTCGCAAAGAAGGTCAACTGGCTGGCGTATACAAAGCCGTATACAGTCCTTCTCGCGAAGTTCGTCCAGAAACTCACCATTACGTTCGGACGCTAGAAAATGCCGTACTTCAGGGACAGGCTGTATACCGGATGGCAGAGCAACTAAAAGCTCAGGGGTTTGTTCCCGATGTAGTTTACGGTCATTCGGGTTGGGGTCCGACCTTGTTTATCAAAGATGTGTTTCCCGAAAGCCAACTTTTGTGCTATTTCGAATGGTTTTACCACGCTCGCGGTTCGGATGCGGACTTCGATCCCAGCGAACCGCTTACGCCTGACGATGTGGCTCGCATTCGCATCAAGAATTCGCCCATTTTGGTCGATCTGTATAGCTGCGATCGCGGTCTATCTCCGACCAATTGGCAGCGGCAACAATTTCCTCCTGAATACCAGAGCAAAATTACCGTACTCCACGACGGTATCGATACTGCTTTCTTTCAGCCCAAACCCGGTGCTAAATTAGTCTTAAGCGCCATTAACTCGGATCTATCCCATGCCGAAGAAATTATCACTTATGTTGCGAGAGGCATGGAACCCTATCGGGGTTTTCCCCAGTTTATGGAAGCGATCGCGCTTTTGCAACAGCGACGACCTCATTGTCATGTGGTCGTCGTAGGAGAAGAGCGGGTGGCTTATGGGCGCGCGCTTCCCGACGCAAAGACCTACAAACAGCTCATGCTCGAAAAGCTGCCCTTAGACTTATCTCGACTGCACTTCGCGGGGTTACTCCCCTACAGTCAATACCTGAAGGTACTGCAAGCGTCTTCCGTTCATATTTATTTAACTCATCCGTTTGTCTTGTCTTGGTCGATGCTAGAGGCAATGGCGACGGGATGCTTATTGGTGGCTTCGGATACTCCACCCGTAAGCGAGGTCGTTCGGGATGGGGTGAATGGCTTGTTAGTTAATTTCTTCTCGCCTCAAGAAATTTGCGATCGCGTCGAAGAAGCGCTGGATAACCTCGAAAAAATGTCTCCAATTCGCACTAAAGCTAGGGAAACCATTCTAGAGAATTATGCCCTATCCAAACTATTAACCAAGCATCTGCAATGGATTAATTTATCAACGAACCCGCGTGAGTCCCTCTAATTTTTAAGACTGAGTTTGTCCGGGTTCTGCTGTAACAATGACCAAATTGTCTGGATGAATCAATTCTTGAGCGACTTGCCGTACTTGCGCCATCGTGACTGCCTCGATGCGCTTGGGAAATTCGCGTAGTTCTGCCTTGCTCAGTCCATAGACGGCATTGCTCAAAATCGTGTCTGCCACTGTAGGGGGATTGGCTAAATCGACGGGATAGCCGTTGGTAATCGTTCGCTTGGCTGTGTTTAACTCTGCCTCGGTGACTCCCTCTTGCCGCAACTGTTTTAAGAGGGCTAGAGTGCTGGCGATCGCTTTGTTGGTATCTTCGGGAGCAGTTTGCATTTGAATCAAAAATGGCCCAGCATTCTTGCCAGCAGCGAAGGCGCTGTAAATACCATAGGTTAACCCCTGGCGATCGCGTATTTCGGTTCCCAGTCGGCTCGACAAGGTATCTCCCCCCAAAATCTGATTTAACACTACAGCGGCATAAAAACGAGGATCTTTGCGCGAGATGGCGTTGTAACCGATATAGGTAACGGCTTCTGCTTTGCCGGAAATGGCCTTATTGAGGCGCGTTATCGCTTTGGGCAAGGATACGGAAGGCACCTTAAGAATGGGAGGCTTGCCTCGCGATCGCCACTTGCCGAACGTCTCGTTTAGCAAGGCTTTTACCTCTGCTGGGTCGAAATCGCCCACTAGGGCAAGGGTTGTGGTATCCGGTCGGTAATGTTCCCGATAGAAGCGTACCAGATCGGCGCGGGTGATGCTCTTGAGGCTCTCTGGGGTGGGAAAGCTATGGAAAGGATGGTTTTTGGGATAGATTGCCTGCTGAAATACTCGCCGTCCCAAGGTGCCGGGGTCGTCTAGCTCTACTTTAAGACTCGTTAGAGCGCGCTGGCGACTCAATTCTAGTTGGTCGTTTGGGAAGGTGGCGCGTTGCAGTATGTTTGCCAGAGTTTCTAGCAAGACTGGCAGATTTGCCGACAACCCATTGCCGTTAATAGTGACTCCTTCCCGATTGGCACGAAAGCCCAAGTTTACTCCCCTATCTTCCAGCGCTTTTGCCAGTGTCAGCGCGTCTTTCGTTTGCGTACCATTCATCAAGTTATCGGCGCTCAAGCTGGCTAATCCGGCTTTCCCTTCGGGATCGAAGCCCGTTCCAGCATCGATCTGTCCGCTCAGATTGATGGTAGGTACGCTGCGATCGCGCAGCAAGAAAACTTTCATCCCATTTGCCAGAGTCACTTCCTCTGGCAGCGGTTGCGACGCGGACGCGGTGGATGACTTGATGGGAGGTAGATACTTGGCAAGTTCTGCTGGGTCTACGGGTTTGCCGGGACTGAAGTTTTCCACGGTGCGATCGGAACCAGTGCTAGAAATTCCCGATTGCCCGTCTGGTTGGGTCGGTTCAAAGAAGCCGATTGTCTGTTTGTCGGGAGCGAGGTAGGTTTGTGCTACTCGCTGCACGTCGGCAGCTGTGACTTTGGCGATCGCATCTAAATACCGCTCTACATAGCGATAATCTCCCGCTGCGGTCTGATAGTAGCCTAGTTGGCTTGCCTGAGAGGTGATGTCCTGATTGCTCAAAACAAAATAGGTTTGCAATAGAGTTTTGGCTCGATTCAATTCTTCTGGGGTGACTGGTTCCTGCCGAAGCTTTGCCAGGGATTGCTCAAGTACCTGCTCGATTTTGGAGAGGGCTTGACCGGGAGCTGCCGTCGCAGAGATCGCATACCAGCCCGGTTCGATAAGTTCTGCGGGGCTAGCTCCTACCTCGCTTGCCAATCCAGTTTCTACCAACGCTTGATAAAGGCGCGAACTGCGTCCACCCGTGAGGATGATATCCATGACATCGATCGCGCTTACGTCGGGATGATTGATATTGGGCAGGGGATAAATCGCTTGCAGCAGTGCCGAACTTCCCGGTTCTCTTAGCACGATAGGTGTTTGGCTAGCTGGTGAGAATGAGGGAGATTTGGCTTCTACGATTTTCTTTTCCTGTCCCGCTTTGGTCGTCCGTTTGGGAATTTTGCCAAAGGTTTCTTCTACAGCGTTGAGGACAGTTTTCGGATCGAAGTCTCCGGTAATAACCAGTGTGGCATTATCAGGACTGTAGTAGGTTTGGTAATAATCTTGTACCTGCTCTACTGTAAATTTCTCGACATCGGCTTTTGTGCCTCCTACAGGCAAGCCATAGGGGTGATTTGGGAAGGCTGCCTTCATCACGGCTCGACTGAGCCGATAGTCGGGGGAATTTTCGTATCCTTGCAACTCGGAAATCACTACGCGCTTTTCGCTCGCCAGTTGTTCGAATCCGTTGATGGAATTGACCATGCGATCGGCTTCTAAACTCAGCAGTGCTTCCAGTCTGTCTTGCTTTGCCGTTCCATAGTAGGCGGTTTCGTCATAGCTGGTAAAGGCGTTAAACTGGCTGCCCAAAGCGCCGAGTAGCCGACCGAACTGCACCGGGCGTTCGGTTGTGCCCTTGAAAAGTAAGTGTTCGAGCTGGTGGGAGAGTCCATTAGCTCCTGCTTCCTCGTTGCGCGATCCGACTCGATACCAAACCTGCACGCTGACTACGGGGGCGGTGCGAACTTCCTTGGTCAGTACGGTCAAACCGTTGTCTAAAACCGTTTTATGTACCCCTTGAGTGAGCGAGGTAGCGGATAGGGAAGTGGCTTCTGTTGGCGTTGTGGCGCTAACGCGATCGCCGTCTACCCATCCGAGACTGCCGATTAGAAAGCTCAAGAACAAGCCGACGAGAAGGAGCGATCGCACTTTTGAGGAAAAACGCATGGCGAGATTAGGAGAAATGAACTCAGACAAGATCGAGCCGAGGCTTGGCGAAACTACAAATCATTGACAATTTGTTCGTTTCGGGCACCAGAATTTTACACTATGTCTGCTACAGTTGCTGCAAAGACTCAATCCCAATATAACCTTGCGCACTCCTCGTTTGGCTTTGAGAGGGTTAATTTTATATTTCTTTTATCACTAATTTATGAAAGTAAAGTTTCTGTCAAATACTGTCTTTTAAATTTTTAAATTGCAATTCAAAACACTCTGCTAATCTTAATTAAACAAACTATTTGTTGTTCCAATTGTTCCCGCATCAAGATGAGAGCGATCGCAACTCCCTCAACGATAACTTTGGCAAAATATTAAATATTATTTTGATACAGTTGCGAAATAATCCCAGTCATGCTGTCGACCCAGCCGATGGAGTCTAAGATAGCAGAGACAGCCGGAGGTGGCTTAGAAATTAGGGTGTCTTCTTTAATTAGGCGATCGAAATCAATTTCGATCTTGCCCGTCTTTTTAGTAATTCCATTACTTTCATAAAATTCAACCCCTGCCAATTGCATAATATTAATAATCTCTTGTGCCAAAATTCCGTAACCAATTGTGGTTGGATGAATGCCATCCAAGGAAAACAGTCCGCCTTGCTGACGACCTTGTTGATTGGACTTAAAAAATAATGAAGTTGGCTGCGGATTTAGGTTTTTCAAGGGTTCTGGCAATGGATATTCAGTCCACCAATTGGGATGAGCGATCGGATCTTCAATGTAACGTCGCGCAGCTAAGCGATCTAACAATCCAGCCGTTTCAAACAAATACCAGTCTTTTCCTTGCCGACGACCTGCACGGACGGCTTCGACAAGATATTCGTTGTATTTGTCGATCGCGCTATCAATGCCTCTAGCTTGATTGGCAGTTAAACGAGGATGGCGACGATTATTAGGATGGAAAGTATTTTCTAACCAAATTGGCACGTAAAAGGGAAAATATCGAGAGCCTGGTTGAATTTTTTGACCATTTTCACTAACACCGCGAGCAAAAGGCGCGATCGTAACATGGGGAACTGTTCCCCAAATAACGTGACGGGCTTTAATCTGCTTAACTTGTTCGACAATTTGGTCTAACTCGTCTTTGAAATGACTGGGGAGCCAGACGGTATATTTATCATTTTCCCTCATATCCTGGTAGCCAACATCAGACCACCTGAGTTTAAAGGTCAAAATACTGCCTAATGCATTATTTGCGCCGATTAAAATGATTAGAGTCTCTATCCCGCCTTCTTCTCCCAAAGCTTTTGCTGCTTCCAATGGTGTTAAGGCTTTATTGGCAGAATTTCTGGCGCTATTCAAAACCCACAGCGTTGCAATTTCATTAGCGTTTTCAGGAACTTGCCGAAGAAAATCCTCTTTGGTGGGGGTTTGTCTAATAACGTCTTTAGCTAGATCGGCATTCCGAGATAGCGTATTGCGTAGATCCCATCCATACACAGCTAAATTATGGTTAATCGCTCCTCGTTCGGGTGCATTCAGTCCCTCTCCTCGTTCCCAATAATCTTCTATTTGGTCAAGATAGCCTCTCAGCCAAGGTAACAATAAAGCGGCATCGATCGCATTAATCCCATCTGCTATCTGATAGCGATCGCCTAATTCTCGTGCTAACTTTTCCAAATTGAGGGGAAGACCATTTCCTGGTCCAGAATAGCTAGGATAACGAAAATTCCGGCTCCAACCCATTTCGCGAGCAATTAGCATGGGATAGGATAAATTAGTCTTAAAGATTGCTCCACTTTGAAAGCCGTGAGTTAACGAATCTCCAATTGTCACTAAACGATGTTGCGGCGTTTCTTGTCTATCGACTGCAACGGAGATTCCCAAAGTTGGATCGGTTTCTGGTGGGCGCGGTTCTGTGCGAAGGAATTCTCTTACTTCTTCAGGAACTTTACTATAACCACCCTCTAATCCAACCAAAAGGTCGGGAGGAATAGAATTAGTCATATTTATGACAATTATAAGGATAATTTAGAGTTTACAATCTCTCTATCGCCCCATAATTAAAATCTTCACAAAAACAAATAGTCTAATCTTCATACTTTAATGATGTGCGAGCTGATTTGCAGGTAGCTTAAGTGCCAATTTTTTTAGCAGCTAGCGAGATCGCGCCCGCTAGTACTACAGAAATATTACAGGTGTGTGCTATCGCGTCCTTACGCATTGGCTCCCTTCAATCGCGCTTTTGACTCGATATGTAGCTAGAATTTGTCAAGCCAAGCCGGGAGTCTTCCCTTGAGGGTTCCAATTTCTTTGATTATCACAGTAAAAGACCGCGATCGCTATCTAGGTGCCGCGATTGAAAGCGTTCTATCCCAGACAAGGGAAGATTTTGAGCTACTAATCTAGGACAATGGTTCGACCGATCGCTCTGTTGAAATCGCTCGTCATTACGAACAGAAAGATAAACGGATCGAAGTCATCGCGGCTCCTCATACCGGACGGGGATAAGCACTTCACGACGCGATCGCGACGACAAGTGGACAAGATCTCGGCTGGGTCGATAGCGAGATCTCTTGGCTCCTACGGCTTAAGGAAAGGGGTTATGGTTAGGGAAGCTGCTATTTGGTACCAACTCGTCTAAAATTGCTGCTGTGGAAGGTCTAATAAGAATTATTGACTATTAAATTTTTCCTTTATAACTCCGCTAATACCCTCGTCTTTCGTTGTAAGGAAAGGGGTTATGGTTAGGGAAGCTGCTATTTGGTACCAACTCGTCTAAAATTGCTGCTGTGGAAGGTCTAATAAGAATTATTGACTATTAAATTTTTCCTTTATAACTCCGCTAATACCCTCGTCTTTCGTTGTTCGGGTACGCTCGTTCATCCATATTGGTGCTGACGGCTGCTCATTGTGCGTACAATCCTAACAATCCGAATTTATCTGTCATTCTCGGCCAAAACCAATCTGCTTATTTTAATGTCGGTTCAGCCGCTTATCCAGTTGCGAGTGCCCAAGTGTATCCAGACTGGATGGCTCAGGACTGGTCTCAGCCTCAGCTTGCTCCCAATCTAGCCGCAGGCAGAGATATTGCTCTTTTGCAATTAAGTACACCTGTCCTCGATGTGGCTCCTGCTCTTCTCATGACCGGAGCTAACGAAGTTGGACGAATCGGCGACTATGTTGGCTTCGGTAATACGGGTAATGGGCGGTCGAGGAAGAGAAGCTTTGATGGAATAAAACGAGGTGCCCAAAACGTAGTTGATAGTGCCGGATTCGTCGATCCTAACGGCGCTAGATGGTTGGACACCCTTCTGGTGGCAGACTTTGACAGTCCAAATCAGCTCTCTAATCGCATAGGTTCGCCAACTCCTCTTCCACTAGAATGCTCTGTCGCTCCCATTGATAGCGGTGGTGGCTTGTTTATAGATGGATATTTAGCTGGTGTTACTTCTTTTATGATGGACACTTCTGGTAATTCCTACCTAGCTGATTACAGCGATTTGATGGCTTCTACGCGCGTATCGTCGTTTGTTCCCTGGATTGCGCCTATCACTGGTCTAGCTCCAACAGTCGCAAGTAGTGCCTCGCTATCGGGTTCGGGTACGGTTAACAATTTAAATTCTGTATCCGCACTCGCGGCAAGTTCCCAACAAAACCAACAGGAAAGGATACCCGAACCTACAATATCAATTGGTTTGCTTTTGGTCAGCGGACTGATGGCACTGTTCCGTTTTAAATTGAGCAGTAAGTAGTTTACAAAACAAGCTCAACAAACCTCTGCAAAACTGGAGATAAATTATTCTGTCGCCAAGCGAGGACTATTTCTACTTCCGGTGCAGTTGGTACTATCGCCCGATAAATGACACCCGTTCTTTTCAGGTTTTGTAACGATGCGGGAACTAAGGCAACGCCTACCCCTCCAGCAACCAACGCGATCGCGGTTTGCAGTAAAGTAGCAGTCTGGATAACTTTGGGATGAAAGCTAATCCGATCGAAAAAGCGCATGATTTGACTGTAAAGCCCTTCGCCCAAGCGAGGTGGTGGCAAGATAAAAGGTTCGTTAATTAATTGCGCGATCGCAATTTCAGCTCGATCTGCCAAAGGATGAGTTTCTGGCAAAGCTACCATCAAAGGTTCTTTTAACACGGATACTACCTTCAACTCGTTCGTATCTACGGGTAAATACAACAGTCCGAGATCGATTTGATTTTGCTGCAACTTCTCTAACTGCTGACTCGTGGTCAATTCTCGTAAAATCAGTTCCACATCGGGACAGTGTTGGCGAAATTGACGCAGCAAATCCGGCAAAACGCTATAAGTAGCGGAACTATTAAACCCGATCGCAAGTTTTCCTACTTCACCGCGACTCGCTCTTTGTGCGGCTTTGACCGCCTGGTGGACTTGCTCGAAGACTTTTTCTACTTCGGCTAGAAATATTTTACCTGCTTCAGTCAATTCAACGCGACGTTTGGTTCGCTCAAACAACTGCACGCTCAATTCTGCCTCTAAATCCTGGATTTGCTGAGAAAGAGGCGGCTGAGCGATATGTAGTTTTTCCGCTGCGCGACTGAAGTTAAGTTCTTCAGCTACCGCCACAAAATAGCGCAGGTGTCGCAGTTCCATAATTCAACTATTTATATTCTCAACATATATTTTTACTACTAAATATATATTGGACATCTATTTGTAAGTTTCGTACAGTAAATCTTAGGCGATACTAGGTTGCGTTCAAAAATGTCATCAGTCGCGATAGCGAAGGATCTTGGGGATTATTCTCCTACGCGCTTTGGCTCGCATCGCTCAGAATGATAAGCAATATCTTTAACTGCAACTTGGTATGGAAGATGCAATTTAAATTTCAAAACTTAGAATTATGAAAAATAAACAATTATTAATTCGAGAAGCAACAAAAAGCGATCTTCCGATTATGTTGGAACTGATTCATCTCAAAGCACAGTTTGATGGTTGTCCCGAATCAGTTGAAGCAACACTTCAGAAATTAGAAGATACTTTGTTCTGCAAAAATCCAATTGAATTTATTCTCTTGGCGGAAAGCGAGCGCGAAATTCTTGGATTTGCTAGCTATCATTACATCTACTCAACTTTTCTCGCTCAAACTTGCCTTTGGTTAGATGATTTGTATATCAAACCCGAACATCGAAGTAAAGGTATAGGTACGGCATTGATTGAACGTTTGTGTCAAATAGCCCAAGCAAATAATTGTGGCAGAATTGACTGGACAGTCTCTATTAATAACCCAAGGGGCATCAAATTTTACGAAAGAATAGGGGCGACAATTAGCCAAAAAGTTAGATTGTGTCGATTGGATAAAAATGCGATCGCAAGTTGCGATTGCAGTTGCTAGGATACTATGGCGCTTGTAACATGATTAGCCCATTTTCTGGTAAATAACTATGGAACTCGTCGCGATCGGCTAAAACTGCGATCAGGTGTAAAGAATCATCCGGCTCGATATGCAAATCTGCCCAAGGAACTGCTATCTCCAAGCATTGCTTGAAAGCGATATCGGCACGAGTAGCCCTCGGATGCCAGCTAAAACCTTCTTGCGCCTCTTCTAACCAAACGGAACCCGTTTGTAAATTAATGCCCAAATGATGGCGGTATAAATAGTTTAGCGGAGCCAGATCGGGCACGCTCGACAAAGGAATGGGACTAACGCACATCGGGATGCCGGGATAGTACCATAGTAAATGCAATTGTGGGGGCAAATCGCGACCGGGTTTGACTCCTGCCTTAAAGTCGAAGCGAAGATAGAAATTTAGGTGATCCCAGCCATAAAATAAGCGCTGAACCTCGCTACTTCGGTGCATCGTACCTCTAGCACCACTAATTTCGATCCGACCTGCTTTGTCCCAATCTTGTTCGTCGCCACGACCATCAATCAGTGGATGGATAAAGGTTTGCGGACGATATTGTTCTTTTTCCTCGTGGTCTTCTACAGGCTGGTGCAATCGTGGGGGAACGGGTTCGTTTACGGCACGGTAAATAGCACAAAGGTGTTCTCGAAAGAGGCGATCGAACGCGGCATCCTGATTGGATGAATGACCTTCTCCAAACCACCAAAACCAGTCCGAACCTTCAGCCGCATACAAAGCTTCCCAGGCTTCGGGATTATTTTCTTCTGTTGCTTCTGGATGCTTGGCTAACATTTGTCTGGCTTCTATGAGGAGATCCCATGCCTTATTCTTTGCCGGATCGCCGATCCAGGTTGTAAAATTGCCATCGACCCAAGAACCGCTATGCAATTCGTCCCCAGAAATGGCTGCTGTCGGCGGGAACCGTTCTAGAAATTCGGAAACGGTCACTAATTTAATCTCTTCGTCGTCGCTTAGCTTTTCATAGAGTGCTTCCAGAAAAGGCAAACCGTCTTTTTGATAGTATTCCCAGCAGTTTTCTCCATCGAGGGCAATCGTCACCAGCCATGGTTTCTCTAAAGCAGTCGTTTCTTCTGCTTGTTGATGTTTGAGAGAACGCGCGATCGCTTCTAAGTGTCCGATAAAATCCGATGCAGCGTGAGTGGGTTCCATTGCCCCATAGGTAAAGCCGATCAGATCGGAGAGGCGATGGTCTCGAAAGACAATTGCTAAATCTCCGTAGGGCGTTTCTAAGCGATAGGGACGATAGAGTAATTCCGGTTCCGAGACATTACCCGTTTCGTCGCGATGAAAATAGCGCCCCAACGTCCACCCTAAAACTGCTTCGTCAGAACAAAGCCATCGGTATCCTGCTTTAGCAACGTGGGGTAATATTGCAGGACTGACAGCCTGTTCCGAAGGCCACAAACCGCGAGGTTGTCTGCCAAACCTGTCTGTATACAAATCCCAAGCTTTGCGCAGGTGGCGGGGAATGTCTTCTTCCCACTGAAAGCGTCCTTCGGGCAAAACCATTTCTGGAACTGCCACCAAAGCAGAATTAGTATCGGCAAGCAGAGGGAGAATCGGGTGGGTATAGGGACTGGTAGTCACTTCTAACTGACCCGCATCTTGCATTTGTCGATGCTGGGGAACAATACGGCGAATGATGTCTCTTTGTTTAGAAATAATGCGCTGGCGATCGCTCAAAGTAAAGTTTTTCCCTTGTTTGAGCCATGCCTCAATTTCTGGATCGTCCCAAAACAGAGGATCGATCCAAGATAGGTTATGCCATGCTAACAGGTCGCTATAATCTCGATTAGTCCAGTGTTTAAAACACCAAGACCGTCCCTTTTCCTGGCGTTGGACATAAAGTTCGCTGTAGCGAGGATGGGGATCGATGAGCGTGTGGTGATTGCCATCAAAAAAATGCTCGATAATATAGCGTTTTTGTTGCTCGTTCAGTTGGTCTTCAGGAGTCACCGTCAGCGCTAGATAGAGATCGATCGCTTCTCCTGCCGCATATTCTTCCAGTTGTAAAATTAAGGAAGGAACGAGATTGACTGTCTGATGGAGTTTGGGATAGCGTTCTAAAATTAGGACTAAATCTAGATAATCTTTAGTGCCGTGCAACCGCACCCACGGCAAGCGATACTGTCCCCCGCCATCGGCAGCGGCTTCGCGGGATTTATAGAGTGGCTGGTGTTGGTGCCAGATAAAAGCAACATATAAGGGATGAGACATATTCAATTAGTCATTGGTCATTGGTCATTCGATGAAAGGATTTTCGATTTTGGCGAAGCCGCCGCACGCTCCTTGAACCTCTTCAAGGAGAACGGCGGATGAAAGGATTGAGGATTGTTAGTAGTTAGTAGTTAGTAGTTAATTCTCTCCCAGTCCCCCAGTCTCCCCATCTCCCTACACCTCCCGCACTCCCCACACCCTCCGTCTCAGAAGTTTTTTATTCTTCTTGCAGCCAGCGAACGGCATCTTTAGCATGGTAGGTTAAAATCAAATCGGCACCCGATCGCTTGAGGCTCGTTAAAGTTTCTAAAGTAACTTTCTTTTCGTCAATCCAACCGTTGAGGGCGGCTGCTTTAATCATCGAATATTCTCCCGAAACATTGTATGCCGCAACGGGTAAATTGGTTATTTCTTTCACCCGCCAGATGATATCCATATACGCCAAAGCGGGTTTGACCATTAGCATATCTGCCCCTTCGGCAATATCTAATTCGACTTCTTTGAGGGCTTCGCGGGCATTGCCGGGATCCATTTGATAGGTGCGGCGATCGCCAAATTGGGGGGCTGACTCGGCAGCATCGCGGAATGGCCCGTAATAGGCTGAAGCATATTTAGCCGCATAGGAAAGAATGGGCGTATCTTGAAATCCTGCTTCGTCGAGGGCTTCTCGGATTGCCCTTACAAATCCATCCATCATCCCAGAGGGAGCAATGATATCTGCGCCGGCTTTCGCTTGCGAGACGGCGGTTTTCTTTAATAGTTCCAAGGTGGGATCGTTTAAAACCCGTCCCAACAAGTCGCCTGTTTGCAAGTAACCACAGTGACCGTGATCGGTGTATTCGCACAGGCAAGTATCGGCGACGACGATTAAATCTGGTACGGCTTCTTTAACGGCTGTAGCTGTTTTCTGAACGATGCCGCAATCGTGCCAAGCCCCCGTAGCGTCGGCATCTTTGTTCTCTGGAATGCCAAAGAGGATGATGGCAGGAATCCCTAGCTTGTAAACTTCTTTTGCTTCCTCAACAATTTTATCAACCGAGAGTTGGTAGACTCCCGGCATGGATTTTACTTCTTGGGCAATGCCTTCTCCTGGCACGGCAAACAGGGGATAGATCAGATCGTTGGCAGTGAGGACGGTTTCGCGCACCATACGGCGCAATTGAGGCGTTTGGCGAAGACGGCGAGGACGAGTAATGGGAAACATATGCTCGATATTAAATAAGTTTCAATTATCAAATGAAGGTCTCAGAATAGTTTAAGGCGATCGCTCTCTCTCTCATTAGAACCAACCGCATTTCTCAATGTTTCGTAACGTTAGTCTCACTCGGTCGGCGATCGCCACAAAACCTCCTACTGTTGCAGCTGTGGGAAATTTTTCTTATAATAAAAATAGTCACGAGGGGCCGCAACGGTTTCGACAGGTTGGCGAAAGCTAGCCCGTGATGCAGGTCGAGAGTGAGTCGTCTCTCGTAAATCCAAGGCTCAACAAAAAAGTAACTGCGAACAACATCGTAAGCTTCAAGCGCGTAGCAGTAGCTGCCTAAGAGTCTGTAATCGACTGCGCTACTCTTAGTTCGACTCCGTTAAGAACTAAGGGTCAACCCCAACGGATGCACTCTCTAGCCGCCTCTGGTCGGCTGTAGAGTTAAGATAATACCAGAGCATCCCACCATCCGGGATAAGAGATGGTTCCCGCCTTGAGGATAAGAAAGGCTAAACCTGTGAAAGAGCGGAAAGTCAATACCCAGCCTGGACAGCAGTTCAACTCTGCTCGGCTCCATTTTATTATTAAGACAGCGACAAGAGCTAGAGGCTAACATTAAGGGCCTGAAAAAACCGCTGCTTCGATATCCTGACGGCTCAGAGAATATTTGAAGGAACGCTTAATATCGCTTCCGTCTGCGCCAGCATTGATATAGCAAACGACCAACTCTTCTACATCCAGACACAAATCGGCTTTCCAAGTTGGGCGTTCGACCTTCCAACAATGTAAGTTGTCGCGATCTTGTTGAGCGCCTAAATCTGACAACCACTGTTCGATTTGGGGTAGGGGGTGATTGTAGAGAGGAGTATCTGGGGATGGAAGTGTCATTAGATTTTGAAGTTTAGATTTTCTAAATCAGTTTGGGAAAATTAGCTATGCGATCGCTTACTTGCCTGCAAGCGATCGCCAGGCAGAATCTAGACCAAAAAAGAGTTTTCTCCTCTCAATAAACCTACCACAACTACCAACAATAAGCATCCGACAAAAGTTAAAGCGAGAATAAACAACACAAAAATCTCTCCTGCCGACAAAGGGCGGTCAGTCGGATCGAGGTAGGCAGAATTAGACCCTTGGTGCCAGGTTTGAGGAGCAGTTCGTTCTAAATCTAGCGGTACTTGGATAACGTTCCAGCGAGAATAGCCGATTTTTAAATCGTAGAGCGATCGCCGCTCTGGGTTACTCAAAGTGGCATAAGCTTCATTGAGTTGCTGAAACTTCGCCTTAGCAACCTCCAAGGATAGTTTAGTGGTATCGGGATGGTAGCGCTTGCTCATCTCCCGATAGGCTCGCCGAATTTCAATAGCAGATGCAGAAGGATGTAATCCCAGGATAGCATAGTAGCTGTTTGCCAGCCGAGTTGACGCTGGTATTTGCAGCTCTGTAAATTGTTGCGTTGTCCGTTGTCGGTTCACGGGGTTTTCTACATTACTCTCTCCTGTGACATTATTTTAACGAAGTTACACTAGAACACGAAATCCACTTATGGGTACCATTCAAAATCGCGTGCAATCTTACTGGAAAAAGCTTTTTCCCCTTTGCTTAGCAGTTTCCATCGCTCTATGTGCCAGTTGGTCGATCTGGGAAACGCCAACCGCGTGGGCTAGTATAAACGACGATCGCCTCGACGGTAACGTCTTTGTCGTCTATGCGGGCAATGGCTCGCTCGTGCCTCCCCGTTTAACCCTAGCAGAGTCCTTGAAACGAAAAATGCCTGCCGTACTGGTCTATTACCTAGACGACAGTAGGGATTGCAAAGAATTTGCGATCGTGGTTTCTCGCATACAAGAATTTTACGGTCGGGCGGCGAGTATCATTCCCGTCAGCGTCGATAGCATTCCCGTCAAATCGACTTATTCGCCCAACGAAGTCGGTTATTATTATACGGGGGTCGTGCCTCAAACCGTAGTTCTCGATGAAGCTGGAAAGGTTGTTTTCAACGGCAAGGGACAGGTCAAGTACGAAGCAGTCGATGACGTGTTGAGAGAGGTATTCGATCTATTGCCTCGTTCCGAATCGGTAGAATTGAAGCGTCGTTCCTTTAACGAGTTCAATACGGAATTAGTCAATAATTAACCAAATTTTTTCGGAGCGAACGCTAGACTAGCAAAAGAAATCGATCTTGCGATCGCTGTCTGGGTCAGGTCGCTTCTTATGACAAAAAATACAACACGGCGGAATTTTCTCATTGGAACTGCTGCAATGGCTGGGACGATTGCTTGCAGTTCTGCCATAGAGAGGCAACCCGAACAAGTTGTTGCCTCAGTTCCCAACCAAACTATGCCCGAAAAAATTTTAGGCAAAACAGGAGTCTCCGTTCCCATTTTAGGACTGGGGGGAGCGGGACAGACTCCTCTGTCTGGAGAAGGAAAAGAGAAAGAGTCGATCGAGCTAGTCGAAGCAGCGATTTCTCTGGGCATTCGATATTTCGATACCGCTGCTGGTTACGGTCCGAGCGAAGGGTACATGGGAAAAGTCCTTCCCGCCTATCGCGATAAAATCTTTTTAGCGACTAAAACAGCAGCTCGCGATCGCGATGGTGCATGGAGAGATTTAGAGCGATCGCTGCAACGATTAAATACCAACTATATCGATCTGTGGCAATTCCATAGCGTATCTTTTCACGAGCAACTCGACCAAATTTTTGGCAACGATGGAGCAGCTAAAGCGCTAGAAGAAGCCCAGGAGCAAAAGATCGTCAAATTCAGCGGCATCACCGGACACCACGAACCCGACGTAATTGCTGCCGGATTGCGCCGCTATCCCTTCGACACCACTTTGGTATCCCTCAATGCCGCTGATATTCACCATCCCCGTCCTTTTGCGCCCGTGGTGTTGCCTGCAGCACGGGAAAGAAATGTCGGCGTAATTGCCATGAAAGTGCCTGCCTATGGTCGTCTGTTTAAACCGGGCGCTCTAGAGGGAATGCATCAGGCGATGGGTTACGTTCTTTCGCTCGATGGCGTTCATACTTGTATCATAGCAGCTGAGAACGCAGAGCAGTTGAAAGGGAACGTCCGCGTCGCCCAAGCCTTCAAACCCCTCGCACAAGCTGATTTGACCAAAATCGAACAGCTTACTGCCCAGGTTTGGGAAGATAATACTTTCTTCCGTCAGTGGACCTAAAAAGTCGGAAGTCGGAAGTCGGAATTAAAACGAGGGTTTTTAACAGAACTTAAATAATCGGACATAGTTAAACAATCCTAGACATAATTTTATGTTATACTGAGGTGATGTCTAACTTATTAACGGATTGTGATATCGTAAGTATCATTACTCCAATCGCGAATTTGAAACACAAAGTAGCGATCGCTTCTCTCATAACGGAATCCAATCCAAGCGACCATACCTGCGGGGAGGATCTATCTTCGTCCTCAAGATACTCGCGAAGGCTCGCGACAACCACTCCATCTTTCCTTAAGCACTGCTAGAAACTCTGAAGCGATTGTATTCGCAATTCGCCATTAAAATCTAAAAACATTGAATTTCTAGCTAGAATCCATCTCTATTTCCTAATTGCGAACTGATAATTGCCAACCGACGCGGACTCTCACGAAGTGGAGGAGCATCGGCGAATTGCTATAAGATGTTTCGCTTCGCGATCGCTCTGCTCAAAATGACCTTCTAGACTTTATGGGATAACCTGTTAAATATGGTAAATAGGAGTCGTAAATTTTGTGCGATCGCCGCAACGGTAATTTTGCTGCTATTAAGCATATCATTAAGAAAATGAGATATTATGCCGTTATCCAGGTATCCGTAGGAATTTTGCTTTTCAATTCCAGCATTCACCAATCTCCTTTCGTAAAATCTCCGTCGGAATCTGAAATGTTCTGTCACGCGATCGCTAGGAAAAAATGACTTGTTACCACCATGATTGACCATTTTTCACTACTTCCGTTGTCAGCGACGAATGACAATTTCCACTCGACGATTTTTTTGTCGTCCTTCAGGATTGTCTGAACCATCTGCCTTTGTATTGGCAGCTACAGGTCTAGATTCACCATAACCGATCGCACTCATGCGTGATGCAGCCACATTTCCTTGTTGTTGCAACCACTGCTTGACAGCAACAGCGCGACGCACTGACAAATCTTGATTATACGAATCACTTCCGATCGCATCCGTATGTCCTTGAATTTGCATCGGATTCTGGGGATAGTGTTTAGCAATTGCAGTACTGATTTGTCGCAGTGCAGCTTCAGCATCAGGTCGAAGGGTGGCTCGATCGAAGTCGAATAGTATATCAGCAGCAATAGTAATAACAGTTGAATTTTGACTCTGTTGTACGCGAATGCCAGGAAAGGTGATTTCCGGAATTTGCACTTCTGGAATCGTAACTTGGGGAGCTTCGACTTTTGGTTGCCGAATTTCTGGTTGTCGAACCGTTGGTCTTTCAACCGTTACACGATCGGGTTTAGGCTGAGAAGATAAAGGGGGTTGCAACCCAGTAGTTTCTGACTGAGAATGACAGGCAATGGGAAAGCAGGATAAACCTACAAATAATGCAAATATGCTTAAAAAATTAAGCGATCGCATTCGTCTGTTATCTTTGCCTCAGATATACTGCCACCACAATAGCACGAAGGCTGCCTATCAATTCTCGATCTTTGTTTCCTCAATAGTTATCTAAATGTCAAGAGCGCGATCGCATTTCTCGATTTGAGCGAGCAAGCAAGAATTGAGAATTTGTCTGTGTGGTGTATTTCCAACTATTGAGAACCGACTCGCTCAAATCTGGTTATAATCTTAATTTTGATGGCACTCAACCGATATTTATGGCTTACAGATTACTTTTTGTCTGTTTGGGGAATATTTGTCGTTCTCCCGCAGCAGAGAATATCATGAATTATCTGATCGAACGAGCAGGTTTGAGCGAAGAAATTATTTGCGATTCAGCCGGAACTTCGAGCTATCATATCGGTTCCCCTCCTGACCGTCGGATGGCGGAAGCCGCAGCACTTCGCGGAATTTCCATGAAGGGCAAAGCCAGACAATTTCAGATTGCCGATTTTGAAAAATTTGACTTAATTTTAGCAATGGATCGCGAAAATTATTGGGATATTCTCGCTCTCGACCCTCAGAAGCAACATAGCGACAAAGTAAAGTTAATATGTGAATTTGCTACTCGCCATCAAGCCAAAGAAGTTCCAGATCCTTATTATGGCGGTAGAGAGGGTTTTGAGAAGGTTTTCAATTTGCTCTTGGATGCCTGTGAAGGGTTGTTGAACCACGTCAGCGATTTAAATAATGGCAGAAAACCTTAAATCTCTGACTAATCGACTAAATGGTGCTCCAAAGCAAAACGGACTAATTCGGCTCGATTGCTAGTTTCTGTTTTTCTGAGAAGGCTGCTAACGTACTTTTCAATGGTTCTAGGACTTAAATGAAGCTCGTTGCCAATTTCGGCATTGGAATGTCCTTTCGTCAGTAAGATCAGAACTTGTTCCTCCCGCTGGGTGAACTTGAAAGAGGGAGGTTGTTCGACACAAGGGACTTGCTCGCTTCCTTCTTGTGCCTGTAAAGGTTTAGGTTTAGATTGGCGATCGGAGAATTGCCTTTCAGACTGAATCATCTGCGATCGCTCTAACAGATTGCGAATCACTGCCCCCAGTTCCTCCATTGCAAAAGGCTTGGGCAGATAGACATCGCATCCTGCCTGATAGCCAATAATTCGCTCTTCGGTCGTATTTCTCTGTGTCAAAAAGATAACGGGCAGCAGTCGGAATTCGGGACGTTGGCGAACTTGCTTAACGAGATCGTAACCGTCTTTTCCTGGCATTTTGATATCGGAAACCAGCAGGTAAGGGTGATAGGTTTCCAGCAGGAAGAGCGCTTCTCGTCCATTTTGAGCAGTAATGACCGAATATCCTGCGAGTTCTAGATAATCTTTAACGGCTAATCGAATTCCTGGATCGTCATCTGCGATCAGGATCAAAAGAGGCATATTTGACCGAGAAAAAAACGATTTCTTTACTATCTTTAGCCTATCACTCCTGTAAGAAATAGGTGGAAGTGGGGAAACTGGGGGACTGGGGAACTGGGGAGACAACTAACCACTAACTACTAATATCGTTTCTCTTTAATCTTGCTACAAATGGCGAGCCAGGGAGACTTTTGAAGCAGGGAAAGAGATTTGTAAGCCAAGATAGGAATCGATCTAACTAGGTACAGGCGCGCTCCTATCGCGTCTGTACGATTCCTGACTCCCGATCGCCAATGACACGAACCAGTGTTGTTGATATGATTGAGATTAAGGATTATTAAGAGCTAATGGGAAAACTGCTTGGGCTTGTTCCCTACTTAATCGCAGTGGGTGCAGCTTGGTCGTTAGGGTTCGTTTATAACGTTTACTACGGCGGCGAGTTGAGCTGGCTGCGTCAGATGTATAAAGACAAAATGGCAATAGCAGCTCAGATCCAAGCTCCCAGACGCTTGCTGGTGACTGGCGGGTCGGGCGCTCACTACACCATCGACTCCAAAGCGCTCGAAAGGGGATTGGGAATTCCGGTAGTGAATCTGGGATTGGACGGACCCGTCGGTCTAGATGTAATCCTACCGAGCGTCATAGACCAAGTGCGTTCTGGGGATATCGTTCTGCTGATTCCCGAATATTTAATCCTGCTAGATGATAATGGTTTGGGCGATCGCTCTGCTAGTTTTGGCGTGGCGATCGCCCGACCGGGATTGGGCGGAATTCCACCCAAAGAACTCGCTCAAGAGGTTTGGCTGCTTGGGATTCCGAGCCTGAGAGCGCTAACCAAATCTGCGGTAGATTTGGTCGAGCGGGGAAAAATGACGGGGTACTATTCCGATCCCGTGAGCGATCGCGGCGACCCTACAGTCACGAAAGTGCGAGTCGGCCAATGGTGGCAACTGCCAATCGACAGCCCCATTTCCAGCCATGCGATCGAGCGGATTAGTCAATTTCGTCAAGAAGTGGAAGCCACAGGAGGAAAACTCATTCTGTCGCTGCCCTGGGTTTACGCGAGCAAGGACGAAAAAACAATTGCTAGCGTGAAAAAAACGGCTCAAGAACTGGCTAAAATTGCTCCCCTCATCTATGAAAAAGACTCGTTAAATCTGAAAACCGATTCAAGTTTATTTGCCGATACCCATTATCATCTCTTGCCAGAAGCCAGAAAAATTCGAGCGCAGCAGCTCGTCGAACAGCTAAAACCATTAATTGGGGTCGATGCGCGACAAAGTGAAACCAACAATCGCTAACCCAATCCGCATTTGCATTCTCGGCGGCGGTTTTGGCGGCTTATATACGGCTCTGTATTTGAGTCGCTTTGCTTGGGTGAGAGCGGGCAAATGCAAAATGATTCTGGTCGAGCAAAACGATCGCTTTCTTTTTACGCCCTTGCTTTACGAACTGATTACCGAAGAATTGCAACCCTGGGAAATTGCTCCTTCCTATCAAAAACTACTCGGCGGTACCGAGATTGCTTTTTATCAGCAAACCATTCGAGACGTTGACCTCAAAACTCGTCAAGTCGTACTCGACGACGGCGTAGAACTCGCCTACGACTATCTCGTTCTAGCCGTTGGGACTCAGAATCGCTGGGCAAATATCCCTGGGGTTCAAACCCATGCGCTTACCTTCCGCACGCTTGCCGATGTAGAACGTCTGGAGGCAAGACTGAAAATTCTCGAAGCTAGCGATCGCCAGCGCCTTCGTCTGGCAGCGATCGGCGGCGGTGCTAACGGGGTAGAATTGGCGTGCAAGCTAGCCGATCGCTTGGGTAGGCGAGGACAAGTACATTTAATCGAAAGGGGAGAGGAAATCCTCAAAAACTTCTCATCTGGCGTTCGCAAGGCAGCCTATCGAGCGCTGCGCTCTCGCAAGATTAAAATCGATCGCCTCACTGAGGTGACAGCGATTGAAGCCGATTCGATGACAGTCGTTCGGGACGGCAAAATCGTTGTGCTGCCAGTCGATCTAGTGCTGTGGACGGCGGGAACTCAAGCCAGAGATTGGATTGCTCGCCTCGATTGCCCTAAAAGCGATCGCGGTAAGCTTCTCATCTATCCAACCCTACAGTTAGTCGATTATCCAGAAGTGTTTGCTCTCGGAGATTTGGCGGATATTGGCAATGGCAGCCAACCCGTCCCCGCGACGGCGCAAGCCGCCTATCAACAGGCAAGTCGTGCGGCAAAAAACATCGCGGCTACCTTGCAAGGCAAGCGGTTGCAACCCTTCTGCTATTTGCACTTGGGAGATATGCTGACCTTGGGCAAGGGAGCCGCAGTAGTCTCCAACTCCCTTCTCAATATCGAAGGAAAGCCAGCCGCCGCGATCAGGCGGCTAGTCTATATTCAGCGCCTCCCAACCCTTCGCCATCGCCTGCAAGTTTTTAAGCATTTGCTGGTTAAGGTTGTGTTGGGAATTCTGGATCGATTTAAACGCTTATTGGTTCGTAGGCGATCGCGCTAGAAATTAATAGCGACCGCGATCGCGTTCTAGATCGTAAATTACTTTCTCGACTAACCAATTAACCGATCGTTCGGGATGCTGGATTTGCGCTCCGGCAAGCAAGCGATTGGCAGTCGGGCGATCGTTATGTAGCAGTCTCAGCAGCTTCTGCCGCAGTTGAGGGCTAGCGCGATCGATCGAGAGGGCATTTTCTAGACGAGTAGAGCTAAAAACCAATGGCTTTTTTGCCTTTGCTCTACGCCAAACTATACCAGCAGCACCAGCTCCTAATCCCAGTGCTGTTATCCCCAAGATTTTTTCAGCTTCATCTAAGGAGCGAACTCCAGTAGAATCCACGCTCGTGTTAACAATTTCATCGCTAGCAGTTAAGGCTGACAGATTAGCCTGTCCTTCCCGAACGGCGCTTGCAAGCGGGAAAATCAGCAAACTGCTAGCGATCGAGGTACTGACCAAAGTAGATAGGACAGTTCTTAAACGAGAAATTTTCAGCATTTTTAATATTAAATCCGTTTAATTGACCATAATGTGTGGTGCAGTGCGCTCATCGTAGCGTGCGCGTAAGCGCATATGTCTCGCTCGCTTTTCATGCCTGCTCGAACGCGAGCTTCTAGCTCGCGCTACTGGTTATTGTGTTTGTTCGTTCGGATTTGATATAATATGCAACTTCAATGAGTAAAAAGATTGTTTCCTCAAACGTATTTAACTTGTTCTAGTTTTCAGAGTGCATCAGTTTTAAGCGACCTTTTCTAGGGCGATCGACTTCCCAACTGTTGTTACTTTTATTGTGATGTGAAAAAGTGACATAAAAATGTCAGAAGCACTAAGCTTTGTCGTTTCAAATTGGGATTAAGACCTTTTTAACCAAAGAGTTACTCCCAAAGCCAAACCAAACGACAGCAGCGAGAGAAGAATGCCTATCAGTACCCAAAGCGTCCGTCTCAGACCCAGTAAATCTTTTTTCAAATGGACTAAGTGTTGGTTCACTTGACTCCTGTGCCAGTCTTGTTCGATTTGGCTTTGGTGAAAATAGATGCCGATCGTCTTTTGCTGTTTGTGAAGTTCTTGCTCGATTTGAAGACACTTTTCCCCTGACAGGTAGCTGAATTGTTTGCATTGTTCCAATTGCGTCTGAATCACTTGTTTTAGGGAAGCTAGCTCGTTGAAAGTCGCTTGCACTTCAACGAGTTTTGAGAGATATTTATTCACCAAGTCAAAAGGAAGCTGGAAATAGCCTTGAGCCGCATAGCGAATTGCCCGGACTAAATCCTCTGTGGGAGTTGTCTTGAGAAAATAGCCCTTAGCTCCTACTTGCACGGCGCGATCGAAATATTCTTCGCACTCGTGAACGGTCAAAATTAATACTTTTACCTGTCTCCATTGCTGAGAAATGATTTGAGTAGCATTCAATCCATCCATTTTCGGCATCTCTACATCCATGAGGACGACATCTGGTCTGAGACAATCGACTTTCTCGATGGCATCAACTCCGTCACAAGCCGTTCCTACGATTTGGAAATCCGGTTCGACAGCTAAAGCTTCAGTCAAGATTTCCCGAATACTTAAGAGATCGTCAACGATTAGAATGCGAATCATAATAGGGAAATGCGAAAAACTCAGTCTGAAAGAAAAGCTTACTCTTTCAGAAGCGATCGAAAAAGTATTAAGCTGCACATTGGCTTTTTCTAGGTAGTTTTGAGAGATTTAATTTGCCTGTTTTCAAATTCTCAAACCTTCGCCAATGTCGAAATATGTAAACTAAAATTATCAACTTTTATTTCTATTTTTTGTATAAAAATTAAAATTATGTAGGATTCGTACCGCAATTAGAGTCATGGTTCGAGGGATTTGATTCGAGTTGATGCCGAAACGCACAGAAAGTATTTCTTGGAAACCAATTGAACCCAAAAATATCTATAAACCTTTTTAAGGAACGTTTAATTAATGCTATTTAAGATAGTCAAAAAAGCTTCTGAGGCGGGAATATATAGAAAACTAGAAAAAAAGAGAAAAAATTCTTTTCAAGAAACCATTTGCGAAGAGCTGTAAAACTTTAAGTTCCGAATTGGCTTGCCGAGTCGATAATGTAATGCGAGAATTGTTGGCTAAGTGCTAATTGTTTACCGAGGGGTATTGCAGCATGACTGCCAGCGAGGAAAAAAGAGCAAAAAATCAATTAGCTGCCAAGATCGAGGAAGTCTTGGGCTTTGACCTGCGATCGCTCGCCCTATTTCGCATTGGCTTAGCCCTGGTCGTTCTCACCGATCTCATCATCCGTTTTGGCGACTTGACGGCACATTATAGCGATGTTGGCGTATTGCCCCGCACTGCCCTCGATCGCATTCTTCCCAGTCCTTGGCATTGGTCGTTTTTATCGATTAGCGGTCAGCCTTTTATCCAAGGGCTAATATTTTTGTTGGCTATCTTTTTCGTCCTGGGAATGCTAGTCGGATACCGCACCAGACTGGCAACGATCGCGACTTGGGCGATGATTATCTCTATTCACAACCGCAACCCCGCTCTCATTTTTGCTGCCGATGACGTGTTGAGGGCGTTGCTTTTCTGGGCGATGTTTTTACCTCTGGGAGCTTGTTATTCCATCGACAGCGCCTTGAATTCCTCTCCTAACCCGCTGCCCAAGCGGGTAGTTTCTGGGGCAACTTTTGCCTTCATGGTGCAAATTTGCTTTATCTATATCTGGTCGGCGGCATACAAAACCAAAAGCGAACTTTGGTTTCCTGATGGGGATGCGGTCTATTATGCGTTAAGTTTCGACCAATACGGAACGGCATTCGGTCAATGGCTTTTGAGTTTGCCCGTTGAGTTGTTAAGGTTGCTAACCCTATCTGCTCTTTGGTTTGAGTGGTTGGGACCTTTGATGATTTTTATTCCCTTCTATAACAGCTTTTTCCGTTGCGTTGCTATTGTCTGTTTTATTCTTTTGCATATTTCTTTCGGACTGTGTTTTGAATTGGGAATTTTTCCCTTTTTAAGTATTTCCAGTTGGTTAGTTTTTATTCCGACTAATATTTGGGATGCGCTGGCGAAGAAATTATATACTCCCCAGCGAGCTGGATTGAGAATTAATTACGATGCAGACTGCGGATTTTGTAAAAAGGTCGTTCATTTTCTACGCACTTTCTTAATTTTACCCAAAACGCCGTTATTGGTAGCACAAGACGATCCTTCAATTTATGCCGATATGCAGGAAACAAATTCTTGGGTTGTGGTGGATTGGCAGGAAAATCGGCATTATAAATGGGAAGCGATCGCTTATATTTGTAGCTTATCTCCCGTTTTTTGGTTTCTCACACCCATCCTTAAATGGAGACCTTTAATGGTTGTAGGAACTAAGTTTTATGAGACGATTGCTTCTAATCGGCGAACGGCAGGCGTGTTTACCAGACCGTTTAAATTTCGTCCGTTGGAAATTCGGTCTTCTTTGTGGCTAAATATTGTTACTTTATTCCTATTAGTCTACACCTCGCTTTGGAATCTAAAAAGTTTTGTCGAACAAACAGTTGCGAGAAGAGAAGAACCTAAAAATGATTGGGTTAGTGCAACCGATAAATTTTTCAAGAGACGAACAGTTCAACAACTCGATATTCTCAGTCGCGTTACGCGATTAGATCAATCTTGGAGTATTTTTGCACCAGCACCGCCGAGAGATGATGGATGGCACGTTATCGAAGGGAAACTTAAAGATGGTACGACAATTGATGTCCTCAAAGGTAGCGGTTCGGTGAGTTGGGAGAAGCCGACAATTGGTCAGCGCAATGCACTTTATAGAAATATGCAATGGCGGACTTATTTTATCAATCTCAATCGCGGCATTGGTAAAGCGCTTTATCCTTTTTATGGTGCATATTTATGTCGAAATTGGAATGCAATTCACAAAAATTCACAACAATTAGAGAGGATTGACATTTATTTTATGAGCGAAAGAACTGTTCCTCCCGGCGAGACTCAAACGGTAGATAAAACGCTACCTTGGCAACAATCTTGCTCCGATTCCTCTGATTCAAAATAAGTCAGGATTGGCAATTTATTGAATTTAAAAGTAAGCTATGTCTCTTGGTAAGAGTGCTAGAGATAATACCGGAATTTATCTGCTAATGTTTTCATAAAAGAAAAATTAATGAAGATTGCCGCTACCCTAAAGAAAAATTTGCCAGAACTAAAATACATTCTTTTATTATTTCTCTCTACTAGACTCGTTTTAACTATTATTGGAGTTATTTCTCGTTCTCTCCTAGAACGACAGTACGGCAAACAATATATTTACTCCACTCAACTTTGGTTAGACATCTGGGGAGTTTGGGATTCATATTGGTACATAAATATTGCCGAAGGCGGTTATTCAGCAAAAGTTGGTACTTCTTTCTCCGAAACTCAAGCCAATTATGCTTTTTTTCCGCTTTATCCCATGTTAATGAGACTAATTGGAACAGTCATGGGGGGGAAATATTTTATTGCTGGGATTATTATTTCTAATGTTTGTTTAATTATTGCTTGTTATTTACTCTACCGATTAGTTCGGTTAAAATCCGACCGAGAAAATGCTTTGCAGTCTGTCAAATTTTTATTAGTGTCGCCAACTGCTTTTATTCTATCAGGGGTTTTTACAGAATCTCTTTATTTAATGTTAGCTATTCTATGTTTTTATCTTGCCGAGAAAAAGCAGTGGATCTTAATAGGAATAGCAGGTTTCTTTTTGGCTTTTACGAGAAGTGTTGGGATTTTGATCGTTGTTCCCATGCTTTACGAATATTTTAAAAGTAAAGACTTTCAGGCGAAGAAGATTCGGTATGATATCCTATTTCTATTATTAATCCCTCTAGGATTATCTTTGTTCGCTATCTATAACTTTCACTTGACAGGAAATTTCTTTGCTTTCTCAAACATTCAATCAGCTTGGAATCGAAGTCTATCCAATCCTTTATCGGCAATAGTAAATGGCTTACGTAAAAGTTTTCTTCAACCAAACGTGCGTACTTTATTCAAAATAAAAGCCCTGTTAGAATCGACTTTTTCCATAGCTGCACTAGGACTTTTATGCATATTTTTCCGAAAAATCCCAGTCTCCTACTGGATATTTAGTATCTACTCGATAGTAGTACCTCTTCTTGCTGGAATAGATTCTATGCCTCGGTTTATTTTACCTATTTTTCCTCTTTATATTCTGTTAGCTAAACTAGCAAGTAATCGTTCATGTGACCAAGTTGTAACTTTATCTTTAGCTTTGATACAAGGATTTTTAATGGTCTTTTGGAGCTGTGGGTATTCTCTAGTAGTATGACTAAAATTTTCCCTGCTTTTCAAGAAAATTTACTTTAATATTTAAAAACACAAATGCTATTTAACTCTTATGTTTTTATTTTTGCTTTTTTGCCTATAACTTTTCTAATATTTTTTGGCTTCTCTCGCTTTCGTTTAATTAAAGCCGCTTTAATTTGGCTGACTATCAGTTCGCTATTTTTTTATGGATATTGGGATTTTGCCAATCTGCCAGTAATGGTTATTTCTATTATTATTAACCATCAACTAGGTAAATTAATAGCCTCAACTAAACCTGCTAGCAAACAAGCAAAAACTATTCTTTTAATCGGCATTATTCTTAATTTAACTATCATTGTCTACTACAAATATGCTAATTTTTTTCTTTCTTCTATAAATACCGTTATTCAGACTAATTTTAGCTTTTCAAGAGTCGTCTTACCGCCGGGGATTTCTTTTTATACTTTCACCCAAATAGCTTATTTAGTAGATGCCTATCGAGGAGAAACCAAAAGCAATAAATATGATTTGGTAACTTACGCATTATTTATCGGTTTTTTCCCTCAACTTATTGCAGGACCAATTCTCCGTCACGATGAACTTATTCCCCAATTTCGCCAGCTAAAAAGCTTTCTTTTCTCTCAAAAAAATCTTGCTTTAGGTTTGACAATGTTTGGTTTGGGGTTAGCTAAAAAAGTGTTGATTGCCGATAATCTATCGCCATGGGTAGCCTCGGTTTTTAATAATGCCGATGCGGTTACTTTTCTTGAGGCTTGGGTAGGTGCTTTAAGCTACACGTTTCAACTCTATTTCGATTTTTCTGGCTACTCAGATATGGCAATTGGTTTGGGATTGATGTTCAATATTCGCATTCCCATTAATTTTAATTCGCCCTACAAAGCTATTTCTATTATCGATTTTTGGCGGCGCTGGCACATTACTTTATCAAACTTTCTGAGAGATTACTTATACATTCCGTTGGGAGGCAGCCGCCGAGGACAAATACGCCGTTATGCTAATCTTATGACAACTATGTTATTGGGCGGTTTATGGCATGGTGCGGGCTGGACTTTTGTTGTGTGGGGAGGATTGCACGGTGCATATTTATCTATTAATCACGGATGGCGAAAATTAAATCTTCCTTTACCAAAATTATTGGGATGGGTAATAACTTTTTTGGCTGTCATATTTAGTTGGGTTTTATTTAGGGCGATGAATTTTCACGATGCAGCAGAAATTATTAAAGCGATGACAGGCATGAAAGGCATCGTGTTACCCGGCAATCCTCAAGGTAAATTATCTTTCTTAAATCAGTTTGGCTTGCAGCTTCAAAATTGGAAAAATTTCACCTATCTTCCAGAAATTAATAGTAGTAAAATCTTGAGCATTTACATCTTAGCTGGACTAACATTATGCGTCACTTTATTGCCAAATACGCAGCAAATAATTCAGAAACTTAAGCCAACGTGGTGGTGGGCAATATGGGTAGGAATGATAACTAGCTTATCTCTACTATCACTTAACCGCGTGTCTGAATTTCTCTATTTCCAGTTTTGATGGAGGTTGTCGCAATGAGTGCCTACAGTCGATTAAAGTTTGCTTTATCAGATTTTCTGATTGGCAAGAAGAAATTTAACCAGAAGAAAGCTAAATATCGTCGTTTTAATTTAATCTTTTTGACGACAGCTTTAGTTCCCTTAATTTCAGTTGGGATTTTTAATGTCGCTGTCGATCCTTATGGGATTTATAATAGCCCTACTTTTAATCAATTTAACCAGTTAAAACCCGAAAAATGGAAACACCAGAGGTTATTTAAAGCCATCGCAATTACGCGCATCAAACCCGTTACAATTTTTTTGGGATCTTCAAGAATGAATCTCGGCTTGAATCCTGCTTATTCGGCACTCGATGACAAGCAACCTGCCTACAATCTCGGACTTAATGGCGCTAATACTTATGAAACGCTACGCTACTTACAACATGCGATAGAGAATCAAAAAGACCTTAAGTTAGTCATTCTGGGTCTCGATTTTATTATGTTCAACCAGGAGCTAGGAAATCAACCGGGGTTTGATGAAGGAAGGTTAGAAAAACAGGCAATAACTTCTCAAGATTTTATTAACACGACTTTCTCATTAGATACTTTATCTTTGAGCGAAAAGACTATTGAAGCTAACAGAACTAATTCAGATCGCGATATTTATTATCCTAACGGTTTCATGCGCCTTCAGCGAGGAGACAAAGATAAAAACTTAACAGAATTTAAAAAATCGATCGCGGTTTATTTCAATGTCCACAGCAACTATAAGCTCTCGCAACAATACTTAGATGATTTAAGAGAAATTGTCAATCTGTGCCGAGAACGCGGCATTACTTTAATCGGTTTTATCTCTCCTGTTCATGTTACTCAATCGGAGGCAATTTATGCTGCCGGACAATGGCAAATTTTAGAGCAATGGAAGCGAGAAGTTGTCAAAATTTTGCCCGTCTGGGATTTTTCTGACTATAACAGCATCACGACAGAACCAGTCAGCGAGAAGATGAAAAATTATATTGATAGTTCCCATTATAAAGAAGCGATTGGAAATTTAGTTCTCGATCGCATTCTATCTTACAAAAAAGGTGAGGTACCTAAAGATTTTGGAGCCTACCTTACACCAGACAATATAGAGTCTCATTTAGCAAAAATTCGAGCCAATCGAGAAAAGTGGGTAAAAGTTAATCCCAATGATGCTGAATTAGTCAAAATAATTAAGCAGGAACGAGAAATCAAGAAAACTAAATAAACTTGTGGAGAATATTTAGTAAGTTTTATTTTACGCAGAGACGAAGAGGCACGGGGAATAATGTCTGAACTATTTAAAGTTAAAGGAGATCGACTAAAAATAGCTGCCTATAGTCTAATTTGCTTGGCACTAGCTTTTGGTTTTTTCAGTCGTTTAGTTGCTGTTTTTAGGTATATAACTTTCTTTTATCCAGATCAGGTTAGAGACGCTGAAGTTTATATGAGCATGTGGCAGGGAAAGCTGCCAACTTTAGGACCTGGTGCTTCTGTAGGCGGATATAAATTACTGCCACTCTATTATTATCTTGTTTTTCCTTCTACTATTTTGGGAGTCGATCCAGTTTTTCAAGTTTTGCCTAATGCCTTACTATCTTTTCTGTCGATTCCCCTACTTATGTATTTCGTTTATCAACTGTTAGAAAAGACTGAGAATTCAAAACGATTGTTTTTAGCAGCGCTAGCTGGTTTTTGGTATAGCTTACTTTTTGTTGAAATTTTTATTAATACCTATCATTGGAATCCAGGTCCGATTCCTTTCTTTATGCTTTGCTTTCTGTTGCTATACAAATGGCAGTTAGAAGCAAAACTTCCTCATTCAGCTCAAGTTGGTCTTTGGATATTATATGGAATTGTTTTAGCTATTTTAGTTAGTTTGCATTCAACGACACTATTTGTTATGCCAGTGGCGTTTATTGCTAGCTGTATTTTGTTTATTTCAAGAAATCGTAAAAATCCTAAGAAATGTTTGCTCCCACTATTATCTGTTGCTGCGGCGATTGTCTCTTTAGCGCCTTATTGGAGAGGCGAATTGAGTCGCAATTGGACTAATACTAAAGGGATTCTAACTAAAATTACCAGTGCTAGCGCAGAAGCAGGCAATCGCAATATTTTAGAAAGAATCGGCAAGGCATTTCAAACTTTTATCGAACTTGCCCAGCAAGCTTACTTTTTAGGATTTTCTGGGTGGCGAACTGCTATATCTATTGCTTTCTTTTCGCTTTTATTAGTTTTGGCATTTCTGACCTATAAAAAATACAAAGGAAACTCGACTATTACTCTTTTTCTAGCATTTACTTGGCTAGTTTATCTTTATGCTGCTTCCAATTTCTGGGGATTATCTGTCATTCACAACAAATTTATTATTTTGTTTGCTCCAATCCTGATAACGGTTGTCGCTTTAGATTCTTTAGACTTTTCTAGTTTATTGAATAAAATTGCGATCGCTATACTAACTTTATTGATTTTGTTGTCTATAATTCTAAATCTTAATTTTAATACTAAGTTGTTTGCTTCTAAGTATGGAGCGGATAGAGCGATATCGACTGCCGATATTGTTGAGATATTCGAGCAAATACCAGCTAAATCAACGGTTTGCGACCTAAAAGCAGAAGAAAAATGGCAGTTATTCAATATTTCCTATTCCTACAAATATCTAGATAAGTATATTTCTAAAAGAGACTTGAAATTTGTGAAAAACTGTCAGCCAGGAAACTATGCATTGCAACCCAAAAATGAAATCATTCAAGCCATTGAAATTTCTTGGCCCATGTTTACTCGCTTAAAAAATGAACAACTTAAAGAGAATTACCGTCTGTTTTTGAAAACGCCAGCAGCATATGTTTATGTTGTCGAGTAGAGCGATTTTTGGCAATCTTACACGGAAATCTATTAGATTAAATTAATTATGGGTAAAATTTTAAGAGTACCAGTAAGAGCGATCGCATTTCCACTACTAGCTCTTATTTGTATATCTTGCGCTTTTAGTTTGTTGGTAATTAAAGATTTCTTTCATCCAATCTTCTCTGAAGATATTGATGTAAATATTTGGGAATATACAGGATTTTACTTCGCTAAAAATCTTAGTTTTATTCCTTTTCCTCATCTCGATTTTACTAACAATCAGGTATTTTATCCCTATGGAACAAATAGTGTATTTCAAGCTTGGGGAATTGAGCGTGATATTTTCTCTTCTATTTTTTCCTCATTGTTTGGTATTGGACCTTGGTTACAGCTCTATTATCTTTTAACTATATTAATAACAGCGATTGGAGCTTGTACTCTCTTAGTTCGAAATTATGGTTTAGCTCGTGCCAGCGGAGTCGGACTTCTCGTTTCATTTTCTAATTTTTACGCCATTTACAAGTTTCCACGTCACCTCAACATGTCTATAGTCCACTGGACTACCCTCAGTTTTATAGCCGACTTTCTGATTGTAAAAAGGATTGTTTTGAACCAACATGTCTCTCTAAGACTCATTCTTATCAGAGCTTGTTTGCTTGTGCTGTCATTGGGTCAAGATTTAGGATATGTAGCTGGTTTTGCCCTAATGTCTTTCACGGTTTCTGTTCTGTTTATTGCTGCACTATTAACTTACAGATATTTCAAAGGTTATTTTAATTTAACCGGGCTACTTTCAAATTTTATAGCAACTTATAAAAAAGATTTTTTGGCTCATACCCGTATTTCTATAGCTTTGCTCGGTATAGGCATTATTGTTGCATATATTTACCTACCGTTAGCTTTTCAGATTGCTACAGAGGCTAGGAGTTTAAACTTTAACTATGCAGAAGCTAGAGACACAGCAGCGAACATTTTCGAGCTAAATAGGAAATATCAACCACCTACAGGGTGGTGGACTAGCGCCTACAGGTTGCTGATTCCATTTTTACCAGGCTTGAATCCAGGATTACCTTGGAAAAAAGTTTTTAGGGATGCGCCAGAAGATTTATTTGCAGGAAGTCCTGGCTTGTTTTTACTCATTATAGGTTTTTTCGGTTTATGCCAAGCTCGTAAACGAATTGCTATTTTTATCCCTCTATTAATAATTTTTTTCCTTTGTATTTTCTATCATCCAGAATATTTCCCAACTCTCAAGAGGTTTTCCTTACTGATTATAGGAATTATAAGTTTATGGCTAGTCCGCAAACGGATGGCTTTCTTTTTACCCTTATTGTTCGTCGTACTTGGCTTACTTTTCTATAACGAAGTATATTTTCCAACCCTAAAAATATTTCCTTGGTTCTCATTTAATCGCGTTCCAAGTCGTAGCACTATAATATATCCAGTGATTTTGTCTCTATTTGCTCTAGAAATTAACCTTAATAAGCTTATTTCTCGCAGACAAGTGCTATCAATATTTTTAGTGGCTTTAATATGTATTGAAACTTACACTGCCTACTCCTTCAAATTAGACTATAAACCTTACTCATTTGAAAAAAACTTTTTTAATTACATGAATTATGTAAAAGAACAACCAGGGGAAGCAGTTTTAGATTGGCCATTTTGTGTAATAGGAGGTAATACTGTAGGTAATGAATCTGGTTTGTGTCCGTACTGGAGATTTAATGGCGGAATCTATGCACTCAGAAGGTTTCACGAGAAAAAAGTAATGGGTCAATATTTTGGTCGCTTGCATCCCTCTCAAATTGAGCCATACGTTCGAGCTGGATGGGGTCAATTATTATTACCCGACCAGCCCGATAAACACGGTCAAGCAAAACGTCAAAAACGCTGTTTTCGACGGGAAGAATGGTCGTTTTTTACAGATTTTTATATCTTGAACGACTTTGCTGGCATAAATCTTTACGTAGATCTATTACCAGAAGATTGCGTCGCCGAGTTTTACACGCGCTTTGGTAAACCTGCAATAGAAACATTGGTTCCTGGAGGGGGGCGCATTAAGTTTATTCCGAAACCTCCAGCATTAAGGCGCAAAGTTAACTTGGCTAGGGGTGCTAATCTTCGGCTTCAAACTTATATCAAAAAATAAGGTTATAGATTGATGAGAGCTAAAGATATTTTAGAACTTCCACAATCGACCTGCCAAAGGAAATTCAAAAGGCAAAGAGATTTTCTGGGGTTTATTATTGCTATCCTATTAATCCTTGGCGTTTTTTTTCGATTTACCAACCTCGATACCAAAGTTTATTGGGGAGATGAAACGGTTACTTCGCTGCGAATTTCTGGTCATACCCTAGCAGAATTGAAACAGCTAGCATTTCGAGGTGAGGAGATAACTGTAGCCCAAATGCAGCAATATCAGTATCCCAATCCAGAAAAAAACGTTCTCGATACGATTAAAGGATTAGCAGCAGAAGAACCTCAACACCCACCACTCTATTTTGTCCTGGCAAAAATTTGGGTACAATTATTTGGTAACTCAGTCACAGTAACGAGAAGTTTTTCTGCTGTCATTAGTTTGCTGGCGTTTCCTTGCGTTTATTGGCTAACCCAAGAATTATTTAAATTTCCTCTGACTGGGTGGATTGCCGTTGCACTGATGGCTATCTCTCCATTTCACCTATTGTACGCACAAGAAGCGCGATCGAATAGTTTGTGGACGTTAACGATTCTGTTCTCTAGTGCAGCTTTATTGCGTGCGAGGCGACTACAAACAAACGCTAGTTGGCGCTTATACGCACTGACGCTAATTATAGGATTTTATACTTTTGCTTTGTCTGGAGCCATTGCGATCGCGCATGGAATTTACCTTTTTATTAACGAAGGATTTAAACTAACAAAAATCGTCAGAAATTATCTAATTTCTCTAGCCGTTAGCCTACTTCTTTTTTCCCCTTGGATTGTTGCAGTTTTAACCAATTTTTCAGAAGCGAATGCGACAACAAATTGGACGGCGATGCAAGTCCCTCTAAAATCTTTAGTAAAAAACTGGCTCCTCAATCTCAGCCGTCCTTTCGTCGATTTTAATTACAACTTTGTTACTCAAAATTTATTGATGTATGCAGTTATTTTCCTCTTAGTTATTCTGGTAGGATATTCGATTTATTTTCTATGTCGCCATACCCAACCGCGTGTTTGGTTATTTGTCCTGACTTTGATAGGGGGGACGGCATTTATCTTAATTGTGCCCGACTTGGTTTCTGGCGGAATACGCTCTAGCGTGGCGAGATACGCGATCCCCTGTTTTTTAGGCATTCAAATTGCCGTCGCTTATCTGCTGGCTTTTCAAATTACCTCCATCGCTACCAGTCCATGGCAACAACAGTTATGGCGAATTGCTACAGTCGTTCTGATTTCCGGCGGGATTGTCTCCTGTGCGGTTAGTTCTCAAGCACGAGTTTGGTGGAATAAATACAATGCTGCGACGCTTCCCCAAGTAGTAAGCGTCGTGAATCAGTCTTCCAATCCAATTTTTGTTACATCTTGGCATGGTTTGATGGCTTTTAGTCATGCATTTCATCCTCAAGTCAGACTTCAGCCTTTGGAGAGGCAACCGATCTCTCTCCAAGAGGAAGGAAATCGCGGGAGCGAGATCTTTGTTTATGAATCTTCCAAGGCTTTAAAGGCTTTAATGGAGACAAAACCAGGCTACCGAATCGATCGCGTTTACGAATGGAAAAAACAAATTGAACCCGTCTATGAAATTAAAACTACGCTTTGGAAACTAACAAAATAAAAAGATTTGCGAGGTGCTGGCATATGTCCCCAGACTTAGAAAACGTAGTACTCTCTGTGGTAGTTCCTTGTTACAACGAGGAAGAAAATATTCATTATCTATTCGAGCGATTGACCTCCGCCCTCGATCGCCTTAACCTCAAGTATGAGATTATCTGCGTCAATGATGGCAGCAGGGACGATACCCTAAAATACCTAGTCGAATACCATCGTCGCAATCCGGCTATCAAGGTGGTTAACTTATCCCGTAACTTCGGGAAGGAAATCGCGCTCTCGGCAGGAATCGATTATGCTTCTGGTCAAGCCGTCGTGCCTATCGATGCCGATCTCCAAGATCCGCCGGAATTTATCGAGCAACTGCTAGAAAAATGGCACGAAGGCTACGATGTAGTTTATGGCGTGCGTCGCTCCCGCCAAGGCGAAAGCTGGCTCAAACGCTCTACAGCTGGAGCATTCTATCGCGTTATCTCTGGGATGACTCACATCCAAATTCCAAAAGATACGGGCGATTTTCGCTTGCTCGACCGACGAGTGGTAGAAGCACTCAAGCTTTTGCCGGAAAGACGGCGTTTTATGAAGGGATTGTTTGCTTGGGTGGGATTCAAACAAACTGCTATCGAATACGATCGCGATCCCCGCTATCAAGGCACGACAAAGTGGAATTACTGGAAACTCTGGAACTTTGCCCTAGAAGGGATTACCTCCTTTAGCTTTGTCCCGCTTAAGGTTTGGAGCTATATCGGAGTGTTCGTTTCCCTGATATCTTTTGTCTATGCCAGCTTTTTAGTGATTCGTACCCTGATTTTGGGGATAGATGTGCCCGGTTATGCGTCAATCATGGTAGCCGTACTATTTCTTGGCGGAGTTCAACTCATTAGTCTGGGTTTTATCGGCGAATATCTCGGTCGCGTCTACGATGAAGTTAAGCAGCGCCCGCTATACTTAGTGCGAGACTGCTATGGCTTCAATAAAAAGTAGGAGAGATAGGGGAGTTGGGGGCAAGAAGACAGGGAGACAAGGGAGAGTGGGGAGAAAACCAACCACTAACTAATAACTAATTACTGATAACTGATAACTGAAATAAGGTGTGAGGATGAGTTATTCTAGATCGTCAAATGGGATTAAAACGCCAGAGACTGTCTCTGCCTTTCCCGAAATATCAATAGTCGTTCCCATCTATAACGAGGTAGAAAGTTTATCTCACCTCATCGATGCGATCGCAACTACCCTAGAACGAGATCGACTCGATTATGAAATTATCTGCGTCGATGATGGCTCTACTGACGGTTCGACCGAGATATTGCGCCAGTTAGCTCGAAATCGTAGCGATCTAAGAGCAGTTCTTTTACGCCGCAACTATGGACAAACGCCAGCGATGGCGGCGGGATTTCAATATGCTAGGGGTCAAGTCATCGTTACCCTCGACGGCGATTTGCAAAACGATCCGACCGATATTCCCAAACTCATCGCTAAATTAGATGAAGGATACGATCTCGTCAGCGGCTGGCGCAAGCAGAGGCAGGACGATGCCCTCACGCGACTGCTTCCTTCTAAGGTGGCCAACTGGCTGATCGGACGAGTGACTGGGGTAAAATTACACGACTATGGGTGTTCCTTAAAAGCTTATCGGACAGAATTAGTTGCCGATATGAACCTCTACGGGGAGTTACATCGCTTTCTGCCTGCCCTAGCATACATTGAAGGCGCGAGGATTGCGGAATTGCCTGTCTCTCACCACGCCCGTCGTTACGGAAAAAGTAAATACGGTTTGGGACGGACGTTTCGAGTTGTCATGGATTTGCTGACTATTTATTTTATTAAAAAATTCCTCACTAAACCCATGCACGGATTTGGACTGTTAGGTCTGATTTCGATAGTTTTAGGAACTGTGTTAGGGGGATATCTTACTTTCCTCAAACTCGGCTTGGGACAAAGCATCGGCAATCGACCCTTGCTGATTTTAGCAGTTCTTCTCTTTTTGACGGGCGTACAGTTATTTAGCTTCGGGCTGTTGGCAGAATTGGTCATGCGGACTTACCATGAATCTCAGAAGCGACCGATCTATCGAGTGCGCGAGGTAGTTGAATAGCGATCGGGGACTTCTCTGAGGGAAGAGGGCGGAGGGCGGAGAACACAGGAGTGTGAGGGACGGGGAGACTGAGAGACGGGGAACTTGGGGACAAGGGAGAAAATTAACCACTAACTACTAACGACTAACCAATCCTTTCATCCGCCGTTCTCCTTGAAGAGGTTCAAGGAGCGTGCGGCGGCTTCGCCAAAATCCAAAATCCTTTCATCGAATGACAAATGACCAAAATTTGGGAACTAGATTTTTATTCGCGTCCGATTTTAGATGAAAACAACAAGAAGCTCTGGGAAGTTTTAATTTGCGAAACTCCTACCGATTCTAAACAATCGTTCGATTCTTTGTTTAAATACTCGCAATTTTGCTCCAATCAGAGCGTCAATTCTCTCTGGTTGCAGCAAGAAATTGAAAAGGCGATCGCACAAGCGGGCGTTGCCCCCAAAAAAATCCGCTTTTTTCGCCGTCAAATGAATAATATGATCGTCAAAGCCTGCGAAGATTTGGGAATTCCACCCGCTCCCAGCCGCCGCACCTACGCCCTCGAACGGTGGCTGTCGCAGCGCTTGGATGAATTTTACCCAAACCAACCCGGATACGATGCAGCAGCTGCCAAATCGGCTTCCGTTCAGTATCCCCCTTTGAATGCTACTCCCTTACCCGATGCCGTTAGAGGCGATAAAGGCGATAAATGGGCATTCGTTTCGTTAGAGGCTTCAGCCTTCGAGGAGATGAATGAGTGGGATATTGCTTTTGGAGAGGCGTTTCCCCTCTCGCTGACTGGCATGACTCCCGACACGAAAATTCCAGGGTTGATTATTTTCTCGTCTAGGGCGCTGCCTTTGGCGGGTTGGATGTCGGGGTTAGAATTGGCTTTTCTCAAGTTTGAAGGCGGATCTCGACCGATAGTTCGTTTAGAGACGGGGGCTAGCGATAGTTGGATTTTAGCAAGCCTAACCGATCCCAAAATGCTGGCAGAAGCCAAAGGATTTGAGGAAGCTAAACAGAAGGCGCAACAAGTTCATTTTCTGGCAATTCAATCGAATCCAGAATCGCAATCGTTTGCAGGATTTTGGTTGTTGAAGGAAGAGAAATTTTGAGCGATCGCATTACTTGTCTTGCTCGCGATCGAGGGGGCAAGAGAAATGAGGGATAATTTGAGCACAATTTTTAGTAAAATCTGCTATCCACTTTGCCGTCAATTTTTCCATCAATTTTGTTTCTATCGATCCCACATGCTCTATTAATGCTCCTGTAAAAATTATTTCACCATTGCGAGCGATCTCGAAGCCTTTTAGCCAGTCTAAATTTGGTTTTGAGTCGTGTAAATATTTTGTTGCTAATTTATTTCCTAAGTAATACTTCGCAGATTTATAGACAACATTTAGTTGCCTTAAGATTTTTTCTATAGTGATTTGCTGTTCTGAGAAAAGATCTAAATTATAAGTTGTTTTATCTTTTAATAAATTTAGATCGAATTCCGCTCCGAATTCAGTATTGTTATCATAATAAATTCTAGTCCACAAAGCTTCGTGAAGATTGGCACCGCTCAAGCGAGCGCCGCTTAAGTCGGCTTCATCTAATTCTGCGTCCCTTAAATTAGCTCCAATCAAGCAAGCTTTTTGTAAGTTAGCTCCCCTTAGATTGGCTGCGCTCAAATTAGCATCTGTAAGATTAGCTCTTTCTAAATAAGCTCCTTTTAGGTTGGCGCAACTTAAGTTAACATCTTTTAAATTAGCGTAACTTAGATCGGACTCTTCTAAATTGGTATGACTTAGATCGACTCTCTCTAAGTAAACCATTTTTAAATCCATGTTTTTGAAGTCTTTTTGCCCTTCACTAAGTTTCTTCCTAATCTCAAAACCTAGGCTGATACTCATAATGCACCTTTTGCATATCAGTTGCACTATTCTAATCTAATGATTTACTTGTAGACTGGGAGTGTCAATCTAGACCCTCCAATTTAACAGAAGGATTTTCCTAAGTGTACCCATGAAGAGCCACTGCGGATACATCATCGATAGGATTTTTGATTCCAACTGCTAGATAGCCGCTAAATCATCGATTTTTAGAAGCTGGTGGACGGATTTGAACCCTCGACCGCCCGCTTACAAGGCGGGTGCTCTACCACTGAGCTACACCAGCAGATACCATAGTTTAGAATAGCATATCAGTTGCCACAATCGAGGACTCAGGAGCCAGAAGTCAGAATGCACAAAGACAACTGGTCACTGGTCACTGATAACTGGTAACTGTTATGCCATCCGACTTTCTATCGCCCAACGCGCTAACTCCGTCCGATTCTTGAGATTGGTTTTGTTGAGCATGTTGGATACGTGGCTTTCAATCGTTCTCTGACTGACGTTCAGCTTTTCGGCAATATCCTTATTTGCCATTCCTTGGGCTAACAACTGAACGACTCTCAACTCGGTGGGGGTCAACTCCACATTTTGAGGCACCTGAATTTTCGATCCCTCGTTTGTTTTGGCTGTATTTTGCTTCATCAAGCGCTTGGCTTGCTTGAGAGATGATTCTACCTGGGCTACGAGTTCTTCCGGTTCAAAAGGCTTCACCATATACACGTCAGCCCCCGTGTTGAGTCCCTTAACGCGGTCTTGACTTTGACCTTTGGCTGAAAGGAACATAAAAGGAATCCAACTGGTGCGGGAATCTTGTCTGACCTTTTCTACCAAGGCATAGCCATCCATCTCTGGCATCATTACATCGCAAATAATCATGTCAGGAGTTTGGTTTTCCAAAATTTCTAAGGCTTCCCGACCGTTTTCGGCTGTTATAACCTCATAGCCTTGAAACTCTAAATAATCTTTGACCAACAAAATTAGATTGGGGTCGTCGTCAACTAGCAGCAGTTTCTTACTATCTTTATGGGAGTTGTCTTTCATGGGCGATACTTGACTATGCCAGTTTGAATTCACGGATTTAGTAGTGGGATCGCTATTTTTTTATCCATTTATCGGCTATGAGCTAAAAGCACGTTAGCCCATCGGCTCGATTTATTCGCTAACTTTTATGTTAATTTAATCTGAGATATTTGAGACTTTAATCTGCATTAAAGTTTTTTACCTATCTCTAGTAGCAGCGTTTTAAACGCGATCGACTTTATTGCTATCGGCTTCCACCACTATTGTCGTTTCTGGTAAAGGATGAGTCAGAAAGGCGTATTCCTCGACTACCTTATTGCTAATCAAATGTTCTTGGATAATTCGTTCGATGACTTCTGGGGTAGCATGACGATACCACACGCCATCAGGATAAACTAACAGGATAGGTCCTGCGGTACACACGCGCAAACAATTGGCTTTGGTACGGAAAATGCAACTGGGATTAGCTTCTGTCGGTTTATCGAGTCCTAGTTCTTGCAGGCGGCGTTTTAAATAGTCCCATGCTTCTAAACCCGCTTCTTTCGAGCAGCATTTTGGTTTAGTTTGATCGGCACAAATAAAAATATGTCGCTGAATTTGTTTGAGTCCAAGATTTTTCACGCTTTCGGTTAAGTTTTTTCTAATTACTTCTAGCGCAATATTTTGTTCTTCTGGACTAGACTGCATGACAGTTGTTCGATCGCTCATACTTTCAGAATCTATTATTTTCACTTAAATTCAAGCCCGAATCCCATTGTAATCATATATTTATGAAAATTAAACTGATATTTGGGGGACAAGAAATTGATTTCTTGATGCAATCGAGTCAGAAGGAAATTCCCCTGAAAGAAAGGTACGAGCAGCTAAATTTATTTAAACTTAGAAAATAGAGAAAACAAAAAGGTTATTGTTGGCTTCAAAGTACAACTATAGCAATTCTAAATCAGGTAGGAGCCTTTCTATAGGTACTCGTAAAGCGTACTCCTTTGTTGATAGGAACGATCGATAGATTGAATGGCGTTCTGTAAGGTTTCTACCTCCATGCACGTGCCTCCCTGCGCCCCTGCCATGGTGGTAATGTGTTCCTCCATCAACGTCCCGCCAATGTCGTTACAGCCGCATTTAAGAGCTTCTATAGCGCCTTCTAAACCTAGTTTGACCCAACTTGGTTGATGGTTGGCAATCCAATTACCGAGAAAGATACGAGCGACTGCGGTTAGCAGTAAAGTATCTTCTAGAATGGGTTGATCGCGTCCGACTCGATTTCGTAGAGGTTTGGGTGCTTCTTGACCGACGAAAGGTAAGAGAATAAATTCTGTAATCTTAGCGGGGTATCCTTTTTCGATCGCATTTTGTTGTAGCGATCGCAATTTTTGTAAGTGGGCGATCGCATCTTCTGGGGTTTCAATATGCCCGCATAGCATGGTACTGGTGGTTGGAACTCCCAGACGATGGGCGATCCTAATAATTTCTAGCCAGGTAGCGGTATCGATTTTTTCGGGGCAAATCACTCGTCTGACGCTATCGCTGAGAACTTCGGCGGCAGTTCCCGGCATCGAACCTACGCCCGCATCTCGTAGGGCGATAATAACATCTTCGTAGCTAATCCCGTCTTCTCTGGCGATAAATTGTACTTCCTGGGGAGAAAATGCATGGAGATGGAGTTGGGGAAATTCTGCTTTGATGGCTTCTACCAATCGCAAATAATAAGGCAAGGAAGCGCCATCTAGTTTCGCCTTGGGATTTAAGCCTCCCTGCATGCAGATTTCTGTCGCGTTCCGTCGGACAGCATCGGCTGTTTTCTCCAAAATTTGGCTAGTATTTAACCAGAATGCCCCTTCTTCTCCTTCGTCGCGGCGAAAGGCACAAAAGCTGCAATGCTGCTCGCAGATGTTAGTAAAGTTTATATTACGATTGATGACGTAGGTAACGGTATCGCCTGCTTGTTTCTGACGTAGGTCATCGGCTGTCTTACAGATCTCAGCGATCGCTTCTGGTTCCTTTTGCCCCAGGAGAACAACTCCTTCTGTTTCTGATAAGTCAGCACCGCTTTTTGCTCGTTCTAAAATAGCTTTAACAGCTTCCATTTTGCGATCGCAGATTTCTAATGAAACTCAAACCGTTTTATCTTCCACTGTTAATTATTTTAGCTGGAATTGTATTCTCAATTTATTTACAATGGCAAGTTCCAGATGGGGTTTATTTTAGCGGCGATGCCGGACTGAAAGCATTACTTGCACGACAGTTAAGCGATGGAATTTTACATTTCGATCTCGTTCCTCCCACCCAAAGTTGGGTGCGGGATCTTTGGGCGCAAGGATTGTATCCCTATGACAAACCCTATGTTTATAACGTAGCCGACAAATATTATATTACTTTTCCTTTTACTTTTCCGCTAGTTACTGCTCCTTTTGAGGCACTTTTTGGGTATCGAGGTCTTTATCTAATTCCTCTTATTTCTACCTGGACAATTTGGTTTATTTTCTATTGGGTTTGTCAACAATTGAAGTTGAATAATCTAGACACTTCTTTAGCGCTAATCAACTTAATCTTTGCATCGCCCATAACAATTTATAGTGCCATGTATTGGGAACATACCCTCGCTCTTGTTCTCGCATTTGCTGGCACAGCAATCCTATTCGTCTCTAAAGACTCATCGGGATTATCGATAAAAAATGCTGTCATTAGTGGCAGTTTAATTGGTTTGTCTGTTTGGTTTAGACCTGAATTTTTGTGTTGGGTTAGCACTCTTGCAGTACTGGTTTATTTTGCTGCGCTAACTCAGACAAGTCCGTTGGCAAGTCTGAGAAAAAAAATCAATTTAGATTCTTTTGCTTTTTTGGCAAAAAATAAAAACATCTTCGTTGCTAGCATGTTAGTAACGATTAGTTTATTTTTCTTGTGCAACAAGTTAATTTACAACCATCCTTTGGGCATTCATGCCATTCAGGTAGTCGAAGAATCTTCACTAGCTCAAAAATTGAAAGATAGTTGGAAAAATTTCCGCCAACTTGGATTTGCCTTTTTTCAGTACTTTCCAATTGCTTTGTTTTTATTAATTCTTCCTCTTTTGTTGCTTTTAAAAACAAAAAAAAGTAAATTTAATATTAAATTACTTTCGATCTATTTAATTAGTATTTCATTTATTTTTGGCGTATCTTTAATAGTTCCTCTCGGAAAACAAGGATTAATTGCTGGTGGAAAGCAATGGGGAGCGAGATTTTTATTCATACTAATTCCAATAGTCTCTGTAGTGACGTTTCAAGAGTTAACTCGACTCAGAGAAATAGGTCGTTCTATTTTAGGATATACAGCGATTTTTATCATTTCTCTACTTTTAATCTGGGGAATTCATAAAAATACCTATGAAGCAACAGTTTTTTTACAAAAAAATTATCAAGGCGTCTTACCTGCCATTCAATTTTTACAAAAGTCACCTGATAATGTAATCGCGATCTCTCATCAATATGTGGCACAAGCCCTAGAAGCATCTCTTAATCGAGATAAGTTATTTTTCTGGGTAGAAAATCAAAAAGATTTAGAAAAATTAGGGTTGGCTTTACTAGCCCAGAAGCAGCAAAAATTTATTTATATTTGCTATCCTCATCGTCCTTGCGATCTCCCTAAACAAACCTCAGAAAATCTGAAAATCTATCAAAAAGATCGAGAGATAAAAATTGAATTTTTCAGTTTAGGAAAATTTGGTAAATATCCCATATATGAGGTATCGATTATCAAGCGATCGCCTTTATGGTAGCGCAAATATGAGTAGAATATTTCCTATCGTTCCTGCTTCTAGTAAAGCTCTTTGGTTAATTGGTAGTCTAGCTTTATTTGTTGCTATATTGCTGCTAGTAACCATCTATCTTGGCTATTCCTCTTGTTATACTCAGTTTGAACTTTCTGAAGAGGGACTTCGCATTAAAGGCGATCTCCATGGAAGAAAAATTCCAATATCATCTCTTGTTGTCGATGAGGCAAGGAAAATAGATTTAAACAATTTGCCACAATATCAGCCAAAATGGAGAACCAACGGCACTGCCGTACCTGGATACCGTGCTGGTTGGTTCAAGCTTCGCAATGGAGAGAAAGCGTTCATGTTTGTCACCGAGACAACAGATGTCGTCTATCTGCCGACGCGAGAAGGCTATTCTGTTTTAGACCTCCAGCAAAAGTCAGAGTAAGTTAGGTAAAATAAAACCAAATTACAATTCGAGTTATGACTTACTCTCAAGTAAAAAATTTAAAACCGACAGAGTTTAAACGGCTTTGTGGAGTATATCCAGAGACGTTTAAAGAGATGGTAAAAGTTCTAGAAGCCGAAAAAGTCTTACAAAAAAAACAGGACGACCAAATAAATTAAGCGCAGAAGACCAAATCTTAATGACTCTTGAATATTGGCGAGAGTATCGCACCTATTTTCATATCGGAACTAGCTGGGGAATAAACGAGACAACGGCTTTACGAATCACCAGAAAAGTAGAAGATATTTTAATGAAATCGGGACTTTTCAATCTGCCTGGGAAAAAAGCTGTTCAACCCCAAAATACAGAAATTGAAATTGTCGTAGTAGATGTAGCAGAACATGAAATAGAAAGACCGAAAAAAACAAAAAGCTTACTACAGTGGTCGGCAAAAGTGTCACACGATAAAATCGCAAGTTTTAGCTGACGCAAAAACGAGACAAATTCTTTGTATTGCTCATGAGAAGGGAAAAAGTCATGATTTTAAGATTTGGAAAAATAGTAAAATAGGAATCGAACAACAGATAGAATGTTTGGCTGATAAAGGATATCAAGGAATTCAGAAACTTCATCCCAACAGTAGAATTCCCAACAAAAAAAGCGCAATCAACAGTTAAGTCTAGAGCAAAAGAAGTTTAATCGTAAGTTAGCAAGTGAAAGGATTGTAATTGAAAATATTCATCGCAGTCTAAAAATATTCAGAATTCTTTCAAGTCGATATCGCAACCGAAGAAGACGGTTTGGGTTGAGATTTAATTTGATTGCTGGCATTTATAATTATGAACTTCTTTCCCACTCCAATTATGCGATCGCGTAACACTTTTGCAGGAGGTCTTTTGATGAGCGTGACAAATCCAGACGAATTTTTGCAGTTCTTACAGCAAGTTTCTTCTTAAGAAAAGAAGAGTCAACAATATTTTGCACAATGACTCGCTACATTACCAAAGTTCTCTTACTCTCCAACTAAATAGGTATAGCGACTCAAACTGCGTTCGTAGTCGTTGAGTAAAAGTTGAGACTCTTTGAGAGTAATTCGATTTTCTTGTAAGGCTTGTTCGGTGCGGCGGCGAATATTTTCTAGTAAATCTTCTGACTTGTATTGAACGTAGCTCAGAACTTCAGTAATGGTATCGCCTTTGACTAAATATTCAATTTGATATCCTTTTGGAGACATTTGAATATGAACGACATTTGTATCGCCAAAAAGATTGTGCAAATTGCCCATAATTTCTTGATAGGCTCCTACTAAAAACATTCCCAAATAATAAGGTTCGTGAGATTTTTGGCGATCGCTATTCGGCTTTTCCAGCGGTTTGAGCGGATGCAATTCCAAGACGGATTTAACGTCTCGCAAGTCAATAAATTGATCGATTTTGCCATCGCTATCGCAGGTTAAATCGGCTAAAATTCCCCGTTGGGTTGGTTCTTCATTCAAGCGATGAATGGGCATGATAGGAAAAAGCTGATCGATCGCCCAGGAATCTGGTGCCGATTGGAAGACAGAAAGATTGACATAATAGATAGAAGCCATTATCTTTTCTAGGTCCTCTAAATCGTCGGGAACGTATTCTTGACGGCGAGCAATATCGAGAATTTTACCGCAGCAAGCCCAGTATAATTGTTCGGCTCTGGCTCTTTCTTTTAAACTCAAATAGCCGAAGTTAAATAGACTGGTGGCTTCTTCTTTGAATTGAATGGCATCGTGATAGGTTTCTTGGTAGTTATTCTCATTAATAGATTCGTAAGTTTCCCAAAGATTGCGCAGGACTAAATGTTCTGTCTCTTCTACAGCTTGAGGCGGCGTAGAGGGAACATCGTTAGTCTCCAAAACATCAAAAATGAGAACGGATTGATGGGAAGCGATCGCCCGCCCGCTTTCGCTCACGAGGATGGGAGCATTGACCTCACCTTGCTTGCAAGCATCTCTAACGTATGCGACGATATCATTAGCGTAATTCTGCATATTGTAGTTTTTCGAGGCGTAAAAGTTGGTTTTAGAACCGTCGTAATCAACGCCTAAGCCGCCTCCTACGTCTAGATAGCGCATATTCGCTCCCAATCTAGTTAGTTGTACGTAAATCTGACTGGCTTCGCGAATGGCATCTTTGATGACGCTAATCGAAGAAATTTGAGAGCCGATATGAAAGTGAAGCAGTTGCAAGCAATGAAGCATTCCCGCTGCTTGTAACTCATTGACGACTTCGAGCATTTCGGAAATAGTCAGACCGAATTTAGCGCGATCGCCCGTAGAAGTGCCCCAGCGCCCCGATCCCTTGGTACTCAATTTGCCTCTAACGCCTAAAACGGGTTCGATCCCCAATTGCTCGCTAATTTGAAGCGCTATATACAGTTCTTCGAGTTGCTCGATAACGACAATCGTTTGATGTCCCAGTCGTCTCGCTAAAAGTGCCGTTTCGATATACTCTCGATCTTTGTAGCCATTGCAAATCAATAAAGCTTCCGAACTGGGTTCTAGAGTCGCCAGCGCAATCATTAATTCGGGTTTCGATCCCGCCTCCAGTCCGAATTGGTAAGGTTTGCCATAACGAACTAGGGATTCGACGATGTGGCGATGCTGGTTGCATTTGATCGGGTAAACTCCCCGGTAGACATTAGGGTAGTTGTAGCGGGCGATCGCGCGAGCAAAAGCAGCATTTAAGCGCTCGATCCGATCTGCCAAAATATCTGAAAAGCGAATCAGTAAGGGCAGTCCGATATTTCTCTGACGCAACGCTGCAACCAGTTCGTACAGATCTAAAGAACCGCCGCGATCGCCTTGAGGCGAAACCGTCACATGACCTGCTGCATTAATTGAGAAGTAAGGTTCTCCCCATCCCTGGATGCGATATAGGTTTTCGCTATCTTCTATCGTCCAAGACCGACTGGCAACTTTCTGCTCTCGATTGCCGTCTTCTTGGGAGTCGAATTGTTGTTGGGTTGGCATTTTTTCTGGATGAATTTTCCCTAGCGCTTTGATTTTTGCACCCATTACTCTATCGTTACCTCTCAATTGCAACCGTTTCTTATCTTAGCTTTTCTACCGTTTGAACGGGGTTAAGTAATGGCTATGGTAAAATTTCCTCGGATAGATTCTCAAAAGAACTGAGAGGGAGATAGGGAGAGAGGAAGACAAGGTAACTCACAACAATTGACAATTGGCGATTGAGAAGTAGATGTAGAGAATTAATAAACAATTGGCTATGAAAATTCTAGATTCTAAAGGACGTTTATTTGGAACGATCAGTATCCTAGATTTGGGTGCTGCCTGCGTTATTCTTTTAGTGATTATTGGGATCTTTTTCTTTCCTGGAACGTCTGGTACGTCGATTGCTGGTAGCGGTACTGGAATGAAACCCATTGAAATTGACGCGATCGTTCGGGGATTGGGGATCCGCGATCCAAAAGTTTTATTGAGCGAGTTTGATAAAGCCAATAAAGCCAATCTCATTATCCGCAAACAACCCCACGGTCAGATCGACATTAAAGCGGTGAAGCAACTTACCAGGACGGTAACTGTACCTCAACCCGACGGTACGGTGAAAGCCCTTCCCGATCCCAAAGCCGATGCCTACGCTGCCGATCTGCTTTTAACCTTGGCAGGCAAAGCACAAGTTACTAAAAACGGTGCCGTCTTAGGGGGTGAAAAAATTAAGATTGGCGTACCGATCGAATTAGAAGGATTTAACTACAGTTTTAACGCTACCATTATTGACGTTCGCATCAAAGAGTGAGGCTTTGTACGATCGCAGCTTTTTTGGAACAGCGGGGTCTAAATTCACATGATGCAAGAGCGGAGATAACCAAAACTTGATACGATTTAACTGATTGAAAACTTTACTGCTGCAATTGCTAAATTCACCCAAACGATTACTGCAACGAGTAAGGGTTCTAGATCCGCTTTCCGATACCGATCGCATCGCCGACGTTCTCATTGCTGGCGATCGCATAGAGGCAATTGAAACGCATTTCGATTCCATTCCTCAAGATGCATCAGTCTTGGAGACTGAAGGATTAATCTTAGCGCCGGGACTGGTCGATCTCTACAGCTACAGCGGAGAACCAGGACACGAAGAACGAGAAACGCTTTCTTCTCTGATAGCCGCAGCCCAAGCAGGAGGCTTTACTCGTCTAGCAATTTTACCCAATACCATTCCTCCTGTCGATAATCCCGCCACCTTAGCCCTTCTCCAACAGAAGTTAGAAGTCGCAAGTCAGACAAAACCATTCCCCAAGTCTCCCCATCTCAACTTCTGGGGCGCTTTGACTGTTGCCATTGAAGGGCAGCAGATGACAGAACTAACCGACTTAGCAGCGGCAGGCGCGGTGGGGTTTGCAGACGGTCGTCCGGTGAAAAACTTAGGTTTGCTGCGGCGATTGTTGGAGTATGTCAAACCTTTAAACAAGCCAGTCGCCCTAATTCCAGCAAACGAGTCCCTCAAGGGTAAAGGGGTAATGCGAGAGGGAGTGGCTTCGATTAGCTATGGATTGCCTGGAGATCCAGCCGTTTCAGAAGCTGCCGCGATCGCGTCTTTATTAGAACTCATCGCCGTTACCGATACTCCGGTTCATCTAATGAGAGTATCGACACGTCGGGGTGTCGAGTTAATCGCCCAAGCTAAGGCGCGAGGAGTACCCGTAACTGCTAGTACGACTTGGATGCATCTATTGCTCAATACTAACGACGTTGCCAGTTACGATCCCAATTTACGCTTAGAGCCTCCTTTGGGCAACAAGGAAGACATGGAAGCCTTAATCGAAGGCGTGAAGCAGGGAATTATCGATGCTGTTGCGGTCGATCACACGCCTTATACTTATGAGGAGAAAACCCTTTCTTTTGCTGAGGCACCGCCGGGAGCAATCGGTTTGGAGTTAGCCTTGCCACTTTTGTGGGAGCGCTTGGTTGAAAGCGGCGAATGGTCTGCGCTTGAGTTATGGCAGTGTTTGAGCGTTCGTCCTCTATCGTGTTTGCATCAAAAACCGATAAGTTGTACCCCCGGACAACCTGCCGAGTTGGTGTTGTTCGATCCAAAAGCTACGTGGACGGTAGAACAGCGAGAGTTGAATTCTCTTTCTACCAATACTCCTTGGTTGGGAAAACCAATAACGGGTCGCGTTGTAACCAAGATCGGTGACCCGTTACCAGTTACCAGTTAGCGATCGATTTTATCTGTAAAAATGCTAGCTTACGATACATTATTTAAAACTATTGAAGAATTAGTTCTACATCATTCTCCTAGCGGCGTAGAGGAGGAAATCGATCGCCTTCTACTCGATCGCTTTAGATCGTTCGGATTAGAAACTTGGCAGGATCGGGCAGGAAATATTATTGCCAAAATTCCCGGTCAAGATTCTCAAAGATCCATTGCGATTACGGGTCATAAAGATGAGATCGGCGCGATCGTTAAATCCATTGACGAAAATGGCTGCTTGCAAGTTCGCAAACTCGGCGGTTCTTTTCCTTGGGTGTATGGCGAAGGCGTAGTCGATATCTTGGGCGACAAGGCAACGATTAGCGGTATTCTCTCTTTTGGTTCTCGCCACATCTCGCACGAGTCTCCCCAAAAGGCACAACAGGACAATGCCCCGCTGCGCTGGGAAGATGCTTGGGTAGAAACTAAACGGAGTTTGACAGAATTAGCCGAAGTAGGCGTGCGTCCCGGAAGTCGAGTCGTTGTAGGAAAACATCGCAAGCGTCCTATTCGCTTAAAAGACCATATTGCTAGCTATACTCTGGATAACAAGGCTTCTGTGGCAATTTTGCTGGCACTGGCGGAATATTTGCAAGATCCTGTAGTAGATATCTATTTAGTTGCCTCGGCAAAAGAAGAGGTGGGTGCGATTGGGGCGCTCTTTTTTACTCAAAATCAGCCTTTGGATGCGCTGATTGCCCTAGAAATTTGTCCTTTATCTTCCGAATATCCGATCGCAGACGGAGAAGCGCCCGTGTTGCTATCTCAGGATAGCTATGGCATTTACGATGAAAAGTTGAACGATGAATTGCGAAAAGTTGCCCAAAAAGAGGAAATTCCCTTACAATTAGCGGCAATTAGCGGATTTGGCAGCGATGCTTCGATCGCCATGAAATTCGGTCACGTTGCTCGTGCTGCTTGTTTGGGGTTTCCGACGCAAAATACCCACGGTTACGAAATTGCTCATTTAGGCGCGATCGCTAATTGCATCACATTACTTAAAACTTTTTGTCAAACTTCTTAAAACTTGAGAATATCTATCGCCTCATAGAATGGAGATAAGACTAAAAGCCGAGGAATTATACGATTATGAATGCTATATCCGACCGTGGCTTTAAGTCCATAAGCTGGTCAACTGTTATTTTGTTTGCTTTGGGTTTCTGGCTCAGTGGTAGCTTGATTCTCGATCTGCTAATTCTTCCCAGCTTATGGGCTTCTGGAATGATGAATCAAGCCGGATTTGCTAGCGCTGGCTATACGATCTTTGGAATGTTTAACCGCATCGAATTACTGTGTGCCGCTTTAGTGCTAACAGGTTTTTTAGGGCTTCGTTTCTCCCATCTCATTTCCTATGCAGACCTCTTGCAAGAACGCTTGTCGATTATTTTGTCAGGACTCCTTGTCATTATTCCCCTAATTTACATCTATTTTCTAACTCCCCAAATGAGTGGCTTGGGATTAAATCTAAAGCTATTTGAAACAACGACCACTATGCCTGCCGCCATGATTTCCCTGCATGAAGGTTACTGGTTGCTAGAGGTTCTCAAGTTGGTAGCAGGAACAACTTTACTGCGCTGGTGCTACCGCAGTTCTTGCCATCTCAGCTAATCATGCAGAAATTGCATAGCAACTCATCTTATCCCCTCATCTTTTGAGGGGATTGACTATGATAATATTAAGCATTTTTCCGACAGATAAATCGGACAGAGGAGCGGAAAATCGCTGAGAGCTTTATGCAGAAAAAGCAAAAAATTAGGCATGACAGAGAAGTCAATGATATTATCAATGTGCATGTAGAAATATTATTGATAGGACAATCATCATGGCACAAGCACCTATATCTCCGGTGGTGCTAGTTATTTTAGATGGCTGGGGTTATCGGGAAGAAACAAAAGCCAACGCGATCGCAATGGCAAAAACCCCCATTATGGATAGCCTATGGGCAGCCTACCCTAGAACCTTAATTCGCACTTCCGGCAAAGACGTAGGACTTCCAGACGGTCAAATGGGTAACTCTGAGGTAGGACACCTCAACCTGGGTGCTGGACGAGTAGTGCCGCAGGAGTTGGTTCGTATTTCTGATGCGGTAGAAAACGGTTCTTTTTTTCGCAACCCTGCCTTAGTAAAAGTTTGCGAGGAGGTTCGCGCCTGTGGCGGCAAACTCCATCTGATCGGTTTGTGTTCCGAAGGCGGCGTCCACTCACATTTAACGCATTTATTAGGGTTACTGGATCTAGCCAAGCTACAATCTATTGCCAATGTCTGCGTTCACGCCATCACCGATGGTCGAGATACGAATACGACTGAAGGCGCGATCGCAATTGGTAAAATCCAGGCACACATCGATAGAATTGGGATAGGGCGCATCGCCACGATTAGCGGTCGCTATTATGCAATGGATCGCGATCGCCGCTGGGATCGCACCAAAAAAGCCTACGATCTGCTCGTGCAAGATGGGACAGGAGACGGGCGTTCGGCGACTCAAGTCTTGCAAGATTTCTACGCCCAAGGCGTTACCGATGAGTTTATCGTACCAACTCGGCTCGCACCTGGTGCCGTAGAAGCCGGAGATGGAGTGATTTTCTTTAATTTCCGCCCAGATCGAGCCAGACAGTTATGTTACGCTTTCGTAAGCCCTGGTTTTAACGGCTTTGAGAGAGAACAGATTAAGCCGCTGAGTTTTGTTACCTTTACTCAATACGACCCTACTTTACCCGTCAGCGTTGCCTTTGAACCGCAAAATCTGAGCAACATTTTGGGGGAAGTGGTATCTAAACATGGGTTACGTCAGTTTCGCACGGCGGAAACGGAAAAATATCCCCACGTAACCTACTTCTTCAATGGTGGATTGGAAAAACCGTTTGAAGGGGAAGATCGAGAATTGGTTCAAAGTCCAATGGTGCCGACTTACGATAAAGCTCCTGCCATGGCGGCAGAAGCGGTTACCGATGTCGCTTGTGCCGCCATTGAAAAAGGGATTTACTCCCTCGCGGTCATGAATTACGCCAATCCCGATATGGTCGGTCATACGGGCAACCTAGAAGCGGCGATCGAAGCTATTGAAACCGTCGATCGCTGTTTGGGACGCTTACTCGCGAGCATTAGTAAAATGGGCGGAACCGTTTTGATTACCGCCGATCACGGCAATGCAGAATATATGAGCGATGAAGCAGGAAATCCTTGGACGGCTCATACAACCAATCCCGTACCCTTGATTCTTATAGAAGGAGAAGGACGCAAAATTCCCGGACACGGTACCAAAGTAGAACTTCGCGATGACGGACGGTTGTGCGATATTGCCCCAACGATCCTCGAAATTTTACAAATCCCTCAGCCAGAGGAAATGACCGGGCGATCGCTGATTAAACCGATAGAGTTTGAAGTCAAACCCAGTCGGACACCGATCCGGGTTTCCCTATAATCTAGATATAGGCTCTAGCCAAAATCTAAAAACTAACATCCTTTCATTGAATGTCATGACTATCGTTCAACTGGTTGAAATTATTTGGGCAGTATCTGCTTTGTTGCTCGTCGTTATCGTCTTACTCCACAGTCCTAAAGGAGACGGGTTAGGCGGAATCGGCGGACAAGCACAATTATTCACCAGCGCCAAAAGCGCAGAAAAAACCTTGAACCAGATCGCTTGGACGCTGACTGCTATATTTATGGGAACAACGATAGTCCTGAGTGCTGGTTGGTTGAATCGGTAGATTGGGGATCGGTCGTTTGTCCTTTGTTCTTTGTCATTAGTCATTCGATGAAAGGATTTTGGATTGGGGAGTAGTTAGTAGGGGCGGGTTTATCTAAAAACGCAAGAGATTTACCAACAGTTACTGTCAAAAACCCGCCCCTACAGTAGTTAGTTGTTAATTGTCTCCCCACCCTTCCATTTCCTCCCACACTCTCCACACTCTCCCCGTCCCCCAGTCTTCTCCTCTTCCTTGTCTCCCAACTCCCCTCACCCTCCCCACTCCCCCTGTCTCTTAGCGGTAGGAGTTGCGATCGCGATTAGCATTCTCGTTATCCTCTTGGAATTTCGGGGCGTAAAAGCGAAAGAACCCAATTCTTTTCTACCTCCCTTACAGGTTCATCCCTTGCCGCCTACATTGGCACAGTGGCAAGTCCTCTCGAATGCAGGGGACTATTTTTCCGAGGTTAAGTCTACTGCTGCGGGTTATTTAGTTTGGTCTGAGTTTCCGATTAAAGTTTATCTAGATCGTCCTGAAAATTTCCAAGACTCCTCAGCTAGCAACCGCCGTTTCCAACAATGGGCAAATGCCGTTGCAACAGCGATCCGGGAATGGAATGCCTATCTACCTTTGATAGAAGTTAGGCAACCGGAACTGGCAGATATCGCGATCGAGCGATCGCAGCCACCTTTAGGAGTGCAAATAGACCGCGAAACGGGACGGATAACGAGATTTAGAGCGCGATCGGCGCAAACTCGCTGCGAATTTTATATCCGCGAAGGAAATCCGCCTATTTTATCCCATCGCATGACGATTCTCATTAATCCAGGGTTGAGCGATCGCTCGATCCTCTCAGCCGCGCGCCACGAACTCGGTCACGCTCTGGGAATCTGGGGGCACAGTCGGGTGGAAACCGATATTATGTATTTTTCTCAAGTTCGCACTCCGCCCTCAATTTCTCCTAGAGATATCAACACGCTCAAAAAAGTTTATCAGCAGCCAACGCGATTGGGTTGGGCATTACGATTCAAAAATTCGTCGCCGTAAAAAAACGCTAGTATAAATTACATTAAACCCACTCGATGGGTTGGCATTCTCGCCTTTAGAAAGATTGGGAATGAATATGGTTGAACCATTTGTGCCACAAGAACAACTGCTTAAAACCGAAGCTCCCCAAGTCAAGCTCGGTACCGAATCCGCAGGTACTTTAGCGCCGCGATCGTACCAAGAAAAGTCGCTGCTGTTGGGACAGCAAATCACCAATTATATAGAACAGTCGCAACAATATTGGAATGACTTATGGCAAGCTTACAAGAAACCTGTAATCCTGCTAGGTTGGTTTGTAGGAGCGGGGATCGCTCTCAAGCTAACCCTGGCTGTAATGGGTGCTATTAACGACGTTCCCTTACTAGAACCGATATTTGAACTTGTCGGTCTAGGCTATACGGTTTGGTTCGGTTCTCGCTATCTAATTCGCTCTTATCAGCGATCGTCAACTCCTATCCAGCTCGAACCATCGGAGCGCTAATTCCTACAGTTCCGCTCAAAAAATAGAGACCAATTCTATACTGTCGTTGACGACGGAGGCTTCTAGGCGCTTAATTTTTTGACAAACAATCAAAATTTAAGGCAGCCATAGAATTATTACAGCAAAAATAAGGTCAGTCAATCTACAAATTGCGTTTTTTCAAAGTTTTTTAGCGATCTTGCTAGTTAAAAATATCAGGGGATCGTGACAATGTAATCGTTTAAAAGTTTTCAACTTTTAATAAAGTTTATTATCTTTTAATTGCTTAAATTTATGAAGTATGCGGAGAAAAATTGACTATAATAAGGGTGTAAAAGCAAAAAGTAGGAAGCGGTAAAGATTCCGCCCCGCTTCCTCTCCGTCCCAATTGTGGATGGGAAATTTAGCGGTAGAAGGCTAATGGATACGAAAATCTGGGAAGAGTATCAAAAGCAATTCTCCGAATGGCAGAAAAAGTTTATCGACACCTGGCTTGAAAGTCTACCCAATGGAAAAAATGCTCTAAATTTCGGAGAGAATTTTGAGAAAACGTTGAAATTCCAGGAGGAAATAGTACGCTCTTACCTCGAAGTCCAAGAAAAAACCACTCAGATGCTGATAGAAACTCAAAAGCAATTCTGGAGTGATTATTTTGAAACAATGCGCAAAACACCTGCTACGACTTCTGGTTAGATTGGGTAGGAAGGTTGCGGTCAGTATTCCGGCGCCCAGCCGGCGGGCAGTTAAATATTAATTCTAAACTGAACCCTCAACTGCGATCGCAGTTGAGGGTTTTCCACAGAAATCAGCTAAGAATGGCGAACAAAGAGCTTTGAAAACGGTTCCCAAGCCCGAATATCTTCTAGCAAAGCTTCGTAGCCTTTAACGTTCGGATGAAGTCCGTCTGGGCAAAGGCGCGATTTTATCCAGCTTTCTCCGCGTTCCATCCACAGGTCAAAAATGTCTAAGTAAGGGATTCGGCGCAGCTTGCAAGCAATTCTGGTGGCTTCTTTATAGCGGTACTGTTCGGCGCGATTGTAATACAAACAGTCAAGAAAGGGCATCTTGCTCTCATCGACTGGTGTCATCCCCACAAACATGACTGGGCACAACTGCTGTGCTCGATCTAACAGGTCGGCTAGCTGTGCCATAAACACTCCAAAATCGGTTAAGGTGCGTCCGTCTCGACGACCCACTCTCGGCGAGTCATTAACTCCCACCGAGAGAATAATCATATCTGGGACTCGATTTTTCAGCTCGCCCCGTTGGCGAAACTCCTGTTCGAGTCGCTGATGCACTTGAGCCACACCATTCCCGCGAATGCCCAAATTATAGAGAGCGTGACCGGAACCATCGAGATGCATCCACTGCCTTCGCAGACGTTCTACCCAACCGCCGCCGACAGGATCGCCAAAGCCATAGATCAGGCTATCCCCAAGGGCAATAATCCTTAGCGGAAAGCGATGGCGTTGAAGCATTGATGTCATCGTGGGAGAAGAAAGATTTGGCATGGTGCATTTATTTCAACCTCGTCTGTCTATAAATCTATCTACAAATTGATAGATAAGGTCTGTTCGGCAGATTCTCTTTGGAACTTAGGTTTAGATCGACTATCAAGGTTTTTGAATCCTAGTCAAGAAGTAGTACATAGTAACTCGCTAGACGCGATAATTCTTTTTGATGATTATTTTTAGCGCAATATCTACACAAATACTCATCTAGAGAATCACAAACTTCTTTACTAATTTAATTCTTGGTAAAACTCTGGTAAAGCTATTGTTGAATAAGAATCAAAAGCTTTACAGAACAATACTAGCGAGAAAAGTGAATCCTTACTCAGTTGTGTAAAGACTGTTACATCTTTAATCTTTTCATCTCTCTAATGATAGATTGTAACCAATTCAACTCATTGGGACTGTTATCTATTTAACATTTTTCAACAAATAATTAAACATCGTTTCCTACCTAAATGAGAATTTGACTAGACTTTGTCAAGTTTTGATAAGAATTGTAAGTTTCGAGATGTTATTTTTAAGACTTCAATTTAAGGCGAAAGCCTATAATATTAATGGATGAGAGGGAAAAATTAGGAAGTGGTTAATATCCCGCCCCGCTTCCTCTCCATCCACAAAAAAGGATGGGGTATCTAGCGGTCAAAAAATCAATGGATACCAAAGTATTTGAAGATTATCAACAAGAAATCGCCAATTGGCAGAAAAAGTATTTCGACATTTGGCTCGAAACAATACCTACTACTGTTGGGAACAATACACTCAATTTCTCGGAAAATTTCGATAAAACAATGAAATTCCAAGAAGAAGTCGTAAAAACTTCCCTTGAAGCTCAAGAGAAAACAGCTCAGATGCTAATAGAAATCCAACGACAGTTCTGGAATAATTATGTTGACTTGCTGCGGAAAGTACCAACGGTGATGGAAACCCAAAAGCAGCTTGTAAATAACTATTTTGACTTGCTGCAAAAAACACCAACGATAGTGGAAACCCAACGGCAGCTCTGGAATAGCTATTTCGATATGATGCAGAAAACACAAGTCAGTAGTGCTATAACACAAGTCAATAGTGTTAATTAAATTTGCACTCAACCTTTGAGTGCTTCTTGCAGCCAACTAAAAAGGGTTCAAAAGATCTGCCGTAAACCTACTGTAATAAAGCCAACCCTCAAGATCGCGCTTGAGGGTTTCCATTTAGAAGAATACAAATGTTAGAGGAAAAGCGACTGAGTGGAGTTTCATGTACCCTGCTTTTTACCCTGCGGGCAAGAGCGGAGGAACATGCGCGTGCCGATGCCTTGTTTCGAGATCCCCGCGCGGTTGAATGGTTTCAATCTCTGCCTTGGGATGCTGGTTTAGAAGATTGGTATGGCTGTAGCCATCAAATCGGCATTAGCGTGCGGACAAAACTATTGGATGACATTACAGCACGGCACATTGCCGCTCGCCCTAATTCTCTAGTCGTAGAACTGGGAGCTGGTTTATCTTCTCGTTACTATCGCGTGGGAGTGGGAAAAACTCAGTGGATTGAGCTAGACTTGCCAGAAGTAATTGACATCCGCCTTATGCTTGACACCCAGACGAGCGAACATCAATTTTTGGCATATTCGGTACTGGATTGGGCTTGGATGGATAAAATTCCTGGCATTTCGCCTGAAAATATTCTATTTATTGCTGAGGGGTTGTTTTACTATTTTGAAGAGTCAGAAATTAAGCAATTAGTCCAACGACTTCGAGAAAAGTTTGCTGGTGCTACACTAGCTTTAGATATTGGCGGAAAGGGTTACCAACAGTACAACGAGAGAAAAGCCACCCGTGTGGGAGCGCCAATGAAATGGTTTATAGAAGACGAACGGGATGTGGCAGCGCTAGGACTATCTTTAGTGAGGGTGCAGCCCCTGTTAGATGCCTATCCAGAACGCTGGGGTAACATTTGGCGGCTAGGAGGGTGGTGGCTGCTATTTTGGCTACCGTCCTTACGGAATTTTTGCCTGATTCTGGAAACAAAGTTGACTCCTATTGGAAATTGAATGTTTTATCTAGTTGACTGACAAGACTCAAATCGCCCTCACCCCGACCCCTCTCCCGCTCTGGGAGAGGGGCTTTCCACTTAAAACTTTTGCCTGAAGTCCCTTCGCCCCTTGTGGGAGAAGGGATTTAGGGATGAGGGGATAAAGATTTGTCAGTCAACCAGATGTTTTATTTTCATTGATAACTCTTCAAGAAGGTTTCAGCCTCTGTTTCACCATAAGCCATCATACTCTGGATAAATGAAGGGCTGCGATCTATTTTGGACGAATAATCAAGCTCGCGAAGCATCATAATTCGCTTGACTTCAATAGGCTTGTACTTGCTATCTATAAGGAGCTTGCTTTGGAGCAACTGATTGATCTTTTCTATAAAATGGATTTCCTGTTCTAGGGAAAGATTACCAGAGAGTTCGGTACGCCGATCGCGTATGTCTTCTACGGACTTTGGCTCCTCCTTGCGAGCTGGCGGCTCGATTTGGATGACCCAGATCTCGTCGGGTTTGGCATCTGGCAAGTCTCTTATCGGGGGGTTTTGCGTAAACAGCCCATCCCAAAACGCCGCTTGTCCGATTCGCACGGCTCTAAATAAAATGGGAATCGCGGCTGAGGCGAGAATCGCCTCTAGAGTAATTTCAGCATTCTTAAAAACTTTAAAACGACCGTCAAGGACGTTGACCGCTCCCACAATTAACACGGGACTTGACTCGTCGAGCAGTTCCCCGATTTTGTCAAATCGAACGTGCTTTTTCAACAGTTGCTTGAGGATCTGCTGACCCCAATTGGGGTAAAAATACGGGCTAACTTCGGGCAGTGAAAAAACGCTACTAAGGCGAGAAGCCCAAACAAGGCTGTTGTTGAGATAACTATCCCAACACGACGTAGCAGAATTATCGCGCCAAAAAGTATCGAGCAGTTCGATCGCTTTCTGTTGACTTCCCAAGAGCAGACCATACCAAGTTAAGAGAGCGCAGATAGCGCCTCCTGAAGTTCCGCTCAGAGCCACAATTTCCAACTCTTCTCCTGCTTGTTTGAGGATTCTTTTCAAAACTCCGGCAGTAAACGCCGTATGGCTACCACCTCCTTGACAGGCGAGCGCAACCCGCCGCTTTTCACCATTTTCTCGCATTTTTTCTAAGTCCTTACTGTTGTGAATTGAGAAATAGCCTCTCACAGGTAGAGACGTAGCATACTATCTACGTCTCTAAACGTCTGCAAAGTCAACTCTATCGCCAGCAGCCAACTATGAGATTCACATCCGTGCCTTTAACCAATCGACGATTGTAGGCGGCAAATCTCGCTGTACCTTGCCGCTGACATACATGCCGATATGACCGACTGGGAAGGAGCGCACCGTATAATCGTCTGTTCCCACGTATTTTTCTAGTGCTTTAGAAGATTCGGGATCTACCAGATGATCCTTTTCGGCGTAAAGGTTCAAGACTGGCATCCGCACGTTTTTTAGATCCACTCGCTTATCGCCGAGCATCACTTCCCCTTTAATGAGTTTATTTTCCTGATAAAAATCCTTCATGAACTGTCGGTATGCCTCCCCTGCCTGATCGGGGCTGTCAAAGATCCACTTTTCCATCCGCATAAAGTTTAATAGCTTGTCTTCGCTGGTCATGACTTCTGGAAAGTCAAGGTATTTTTGAATTCCTAACTGCTGGGGTTTGAGCATCAAAAACTCAAGGTTAAGAAAATCGCCAGGAATATTGCCCAGGCTCTTGACCATCAGATCCACATCCAAAGCTTCTGCCCCAAGGGTGCAGCCTCCGCGCATGTTGAGCAAGGTGTTGGGCATGTTAAAATCTACTGGCGCAACCATGACGATTAAATTTTTCACCTTTTCGGGATAAAGGGAAGAGTAGCATAGACTGAAAGCTCCCCCTTGACAAATCCCTAAAAGGTTAATTTTCTCCAAACCGTGCTTTTCTCTGATGAAATCGACACAGTTATTGATATAGCCATTAATGTAATCGTCGAGAGTTAACCAGCGATCGGCTCTGCTGGGGTATCCCCAGTCAATCAAATAGACATCCAAACCCAGTTTGAGCAAATTGGCAACCAGGGATCGATCCTCTTGCAGATCGACCATATAGGGACGGTTAACCAAAGCATAAACAATTAGGAGGGGAATGCTCAAAGGCTGCTCGACCATCGGCTTGAAGCGGTATAGAATCACTTTATCCTCTTTGTAAACCGCTTCTTTAGGCGTAGCGCCGATTTCAATATCTTCCTCTCGCAAGCGACTTAGATTTTCAATGCCTTGAAGGACTTTTTTAGTTAGTTCGGTGTACTCGTGGCTCACATCTTCAAGGCGTATCTGAGTTAAAAACGGCAGCATATCTTTTGTTTCCTCTTTATCTAACTGCGCTAGATGAATTTTTCTTGTAGGACTATCAAAATGCATCAGTCCTATTTCCTATTGAGGTTAATCTTGGGCTTGTGGCTGGGTTGGTGGCTCGCTACTCTCATAGGCAAGTAGGGTTTGTTTGAGAGCCTTGAGTTCCTTGAGCACTTCTTGGTTTTCGCGATCGCTCGCCTCATACCTCGCCAAAGTTTTTTTCAGGTTCTTGACCTCTTTACGCAGCTCGTAAATATTCTTATGCATCTCGTCTACTTCGCTGCGCACGGGCATTCCCGCTAGTTTCATCCACAATTCTAACAGCTCTTGCTGTTGGAGCCTATAGGTATTAAGGGAGTTGAGGAACTTACCCCGAATCTTGAGGTTCTCTTCATCGCAGAACGCCTGGGCAAAAACGTCGTCGGCAACCTGGCTCCAAATATCCTGAAACTCTCGCCAGTTTTTCACTGTTTTGCCCTTTTCGGCTAAAGAAACCAACTCCCGCATCAACTGTTCAAAAGAACGAATTTGGACGTTGGCTAGCACGATTTGATAATTGATGGTCGCCTGATAAAGATCTGTCCAGGCATCGAAAGCTCGTACCAACTTACCATTGAACTCGCGAGTCGGTCCGAGGATGGGGCTTTGCATCAAGCTGCCAAAGGTTTCTTCGTACAGTAAGTTCCAGTAGAGGTTATTTAGCTCGATCCAAGGCGTGCTGGTTCCCGTGACCGTCTTACTAATCAATCCAGAGGACGACAGGAGAGCAGATGCCCAAAGCTGGTTAAATTTCTGCGTTTCTTTTAAGTATAGCTGCCACAACTGGGCTGTATCTTGACTCACTCTAAGCGTTCCCGTGAAAAACTGGTCAAACTGCTGGCGAATCTGCTCGGTGTATTTGCTCAATGTCTGTTGCCAGTCTTCGCCCGATTCTACCTTGGGAAAAATATCCGTCCAGGCTTTATAGGATAATCTGAGAAAGCGCACAAACAGGTCTTGATTATCTACAAATCGCTGGGCAACGTACTTGAATGCCGGTTTGGCATCGGCAACCGTCTCAGCAGTTGGTGCTAGTCCCATCAAGTTAAACCAGCTTTTCCACATTTGAGTTCCCGTATCAGCCCAAGCTCGAACGAGATCGTTGGTCATCTCACTCCAGTGATTCGTTGTTTCTACCATGATCTTTCCTCAATTTAGTACAAACAAAATTTTGCTCGGTGACTCTACTCTGTGTTAATCTATTCCTTTCTTCTATCTTTAGTTAGACATGGCTTTAATTCTTTAGAAAAAATTTAAATTTGTTGCGCATTTACCTCTATTCTTGCTCCATTTACTATTTTATATCTACTAGATAACTGACTATCTTAGAATTAAGGGATCGTCAAGAATTGACGATCGCAGCTCGCCTACTTTTTCTTTTTTGTCAATCGGTTATTTTGAACCAGAAACAGATTCGATCGCTCTATAAAATTCTCTTTCTTAGACATTTTGCATGAATGACCCCAGAGCTTGACCGCCATCCCACCACAGCTGAGCGCTTCTTACTCTTGTTAGAGTAACAATAACATTTCTTAACATCATACTGGTAATGATGACTTAATCTTAAATCTTTATAAAGATTATATTTCTCATCTGGAAATCTTAAAATCTTAATTTATTCTAGAAATATAGAGATCTAGACAAATTATTGAGTTCGGATTTTGTTCGGGATTGCTTGGAAGCGATCGCGCACTGTGAAAATTCCCAACTAAAAATTTAGCAGATTTTGCTAAAATATCCCAAGAAAACGGCAAAACTAAGATATTTATCGATTTCTAAAGTAGAATTTTCCATATTTTTATTTTTTTAGATGCAGACTTTTTATCTCTGCACAAGTACTTTGAGCGACACAAAAAAGCAAGGAGCGCTCGCAAGTCATGCTGCCATCTCAATAGAGCAACGGTTGGGTAACGAGTTCTCACGTTGGGGTGACGACATTTAGTATGACTATGTTATACAATGTAAAACAGATGAGGTAAAAATTAATAGAAATGACAAAATCCCCCTTAGTATCTATCCGCATTCCACCCGAAACATTGGAACGCATCGATTTGCTGGCACAGAAATTGTATCCATCGCGTCGAGCAGGAAGAAACCCTAATCGCTCTCAAGTGATTTTGGATGCGATCGAGCAATTTTTAGTACAACACGAGATGCAATTGCAGTCTAGCGACGATCGCGCGCCAGACATTATCGACGAAAGAATCAATACGGCACTTCAACGCTATCAAAGACACTTAGAACGGCAAATTAAAGACTATATTGACAACAAATTTTTAGCCTACACCTACAATTTGAAACGACAGCTCATCCCGGCTAAAAAACAGTAGGCAGAAGGCAGAAGCTCCAGGGCAGAAGTTAATATTTTCCCAGTCACTTTGTCTGCGAGATGGAGCTTTCTGCAATTTCTAGAATTTGCGAGCAACGATCGAGCAGTGTAGTACAGACAAGGTATTGGGACAAATACCATTTGCCTTTGCCATGCATTTCCCCCATTCGTGTCCTTTGTCACTTGTCACTTATACCAATGACTAATAACTATTTCGCACCTGGAATGGGCGACAGTCACTTTTGGTGAATCAAACGCAACCATGGCTGTAAACACTGTCTTACTTTGTAAAATCTATTGCATATTAATAACCCAATACCCAGTCTCACGATTTGACTCCTCATCCCTAAATCCCTTCTCCCACAAGGGACGAAGGAACTTCAGGACAAAGTCTTAAGTTGAAAGCCCCTCTCCCGCTCTGGGAGAGGGGTTAGGGTGAGGGCGATTTGAGTTTTGTCAGTTAACTAGAATCCTCACTCTTTTTGACAATAGAACGCCTTTGACGATCGATCGAACTTAAAATTAGTTTTGTTAAATCGATCGAACAATAGTTCTCAAAATACAATTTTTTTATTTATTAGTTGTTTCTACTCATAGAAAAAAAGCTAGATGGATTTGACTCTATCTCGCCTTATTAAACATTATTGATATTAATTTTACACTGAATAACCCTGTTAATCAAAACAAGAAGATCGAGCAGCGATAGTATATATAAAAAAATCTTAATCGTTACACACTGAATAACATAGTTGACTGTAAAAAAATGTTCTAGGAAACGCGATCGCCTGCCAAAAACTTGAGGTTAAACTATAATGAGTGTAGATTATTAAAATCTTGTTAATATCTTGAGAAAAATCTCTAAACTTAATAAGATTTTTTGTTAAAATTCCATATAACCAAATACAGTTATCTTTGGGGATCGACGATAATCTCCCAAAAATGACTAAGCTGTTAGGTTAGGTGAACAAATGCCTATATAACTCCACCTAGTCAATAAAACTTTGCTAGTTCGTCAAATTCTCGATACAGCCTATTAAAAAAGATAGGTGTGAGGGGTTTTTCATTTTTAGAAAAGGGCTGTATTTATTGTAGGTATCTTTACTTAATTTTGCGTTATTTTCACGCACGAAAAGTCAAACAAGACTGGCTATAAGTAGAGATCGGTAATACTAAAAAGCGAGAAACGACAATGACATTTACCGCTCCCGTACAGAAAGATAATCAAATAGTCAATGGAGTAAATCTTCTCGGCAAAGTATCGGCAGAATATGCTGAAATTTTGACAAAAGAGGCGCTAGAGTTTATCGCTATGTTGCAACGCCGTTTTGGTGCCGAACGCGAGCAATTGCTCAAACTTAGAGAATATGCTCAGCAGCAATTTGATGCTGGCATACTGCCGGACTTTCCCGCCGAAACCGAAGCGATCCGCAACGGCGACTGGAAAATTGCGCCAATTCCCCAAGATTTACTAGACCGTCGCGTTGAAATCACCGGACCGACCGATCGCAAGATGGTCATTAATGCCCTCAACTCAGGGGCTAATGCCTTTATGGCTGATTTCGAGGATTCCAACAGTCCGACCTGGGACAATATGGTATCCGGGCAAATTAATTTGCGCGATGCCGTCAACCGAACCATTGGCTTTACCGATTCTAAAACTGGAAAAGAATACAAGCTCAACGAAAAAACTGCCGTTTTGATCGTTCGACCCCGTGGCTGGCATCTGCTAGAATCACACGTTCTAGTAGACGGTCGTCCCATGTCGGGTTCGCTATTCGACTTTGGGCTTTATTTCTTTCACAATGCCTGCAAGCTAATCGAAAACGGCACTGGTCCCTATTTTTACCTGCCCAAGCTGGAAAATAGGTACGAAGCGGCTTTGTGGAACCAAGTTTTTGTAGCGGCTCAGGAAGCGCTTGGATTGCCGATTGGGACTATCAAGGCGACTGTCCTCCTTGAAACCATTCTCGCTTCTTTTGAGATGGACGAAATTCTATACGAACTGCGCGATCATATCGTCGGTCTCAATTGCGGTCGCTGGGACTACATTTTCAGCTTTATCAAAAAGTTTCGCAATCGCCCCGATTTCGTCTTGCCCGATCGCAATGAAGTGACCATGACGTGTCATTTCATGCGCTCTTACAGCCGACTGGTAATCAAAACCTGCCATCGTCGCGGTGCTTTTGCCATGGGCGGAATGGCAGCTCAGATCCCGATCAAAAACGACCCCGCAGCTAACGAAGCTGCCTTTGCCAAGGTACGCGCCGATAAAGAGCGGGAAGTCGGCGACGGTCACGACGGCACGTGGGTAGCACACCCCGCGCTCGTTCCCATCGCACGCGAGGTGTTTGACAGACAAATGACGGGTCCAAATCAACTGTCTGTTCTCCTGAATGATATCACCATTACGGCAGAGGATCTGCTCGCCATCCCAAGGGGGAAAATTACTGAAGGCGGTCTTCGCAATAACATTCGCGTCGGGATTTTATACCTAACGGCTTGGCTGGCTGGAAATGGTTGTGTGCCTCTGTATAACCTGATGGAAGACGCAGCTACGGCTGAAATCTGTCGCGCCCAGGTTTGGCAATGGCTGCGCCACCAGGCAAAATTAGAGGACGGTCGCACTGTCGATCGCGCCCTCTTCCAAACCATTTTGGAAGAAGAAATTGCGGCACTGCGTCGAGAAATTGCCGATCGCAGCAGTTGGACGGCTACTTTCGATCGCGCCACAGAGCTTTTCACAGAGCTGGTAACTTCCGAGCGCTTTGAAGAGTTCTTAACGCTACCTGCCTATCGGCACCTCGTTACTTTTTCTAACTAGCCGAACCGATTGGCGCAACGATTAACCGATCTCATCAACGTTTGCGATCGGGTGAGGAATCTTTTGTCAATTTTTGAGATTAACCAGAGGAGAATTACGAGCAGATGAGTCAACTTAGCCAACGCCAACTAACCTTTGAACAACTCGTTCCCCATGCCCCTAAAGGTCGCTTCGACGGGATCGAGCGCAATTATACCCCCGAAGACGTACAGAAACTACGCGGCTCGATTTCCATTTGCTACACCTTAGCTGAAATGGGAGCCAATCGGCTTTGGGAACTCCTGCACAGCGAAGACTACATCAACGCGCTGGGCGCAGTGACGGGAAATCAGGCTATGCAAATGGTACGTGCCGGACTCAAGGCAATCTACCTATCTGGCTGGCAAGTAGCAGCCGACGCTAACGTCGCCGGAGCCATGTATCCCGACCAAAGCCTCTACCCGGCTAATAGCGGTCCGGAATTGTGCCGTCGCATCAACCGAACTTTTCAGCGAGCCGATCAAATTCAACACCTGGAGGGAAAAGGCAATATCCACTGGTTTGCGCCCATCGTCGCCGACGCAGAAGCTGGATTTGGCGGTCCCTTAAACAGCTTTGAAATCATGAAAGCCTATATCGAGGCTGGTGCTGCTGCCGTACACTATGAAGATCAACTCGCTTCTGAAAAGAAATGCGGTCATCTCGGCGGGAAAGTTCTAATTCCCACAGCCGCCCACATTCGCAACCTCAACGCCGCACGGCTGGCGGCAGACGTGATGGGAGTCCCTACGCTAGTCGTTGCTCGCACCGATGCAGAAAGTGCCACGCTAATTACCAGCGATGTGGACGAGCGCGATCGCCCCTTTATTACGGGAGAAAGAACGGTTGAAGGATTCTATCGCCTCAAACCCGGTTCCGGTCTTGCTCACTGCATTGCTCGCGGCTTGTCTTATGCCCCCTATGCCGACTTGCTATGGTGGGAAACCTCTACGCCGAATTTGGAAGAAGCCCGCCTGTTTGCAGAAGCGATTCACAGCAAGTATCCTGGCAAGCTGCTGGCTTATAACTGCTCTCCCTCGTTTAACTGGAAAGCCAACCTAGACGAGTCCACCATTGCCAAGTTCCAAAAAGAACTCGGAGCAATGGGATATAAATTCCAATTTGTCACCCTAGCTGGGTTCCACGCTCTCAACTACAGCATGTTTGAGTTGGCTCGCGGTTATGCTCAAAGCGGCATGGCTGCCTACTCCCAAATGCAGGAAGCCGAATTTGCTAGCGAGGTTCACGGCTATACGGCAACGCGCCACCAGCGCGAAGTCGGCACCGGATATTTTGATGCCGTCTCCATGGCGATTTCTGGCGGACAATCGTCAACAACTGCTATGGCTGCGTCTACCGAAGCGAAGCAGTTCTATACCGACGATGAATATAATAGCTCTCGCGTGACGATTGACTACAGTAACGAACGCGAAACCTATCATGCGGAATTAGTTAATTCGGTGTATCGCCACCTCGTCGATACAGAAGCGCTTGAGGAAATTAAAGAAGCTCACTATGCTCGCCTCAAGCAAGCTTATCGAGAATTAGAAGAATTCGCTCGCCTTGACGACGACGACTAGAGACAAGCTTAGTCAGTGGAGGGAGGAAGGATGAAGGATGTAGGTCTCCAGAGCTTCCACCTGGGGAGGATGATTTGGTTAGCTTCTCCTCCCACTGTCTCTCCATCCCCAAGGAGATTGCATACCTCTTCTTTGTGGATCTCCTTGACTCCTTCCATTTTCTTATTGCTCTTAATTAAGTATGATGGGCACCGTTGACGCGCAGCACTTCTCCGGTCACAAAGCTGCTGGTAACTGGAGAAAGTAGAAATGCCACTGCCCAAGCGACCTCTTCAGGCTTGCCAAAGCGACCGAGAGGAATTTCGGCAGTAATTTTATCTCTGACTTTTTCAGGCATTGCCAAAGTCATTTCCGTGTCGATAAATCCCGGTGCTACAGCGTTGGCTCGCACTTTATAGCGAGCGCCTTCCCTGGCGAGAGATTTCATCATACCAATGACACCGGCTTTAGTTGCAGAGTAATTAGTCTGACCGAGGTTGCCCCTCTCGCCCGAAATCGAACTAATGCCAACAATAGACCCTTCTCCCCGTTCGTACATTCCGGCGATAAAGGGCTTGATCGTGTAAGCAACGCCTTTTAAATTGACGTTAATTACTGCATCCCAATCTTCAGGGGTCAATTTGGCAAAAAAGTTATCTTTGGTAATCCCCGCGTTGGCAACGATCCCGTAAACGGGTCCAAGCTTTTCTTCGATCTGTTTTGCTGCCGCTTCCATCGACTCCAGCTTGGTCACATCAGCTTTAATGGCTAATACGCCGCTAGGACCGCCGTCGATCGCGATATCGGTGTAGGCTACCTTGGCTCCCAATTCTTGCAGCAACTTGACAATGGCAGCGCCAATCCCGCGATTACCGCCCGTGACAACCACAACTTTATCTTCCAATCCCAGAGATACCATAATTCCTCCTTTGTCATTTGTCCGACGTTCCCCTGGACGCAGGGAACCTGCCTCGGCTTCGCCTTTGTCCTTTGTCATTTGTCCTTTGTCATTGGCGGAACGGAAGGTATTTGTATTTACCTTTGTCACCAGTCATCAGCGAGCGATGACTGGTGACTAATGACCGATGACCGATGGCAAATGACTACACCCGTTCGATCGCGACCGCTGTTCCGCCGCCCGTCCCGTGACAGAGGGCTGCCAAACCGAGAGTTTTATCCTGCTCTTTGAGAGCGTTGAGCAAGGTGACGACAATCCGCGCGCCAGAAGCACCGATGGGGTGTCCCAGCGCGATCGCGCCTCCATTGACATTCAGCTTGTCGAGAGGAATTCCCAGCACTTTATTAAACAGTAAACTGTTGACGGCAAATGCCTCGTTATTCTCAACCAGCTCAAAATCCGAGAGCTGCTTGCCGAGCTTATCTAGGAGCTTCTTCACTGCCGTCACTGGAACTTCTGTAAAGCGCCAAGTCGGACCGCCTGCCCAAGCTCCTCCCAGAAATTTAGCGATCGGCTTCAGTCCGTATTGGTCTATGGCTGACTGACTGGCTAAAATGAGAGCGGCTGCTCCATCAGAGATCTGACTGCTATTGCCTGCCGTAAGGATGCCATCCTTTCTAAAGGCGGGACGGAGCTTGCCCAGAGTTTCTAAGCTTGTATCGGCACGGATCCCCTCGTCTGCATCGACTACTTGGGTGCCTTTTTTCGTTTCGATCTCAATCGGGACGATCTCGTTTTTGAAACTTCCTCGTTCTGTTGCTTCTGCGGCACGTTTTTGCGAATAGAAGGCGATTTCATCGACATCTTTGCGACTGAAGCCATGCTCTTCGGCTATCCGTTCGGTTTGATCTCCCATTCCCTCTCTAGTCACGCCATCCATCAGCCCGTCGTTGAGCATGATGTCTACGAGTTGCTCTGGAGCGCCCAAGAGAAACTTGTAACCCCATCTGGCTCGATGGGAGAGGTAAAAGCCAGCTTGGGACATTGATTCCATGCCGCCAGCAAGAACTAAATTGGCTTCTCCCGCCCGAATCGCTGTAGCTCCATTCATCAAGCTCATCATCGCCGAGGAGCAGACCATATCGACTGCATATCCATTTATGGCTTCGGGAATGCCTGCTTTAAAAGCCGCTTGACGGGCTAATGCCTGTCCGTGTCCTGCTCTCAACACGTTGCCCATAATGTACAGATCTAAAGCTGTTCCTGGTATGCCTGCTCGCTCTAGGGCGGCTTTCATTGCGTGACCGCCTAAATCGGCTGGAGAAAAATCTACTAACGCCCCTCCAAAGCGACCGATAGGCGTGCGTACTGCTGAGACGATATAAACTTCGCTCATATGTCTTCACCTGAATTTTTTTGACGACAATAAAGGCTGCTAATTGAGTGTGGTTACTCAACGTCTAATGGATAAGTATTGGCTCGATTCCTTCATTTGCGCTTGGCGGGAAGTTAATTGGAATCTTTCTTTAGAATGAGGCTAGCATGGGAATCGGAAAGTGGAGCGATATTCTTATCTTTCCTTAACCCGACTCGCTAAAACGAATTGTCGTAAGTCTTAAGGAACTTGAGCGAGCATCAAGCCAAACCAATTGTTGGGATCGCTCCAAGTTTGTCGTAGTTTTAATCCTTGCTTGGCTAAGTATTTCTGCATCTGTTCGCGATCGAACTTGCGAGAGATTTCTGTGAGGATGGTTTCTCCCTCGCTAAACTGTACCGTTAAATCGAGAGCTTTCAAACGAACCGAGTGCGATCGCTTTACATACAAATGCATTTCTATTTGCGCTTCAGACGCGTTGTAAAATGCACGATGTTCAAATAAATTTGGGTCAAAATTCCCGCCAAAACGCCAGTTTAAATGGCGCAGCATATTGCGGTTAAATTCTGCCGTTACTCCCTGACTGTCGTTATAGGCAGCTTCTAGGATATCTTTTGGTTTTTGTAAATCTATCCCAAGTAGGAAATAATCCCCTGGTTGTAATGCCGCAGTCACTTGAGCAAAAAAGCGATCGCATTGCGCTTGATTAAAATTTCCTAAAGTACTTCCCAAAAAACAAATCGTGCGCGAAGGTAGCGGCGTTGGCATTAACTTTTGGAGGGCAAGTTCGTAGGTACTTACCAACCCATAAACCTGTAAAGTCGGATAATCCGCCAGCAACTGTTTGGCACTCGCTTCTAAAATTCCTGCACTGACATCGATTGGCACGTAGCGCAAAGGATAACCCAATCCCCGATAGGCATCCAACAGCAGGCGAGTTTTGCTAGAATTGCCGCTACCGAGTTCTACCAGTTCGCAAATTCCCGTCATCTGGGCAATTTCTGTGGCGTAATTTTGTAAAATCCAGGCTTCCGTCCGGGTTGGATAATATTCCGGTAGCTTGCAAATTTGCTCGAATAACTGAGACCCTCTGTCGTCGTAAAAATAGCGAGGGGATAAAGATTTTTGCGGTTGCGTTAGTCCCCAAACAACATCTTGTCCGTCTTCTTTCTCTGTCGCTAGATTTGGAGCGAGCAGGTACTCAAGGTGCAATCTTTCCTCAATTGCCGAGTTAGAAATACTCCGCCGCGAGACGGCAGAGCCTCCCCTAACTTCGTGAAAATCGGGATGGGTGTTGTCTGGGGATGGAAAAGTTGCCATAAATCTCCTCTGATTGCTGTTGCCAATTGCGGACAACCATACAACAATCTGGGGATCGCTTACCAGTAGTCAGTTATTCGATGAAAGGATTGGGGATTGGTCATTTGTCATCGGTCATTTGATGAAAGGATTGAGGAGTAGTTAATGGTTAGTGGTTAGTTTTCTCCCCATTCCCCCACACTTCTCAAACTCCCCACACTTCTCCCATCCCCTTCTCCTATGCTTGCCAACCTGTTGCGATCGCCAATAAAATGACAGTTCCAAAAGCTAATCGATACCAGACGAAAATCCAAGTGTTTTGGGTTTGCAAATAGCGTAGGAGAACTGCGATCGCCAAATAGGAAAAAATAAACGTAGAGATAATGCCGACAATCAATAAGCCTACTATATTATCTGGGAGCAATTGAGCTTGATAGTCTTTAAAAATTTTGAGCGCTTTATATAACGTTGCAATGGTAAGCGTGGGAAATCCTAGTAAAAAAGAGAATCTTGCGGCTGCTTCTCTGTGCAAACCCAAAAATAAGCCAGTAGTCAACGTAGAACCAGAACGAGAAACACCAGGAATAAGCGCGAGCGCTTGACCGAATCCGACGAGGATCCCATCTCTGATTTGCAATCCATCAAAACCTCGTTTGCGGCTGCCAATTTGTTCTGCTGCTCCCAATAAAAGTGCCATCATAATTGATGCGATCGCAATAATTGGCGCACTTTCGGGCAAAATATCTTGGAACAAAAAACCAGTGATTAATGCAGGTAAGGTTCCCACTGCAATACCGACAAGAATTTTCCATTCTTCCCGCTGCCAGTCTTTTTGATGTATTGCTGCTATTCCACCTTTGAGCAAATCGGATAAAAGCGACCAAAAATACAGCAAAATTGCCCCAACGCTACCAAATTGAATGGCATCAACAAAGTCTTTACTACCAAGTTCTTTCCAGCCAAATACTTTGGTAAAGATTAAAAGATGTGCCGTACTGCTGATTGGCAAAAATTCAGTAACTCCTTGAACGATCCCTAGAATAAAAGCTTGAATGTATTCCATGAATGCTTAAAATCTCTACTTTAATTATTTCTTTTCCCGCCTTTTTTGAGGTAAACCAAACCTTGGTTTAACCCAAGCTATCTTATCAGTGACCAGCGACCAGCGATCCGATTTTGGATGAAAGGATTTTGGATTGGTTAGTCGTTAGTAGGGGCGGGTTTATCTAAAAACGCAAGAGATTTACCAACAGTTACTGTCAAAAACCCGCCCGTACAGTAGTTAGTCGTTAATTGTCTCCCCATCTCCCAATCTCCCCATCTCCCAATCTCCCCATCTCCTTGTTCCCCCACACTCCCTCGGTTCCCTTACTCTCTCGCTCCTGCCACTTGCAATAAGCGAACGACTTCAGGATAGTTGTTGAGCTGAGCTAGCATCAAAGCTGTATAGCCTCCTCGATTTCGTTCGTTGAGCGCGACTCGATCGCTTTGTAGTAAAATCTTGACGACATCGGCATGACCGCGATAGCTAGCCCGCATTAGGGCTGTCCCATCTGCCTCATCTTTGAGATTGGGATCGGCACCCGCATCTAAGAGAAGTTGCGCGATCGCAGGATCGCCGCGATCGCAAGCTTGCATCAAAACCGTTTTTTTGTCGGGGAAACGGGTATTGGGATCGGCACCTGCGTCGAGTAAAATACGAACGATTCGATCGAATCCTTGAGCGAGAGCAAGGGTTAGCGGCGTTTCTCCTTGGTTGCTCGCATTGGGATCGGCACCATGACGCAAAAGTTCTCTGACGATCTTGTCGTGACCTTGCCAAGAAGCGACTATCAAGGCAGTATCTCCCGACTGATTGCGCAGATGGACATCGGCACCCGCCTCAAGCAAGGTTCGCACGATTTCCAGATGACCTTCAATGGCAGCTAAATGTAATGCCGTCTCGCCGTCGCGATCGCGATCGTTAACGTTCGCACCTGCTTTTAACAAAGCTTTTACCATTTCTGAATGCCCCTCGGCGGCAGCAGCGGCGAGAATATCCCCTCGAACTTTTGCCCCGGCATTGAGTAAGACTTGTAGCATTTCCAAATTGCCTTGCTCTGCTGCTAGCGTTAGAGGAGTGACTTCATCGGGGTCTTGAAAATTTACGTCTGCACCAGCTTGAATTAATTTTTGGGCAATAGCGATATTTCCCGTCGCGGCAGCCTCCATTAGGGCAGTTCGTCCGCGATCGTTGGTGGTATTGACATCGATTCCTGCTGCCAAAAAAACTTCTACTGTAGCCAGATTTCCCGCACCAACGGCTAAGGTTAACGATCCTACTCCGGCGAAGGGATCGGAGCCTGCCTGAAGCAGCGTAGCGACAACCTCGCGATGATTGGTTTGAGCTGCTACATTCAGAGGAGTATCGCCATCCTTATCCTGGATATTGACATTGGCACCCGCAGCTAAAAGCAGTTTCACAACCTCGATGTGACCTTTGTATGCCGCGATTGTCAGTGCTGGAGTCCCATCGTCATTTGTTTGATTGACATCGGCACCCGCCTTCAATAAGGCTCGTACAACCTCGACTTGGTTAGCTGCGGCGGCTAACATTAAAGCACTTGCGCCGTAGGGTTGTCTCTGCTGGTTTACCGATGCTCCTGCTTCTAAGAGGACTTTTACGCTGTCCAAGTCTCCTCGCCCAGCAGCATACATGAGAGCGCTCGTACCGTTCAAATCGGTCGCATCAACCCTTGCTCCTTTAGCTAATAACAGTTGGACTTGACTGAGATTGCCACTGCGAACGGCTTGAATCAAGCGAACATCTAGGTGTGAAGCCATGCCTATCCCCAAAACAAAAATTTTTCTATTTCCAGATTAGAGGCATTGAGAATTCTAAATTCAAAATTCACAAAGAGCTTGTGCTAAGTTAAGTTTTATGAAGATTTAAGATTCGCACCTCAGCGGAGAGAACACGATGAATTTTGAAATTCCAGAAGCCGTAAAAACTTGGTCTCAATTCGGTCATCCAATTCTGATGTGGGTTCTTTTGGGACTATCCATTTATGCACTGTACCTTGGCATTCAAGTTCGGCGCACTCGTACCGCCGAAAAAGAAATCAGAAAAGAACTGATGGGGAAAGGCTTTAACATCAGACATCACAAGGTAGGTTCGATTCTATTAGCGTTAATGGTGCTAGGAACCATTGGCGGTATGGCAGTAACCTATATCAACAATGGCAAACTCTTTTTCGGACCGCATTTACTGGTTGGTTTGGGCATGACAGGTGCGATCGCTACCTCTACTGCCTTGGTTCCTTACATGCAAAAAGGAAATGAATTTGCTCGCTATACTCATATTTTTCTCAATGTAGCGCTGTTGGTTCTGTTTGGCTGGCAAGCCGTTACGGGAATGGAGATTTTACAAAGAATTGTGAGTAAGATGTAACTGAGATCTTGCACCATTCTCAACAACTGTTGTTGTAATGAATTTTCTGTCCGATCGAAAAAGTCTTCTAAAGAAGACCCAATAGGAATTTCAGTCGATTTTAATCGGGTTGAGCTTTGAGCCTAGAACTTTAGTTCTGGGCGTTGATGTACTAAGAGAAAATAAAGCACGGACAAAACTTGTCCGTGCCAAAGCTAGATAGATGAAATTTAAAAGCGTTAGCCGCGTCTATTCTTCTTCGCCATCAAAGTCTTCATCCTCATCCGGCGAGAAATCATCTAGAAATGGCTCGAAGGAATCGTTAGAGTCTCCTCCTGCATAAGCTCTGGCGATGCGATCGTCAAGAATCATATTATCATCGTCCTCCAAGTTGTTCGTAAACAACCGCGACGAAGAGGAATTCTCGTCCACGCCGTAAACGAGAGGACGACCGTATCCCATGTCTTCCGCACTCTCAGGGTTGACAATCGCGTCTTCATGGGCATTAAATCCCGTTCCAGCGGGAATCAATCGTCCGATGATGACGTTTTCCTTCAAACCGCGCAGCCAATCCGATTTACCTTCAATTGCTGCTTCTGTCAAGACGCGAGTCGTTTCTTGGAAGGAAGCAGCACTAATAAAGCTGTCGGTATTGAGCGATGCTTTAGTAATCCCCAAGAGAACGGGCGTATACTGGGCGGGAGCACCTCCGGTAATCGCCATTGCTTCGTTTACCTGCTCGATTTGACGCAACTCGACAAGTTCGCCGGGAAGCATGGTCGTGTCGCCGCCATCATCGACTCTGACTTTAGAAGTCATCTGGCGCACGATCGTTTCAATGTGCTTGTCGGCAATATCAATGCCCTGAGATTGATAAACTGACTGTACCTGATCGACCAAGAAACTCTGGGTCGCCTGCAATCCTTTCAAAGCAGCCTCGTAAACGCCCTTCTCTTCCACATAATACTCGAAGAAAACCTCTAAAATTTCGTGAGGATTGGCAGGACCGTCGGTCAAAGGTTCTCCAACCCCCACCCGCTGTCCGTCAGAGACCATAAGGTTTTGTCCGGGAAGAATGGGATACTGAGTGACAGTACCGTCATCTTCAACGATCTTGAGATCGACCGTTTCGTCTTCCAAGTACTCTACCTGGCAGATTCCTGGCTTGCGAGATAAGACACAGGCTTCCTTCGGTTTGCGAGCTTCTAACAGTTCTTCAATCCGAGGCAACCCCTGAATGATATCCCCGGTTTTGGCTCGCTCGAATACCAACAAGACCAGGTTATCGCCGCGCTGTACTAAATCTCCATTATCGACGTGCAGGATGGCACCAGCAGAAACTCGATAGGGACGAGCGACCCGTAGAATCACTTCGTAAGCATCTGCCGATTTTCGCACAGAGAGAACTTGACCCGACTCCGATGCTTGATATCCCGGCGCTATTTGGGTGCCTGCTACTATTAAGTCCCCGTCAGCCACTGATGGTTTCTCGGCTATCGACAGGGTTACCAAGTCGGAATTGCGCACGACGAGAACGCGACGAATGGCTTCGTTCCCACTGCGGATCCCGCGCACTTGACCCGGCTCTTTACATTGAATCTCGGTACGGGCGACTACAGCTCCTGGCGGAATTTGTTGTCCGTCTTCAACTAGAACCCTAGTCTGGATGCTACCGCCGTGGGGGTCGATATCGGTTTCCCGACGTAGGACGAGGGATTCGAGAATGACTAACTGCAAGCGCTGGCAGCCTTCGGCTTCATCTTCCTGCAATTCGATATCGGCAGACAGCGTTGTTGTCGAATCCGATTCGTCGCCGGAAATCTCTAACACTAATTGAGTGCTGAGTAATTGACAGCCTTCCACCGACTTGACCCGCTCTCCATCCTTGAAGTATGTGCGCTGTACCGATCGCAGTTCGATCTGTCGCCCGCCTTCCTGATTGATGGAGCCTTGAGATGGCGCTGCGGGTTCGTCAAAGACTTGATATTCTACGACCGGACGCAAAAGTAGCCCCAATCCTTCGGTAGTTTCTACCCATTCGGCTTGGCGCAAGTCGGAGACGACAACGCCGGGGAGAATTTCGGTGCCGGGTCGAACGAGTTGTCCCAATTCGATCGTCGCTGCTACATCCGGATCTATATCTAGATGCAGGTCTCCTGGCTTGACGATAATCTCGCGCAGGATATCGTTCTTTTGAATTACCTCAACTACCCCGCTCATTTGACAGAAGATATCTTTGACGATCTCGGTTCCTGCTTCGACGTATTGACCGTCTTCAACAATTAACAAGGAAATGTCTTTGTTGACTTCGTGGGTTTCTTCGGGAATCCAAAGGATCGTTCCGCCTTTGGTCACTTCATAACCTTGCTTGCGAGTTCCCTTAGAGACTTCTACTCCCGCATAGCGAATCATGCCTCCCGTTTCCGTTCGGTAGCGATCGTCGATTAATTCGGCAACGATCGCGTGGTTTTGCACCTTCGTTCCCGGTGCAGCTTTGAGTAGAAAGCGCTGCCCTTCGGCTGTATAGATCGTATACTGTTCTCGCCCGCCGGTGCTTTCGAGCTTGACCTGGGCTTTATCGAGCAGAACGGAAGCCGTGACGATATCGATTTCGCGACTGCCGGGGGTCAAGCGTACTACACCGCCATTATTAGTAATCAACCGCGTTTCGGCTAAAACCGTTCCGATTTCGACGCGATCGCCGTTGTTGACTACGGGTTCGGCACCTGGGGGCAGATTATAGACTTCGCCCGACAAAATCCAAACCAACCCCCCCCGCTGGGCGATGCGCGTCGTGTTGCCTTGGCGGTCGGTTTTTTCTTCTGGCACAACGTTGGCAAACAAAACTTCACCTGCCAAATCCGAAGCTACGTCTTTGGTTGCTCGCTCCGTCGAACGCTGTAACTTAGCCATTGCCACTTCTGCGAGCAGTTGTCCGGCTTCTACCCGCTCGCCTTCTGCTACGAATAGGGTGGAACCCGGCGTTGTAGAATAGCGAATCGACTCGCCAGAGTCGGACTCTAAAATTAGATCCCCAGCAACTTCAACTTGTTCGCGGTCTTCGCCGTGGCGAGTTCGCACCTTACGGGTACTGAGTTCTGAACTATAGCGCACCGTGCCGCTGGTTTGAGCGCGAATTTGACGGGCGACTTCTCCGGTAAATACGCCGCCTGTGTGGAAAGTCCGCATGGTCAATTGGGTGCCGGGTTCGCCAATCGATTGAGCGGCGATGATCCCGATCGCTTCGCCCAGATCTACCATGTGACCGTGCGCCAGACTCCAGCCATAGCAGTGCTGGCAGACCGAACGCGCTGCTTCGCAAGTCAGGGGCGATCGCACGAGGACTGAATCGACTAGCTTGCCTAGTTTGGAAGCTAATTCGGGATCGATACTATCGTTGCGCTTGGCAATGACTTCACCCCCTACAACGACATCTTCGGCGAGTACTCGCCCCATCAGGCGGTCGGCAAGAGGAATCAAGATGCGATCGCCATCTTTCATGGCTGTGACTCGTATCCCTCTAGTGGTGCCGCAGTCGATTTCTCGCACGATCACATCCTGGGCAACGTCTACCAAGCGACGAGTCAGATAGCCAGAATCTGCCGTCCGCAGCGCCGTGTCTACCAATCCCTTTCTCGCGCCGTAGGAAGAAATAATGTATTCCGTCACTGTCAGTCCTTCACGGAAATTGGTTTTAATGGGCAGGGCAATGATTTCTCCTTGCGGATCTGCCATCAATCCCCGCATTCCTACCAACTGCCGCACCTGGCTCATATTTCCTCGTGCCCCAGAGAATGCCATCATATAGACGGAATTGAGGGGGTCTGTCTCTTGGAAATTCCGCACGACTTCATCTTTGAGCGACTCCGAGGTGCTGTTCCAAGTGTCGATCACTTTTTGAAAGCGCTCGACCTCTGTGATTTCTCCTCGCGCGTAGCGTTGCTCGGTTACTTTAATTTCCTGTTCGGCGGAATCGAGCAACTTGCGTTTGGTGGGCGGGATGGTCAAATCGTCTACGCTGATCGACACGCCTGCTTTTGTCGCGTAGCGAAAGCCCAAATCTTTCAGTTCGTCTGCCATTTGGGCACAGCGAGCCGAACCGTACTGGCGGTAAGCCCAGGCAATTAATTTCTTTAGGCGATTTTTATCGACAATGTGATTGTAAAATACCATTTCTTTCTTCAGTTACCAATTATCAGTTCGTGTTTGTCAGTTGTCTTTTGTCATTGGTCATTTGTTTTTTACTAATCGCCAATGACTAATGACCAATGACCCAATCTAGACTTCTTCTTCCTCTAGGTCTTCTGCCGTGAGGGATTCGTAGGTGGGACGGCTGGGGGTGCGTCGGCTGAAATCTGCCATCAAATCGACTTCCACATCCTGAGTGCCATCTTCTGTCGTTTCTACCTTGTGAACGGCAATATCTAATCCTAAGGACTGCAATTCTCTCATCAATACTTTGAAGGATTCTGGCGTTCCCGGACGAGGAATGGGCTTGCCTTTGACGATCGCGTTGAGCGCTTCGTTGCGTCCTTGCATGTCATCTGACTTCACGGTCAGCAATTCTTGCAGGGTATAGGCAGCGCCATAAGCTTCCAGCGCCCAGACTTCCATTTCTCCGAATCGCTGCCCGCCTTGTTGCGCTTTTCCGCCCAGCGGTTGTTGCGTGACCAGCGAGTAAGGTCCGGTCGAACGGGCATGAATCTTGTCGTCTACCAAGTGAACTAGCTTCAACATATATGCCTGACCGACCGTGACCGGGCGATCGAAAGGTTCTCCCGTGCGACCGTCATACACTTGAATTTTGCCGGGATGTTCGGCGTTGTAAATCCAATTTTTTCCGGGTTTGGCTGCGGCATCCTGTAGCAAACCATGTACGGTATGGCGGGATGCTTCTTCTCCATACATTTCGTCGAAGGGAGTCACCTTAAACCGCATGCCCAGGTTTTCTCCTGCCCATCCCAGCAAACATTCAAACACTTGTCCAACGTTCATGCGCGAGGGAACCCCCAAGGGATTGAGTACGATATCGACCGGACGACCGTCTGGCAAATAAGGCATATCTTCAATGGGGAGAATGCGGGAAATAATCCCTTTATTCCCGTGGCGACCCGCCATTTTGTCTCCCACCTGAATTTTCCGTTTCTGAGCCACGTATACCCGCACGACCATATTGGCTCCTGGCGGCAATTCGTCGCCTTGTTCGCGAGTGAAGACGCGGACATCTAATACCCGACCTTTCTCGCCGTTGGGCACGCGCAACGAGTTATCGCGCACGTCGCGAGCTTTTTCGCCGAAGATTGCCCGCAGTAACTTTTCTTCTGGCGGTTGGTCGGATTCCCCTTTAGGAGTGACTTTCCCTACCAAGATGTCGCCCGCTTCAACCCAAGCACCGGTACGAATGATTCCCCGTTCGTCTAAGTTTCTCAGAGCATCTTCGCCGACGTTGGGAATTTCCCGCGTGATCTCTTCGGGTCCCAATTTCGTTTGTCGGGCTTCGATTTCGTATTTTTCGACGTGGATGCTGGTGTAAACGTCGTCGTATACTAGTCGTTCGCTGATTAGAATGGCATCTTCGTAGTTATAGCCTTCCCACGGCATATACGCTACCAGAATATTTTGTCCCAGAGCAAGTTCGCCGCCTTCTGTAGCGGAACCGTCAGCCAGCACTTGTCCCGGCACGACATCTTCGCCGATATAAACGAGGGGACGCTGGTTCAAACAAGTATCCTGGTTGGAGCGCTCGTACTTCTGCAAGCGATAGACGATCTCATGTCCTGTCTCGTTGACTCGAACTTTAATCTGGGTTGCGTCCACGTGGGTTACTTTACCCTCATGGCGAGAGACGACTACCATCCCCGAATCGCGAGCGGCTTGCGCTTCCAGTCCCGTCCCAACTAAAGGACGTTCTGGTTTGAGCAAGGGTACGGCTTGACGCTGCATGTTCGATCCCATAAGAGCGCGGTTGGCATCGTCATGTTCCAAGAAGGGAATTAATGAGGTAGCCACCGAGACGATCTGGACGGGGGAAACGGCAACGTAGTCCACTTGGTCTGGCGTTGTGGTCGAGAATTCTTGACGGTAGCGAACGGGAACGGTTTCGCCGAGGATGTTGCCCTCGGCATCGGTCGGTACGTCTCCCGGCGCGACTTGTAAGTCGTCTTCTTCATCTGCTGTCAGATAAACGGGCGGTAAATCCCGTCTGACGCGTTTGTTTTCGACTTGGTAATAGGGTGTTTCGATGAAGCCATATTGGTTGATGCGGGCATAGGTTGCCAAGGAGCCGATCAAGCCAGCATTGGGACCTTCTGGCGTTTCTACCGGACAGATGCGACCGTAGTGAGAGGGATGAATATCGCGCACCGCAAATCCAGCGCGTTCGCGGGTCAGTCCTCCGGGACCGAGAGCCGACAAGCGCCGCTTGTGGGTTAACTCGGCTAAGGGATTGGTCTGATCCATGAACTGAGACAACTGGGAGGAGCCAAAGAACTCTTTAATCGCAGCGACGAGCGGCTTAGGGTTAACGAGGGAAGCTGGGGTGAGTTTATCGGCTTCGCTGACCGTCATCCGCTCGCGAATGATACGCTCCAAGCGATTGAGTCCCACTCGAACTTGGTTTTGCAAGAGTTCGCCGACCGATCGCACGCGGCGGTTGCCCAAGTGGTCGATATCGTCGGTGTTGCCCGTATCGAACTCCAGGTTGATCAGGTAGTCGATCGCTGCCAAAATATCGGTAGGCGTTAGTACTCGTAACGTATCTGGCACGTTGAGGCGCAATTTCCGATTGAGCTTGTAGCGTCCTACCCGTCCGAGATCGTAGCGTTTGGGATCGAAGAAGCGAGAATCGAGTAACTGCTGACCGCCACTGACGGTTGGCGGCTCGCCGGGACGCAGTTTGCGGTACAGTTCTAGAAGTGCTTCTTCTTCGCTGGGGTTGCCTTCTTTATCGAGCGTCTTTTGATAGTATTCTGGGTGGCGCAAGGTATCGATAATTTCGTTATCGCTCAATCCGATCGCTTTGAGCAACACTTGAGCCGACAGTTTCCGAGTTTTGTCGATCCGTACCCAGACTAAACCGTTTTTGTCGGTTTCAAATTTCAGCCAAGCGCCCCGGTTGGGAATGAGCGAGGCAGAGTAGGTGCGACGACCGTTCTTATCGGTTTCTGCCTTGTAATATACCCCTGGGGAACGCACGATTTGGTTGACAATAACTCGCTCTGCCCCGTTAATAATAAAAGTCCCCCGTTCGGTCATCAAGGGCAGGTCGCCGATGAAGACCTCTTGGTCGATCATGTCTCCCGTCTCTTTGTTAATCAAGCGAGTGGGAACGTACATTTGCACCGAGTAAGTACTATCTCGACGCTTAGCTTCATCGACGCTGTATTTGGGTTCTTTGAGTTTGTAGTCGGAACCGATGAAATGCAGCTCCAACTTGCCTGTATAGTCGGTAATGGGAGAGAAGCTATCGAGTTCCTCGATCAATCCTTCTTCAAGAAACCAACGAAAGCTGGCGTGTTGAATTTCGATGAGGTCGGGTAGCAGGTTGTAGGTTAGATTCGTCATCGCTGTCCGTACTTGCGCTAAGAAATGTAGAAGAATTGGAAAAATCCTATTAACAACATTTAGTAATCAGTTAGCGCGCTAACTGATTACTGATTCTTAATTACTGATTGCTGATTGCTGATTCGGTCATTCCCTAGTTGGGGGTAGTGGGGTAGTTATGTCTATTTGGCGATCGCGGTCGTTCTGGCATCGATAGGTTCCACTAATGATAGACCAAAAAGTCGGCAGGCATTTTCCGTCGTCTGTTCGGCGAGGGTTTCTAAGGAGACGTTGCGCAAATTGGCAACGGATTCTGCCACGTAACGAACGTAGGCAGGTTCGTTTCTTTTTCCTCGCTTGGGAGTGGGGGCGAGAAAGGGACAGTCAGTTTCGACGAGCAAGCGATCGCTCGGCACCATCTTAGCTGACTCCTGGATGTCCCGTGCGTTTTTAAAGGTCACGATGCCGCTAAAACTTATATAGAGTCCCAAGTCTAAAAACCATTGCGTTTCTTCTTTCGTGCCGCCCCAACAGTGCATCACTCCCTCTACCGAACCGCATCGCTGCCAGAAATCCTGCAAGAATTCTCGCAGGACTGCCGCTGCGTCCCGACAGTGGATGATAACTGGCTTACCTAGTTGTTTGGCAATTGTCAGTTGCGCTTCTAAGGCTTCTTTTTGCAGGACTTCGTTGTTGGCTTTGTAGAAATCCAGTCCCGTTTCTCCGATAGCGACGACTCGCTTATCCGAACTGGCAAGCGTTAAAATTTCCTCTGCCATCGATCGCGTCCACTTGTGAACATCTAGGGGATGCAAGCCAACGGCGAACGAGAGTTCGAGGAAGCGATCGGCTAGGACTTTTATACTAGCAAATTCTCCCGGTTCTACGCAGGAATGAACGAGCCGAACAACTTGTGCCTCTCGCCATCGCGATCGCAGGGCATCGAGTTCCCCTGCAAAAACATCAAAGTTGAGGTGGACGTGGGTATCGATTAGCTGCATCTAATCCTCCCGGCGAGACGTTTTGCTCGTATCGTCCTCCTGAGAGCTAACTGAGCCGCAATTCCCCGCAATCTAACCTCCCTTGAGAAAGTTTGGCAGTTTTGTGTTAGCTGGTCAACTCGCTTGTGTCCCGCCTAGGAAGCCGTTGCAACTTGCGCCAGAACTTTCGCCAAACGAGCTTTTTTGCGAGCGCCATTGTTGCGATGCAGGACTCGACGCTTTACTGCCTTATCTATCTTACTGTAAGCTTCTGACATTGCCTTTTGAACCACTTGTTGAGTTTCGGGACTGGGGTTGGCAGCATAGTCCTCTACAGCCTTAAAATATTTTTTCATTAGGGTTTTGACCGCCGACTTATAAGCTTTATTGCGCAGGCGGTTGCGTTCGGCGATTTGGATGCGCTTGATAGCAGACTTCGTATTAGCCACAGTTGTCTTATAAAATCGTTTGGGTAGACGGAAACAATAGAATAGGACATATCATTATAACAACAAGAGCCATTGATTTTCAATTAATCTGGAAGAAAGAAGTTTCTTTCTTCATAAAGCGAGCGAGTAAAAATCCAAGTTAAGCTATTAGGTGTGAGTTTTGCGAGCAAGGGTCTCGCCAAACTTACGCGGATAGTAGCTACTGCGGGCATTTAGACTCCATGCTGCGAATCATTACCGGGCAAGCCGAAGCACGAACAGAACTGCGGAGAATCAGCGATCGCGCTCGCGACGACGAGATTCGCTCCAAAGAGGCGTTGGTTAGAGAAATCCTCGAAACCGTGAGATTGCAAGGCGATCGAGCGATTTTAGACTATGCTGACAAGTTGGAGCAGCGTCCGCTGGAATTGCAGCGATTGCGCTTAAGCGGCTCGGTACTCGATGCTGCCTATCAACAAATTCCCAAAGAATTGCTCGATGCCATTAAGTTGGCTTGTCGCCAACTCGAAGAATTTTATCGCCAGCGAGTCCCCAAATCCTGGGTGCAATTTCGCGAGGACGACGTTGCCTGGGGCAAGCGCTATCTACCTGTCCAACGAGCGGGACTCTACGTACCAGGAGGCACGACTCCATCTCTGAGTACCGTTCTAATGCAAGCGATCCCCGCCAAGGCAATTAACGTGGAACAGATTGTCATGGTTACGCCGCCAGACGCTCAACAGAGAATCGATCCGAGAATTTTAGTAGCCGCTCAAGAAGCGGGAGTGACGGAGATTTATTGCATTGGCGGCGCTGCTGCGATCGCGGCTTTGGCGTTTGGCACGGAAACCATCCCTAAGGTAGAAGTCATTACCGGACCGGGAGATATTTACGTCACGCTGGCGAAGAAAATGGTCTATGGAACGGTGGGGATCGACTTTCCCGCAGGCGTATCGGATTTAATGATTATTGCCGACAGCGAAGCTAACCCCATCCAAGTCGCCGCCGATCTCTTAGCACAAGCCGAACAGGATACCTCGGCTGCCGCCATTCTGCTAACGCCCGATGCTCAATTAGCTGAAATCGTCCAGGAGCAAGTCAGCCAACAACTGCAACACCATCCCCAACGGATTTTTGCCGAAAAAGCGATCGCTCACTATGGATTTATCGCGATCGTCGATAGCTTAGAGGAAGCCGTCGAACTCGCCAACCATTTTGCACCTCAGTATCTCGCCCTACAAGTCAGCGATCCCTGGGAATTATCGAAGCAAATTCGCCATGCTGGAGCCATTTTCTTAGGCAACTCCACTCCAAAAGTAGTGGGCGATTATCTGGGCGGTTCTTCTGCCATTCTTCCCACCTCTGGAACGGCTCGCTATGCGTCTACGGTAGGAGTTGAAACGTTTATGAAGCAGGCGAATATGATCGAATACTCTCCCGCTGCGCTCAAAAAAATCTCTAGCGCCTTGCAAATTCTCGCCCAAACCGAAGGATTGCCCGCTGCTGCCGACTCGATTCGACTGCGGATTCTGGATTTTGGGTTTTAGAGATCGAACCGCTTAACAAGCTAGCTCGCTAAGTTATCGATTGGGGTGTAGTTGTTGGCTGACTTGCTCCTGGACGATTTCGGCAACGCCTCAGATGGGAATATCGAAACTTTGCATAAAAGATTGGCGAACGATTCGAGTAAATAATAACTGCGATCGCAAAAACGATCGGTTGTCGAGAGAAAATTAGAAAAACGAGAACGATAATGAAATTCTTGAGGATCGATCGGCGAATTCGGCGAAGGTTTAACTTAGTTGCTTTAATTCTACTCGCAATTCTGGTTGCGCTTATCTGGCGACATTTCCTATCTTCAGAGTCAGTCAATCTGAGGGCAACCAAACCAGTAGAGATCGCTCAAACTAACGAACCAATCCAACCAATTCCAATCGCGATCGCGATTGACAGCGCTAAAGTCGCATTAGGAGAGAAATTATTTCAGGACGTGCGTCTTTCTCAAAATAATCGGGTATCTTGTGTTAGCTGTCATAATCTTAGCCAAGGTGGAGCCGCTCGCCGCTCTCATTCGCCTGGAATTGATGGTGCTAAAACGAAAGTGAATACCCCGACCGTTTTTAATGTCCGTTTCAACTTTCGATTTAATTGGGATGGAGAATTCGAGCGTCTTTTCGATCATCTCGATGCGCTGATGACCAACCCAAAGGTGATGGATACCCAATGGCAAAAAGCCATTGAATCGTTCCAAAATACGCCAGAATACGCGCGGTCGTTTAACCAAATTTATCCCGATGGCGTGACGCAAACTAATATTAAAGATGCGATCGTCGCTTACGAATTATCCCTTAACACGCCCAACTCTCGTTTCGATCGCTTTTTGAGTGGCAATAAACAGGCGCTAACCGCAGCAGAACAAGAAGGTTATCGACTTTTTAAAGCCTATGGCTGCGTAAGCTGTCATCAAGGGGTAAATGTTGGGGGGAATATGTTTCAACCCTTTGGCGCGATCGGAAACTATTTTGCCGATCGCGGTAACATAACTAAAGCCGACTACGGACGTTATAACATTACCAAAAATGAAGCCGATCGCTACGTGTTTCGAGTTCCTAGCTTGCGGAACGTTGCTTTAACTCCGCCTTACTTTCACGATGGGTCTGCCGAAACCTTAGAAGGGGCGATCGCAATTATGACCAAATATCAACTCGGTCGCCCGCTTTCCCAAGAACAGATCGATCTCATCGCTCAGTTCTTACGCACCCTTAACGGAGTATATCAAGGTAAAGCGCTATGAGTCGCAGCATTCTAGCCACATTCCCGTCAAAACTCTTTAAAAAACGAGATTACGCGCAAACGTTTTTATCCTTGAGCGGTTATCTTTTACCGGGGATAGTGCTGGTGTTGGGATTTTTGTGGGTCAAGTCTGCCGAGATCGATGTCGATCGCCACAGTGAGTATCTCGCGAACTTACGCCAAATGCAACAATTAGATGCCCGCATCGATCGCAATGTTTTGCAAACACGAGATGGTCTTCTAACACATTACGATCCAATTGTCAACGATTTAGCAAAACTCAAGCAATTACAAACCGATCTCAAGCAAATGCCTAGCTTTGTTAGCGCAGAAGGACGCAAAGAACTCGATCGCCTCCTGCAAACTTACACGAATATTTCGCAGAAGCGGGAAGAATCGATTTTAAAATTTCAAACGCAAAATGCGGTTTTACTCAACTCCCTAAGCTATTTTCCCGTTGCGATCGCCGATTTAACCGAGAAAGAACCAACTCAAGCAACCCGTTTAAATGCGCTACTCAGAGACATCTTGCTATTTAATCTCTCAACCGATACAGCCTTAGTAGATCGAATAAATAGCGAAATTCAACAGATTCTCGCCACATCAAAGCCAAATAATGCCGATGTCGATATGGCAATGACCCATGCAAAAATAATTCTCAACCGACGCGCTCGGGTCAACGATTTAGTCGCGCTCGTTATGGAATTGCCCGCCTCACAGAGCATCGAAGAATTAGCGATCGCATATAATCGCTATTATCAACAAGCGATCGACGCAACTAATAACTATCGACTCTGGTTTTACTTGCTATCGATTGTCCTGTTGGCTGGCATTTCTGCTTGGATCGTGCTGAAAATTAGAGCCTATGCCGCAGCTACCGAGCAAGCAGAAGAGAAATATCGCAGTATTTTTGAAAACTCTGTGACGGGGATCTTTCAGAGTACGCCTGAAGGTCGTTTTTTGAGCACCAATCCCAGACTAGCAGAGATTTATGGCTGTGAATCCGTTTCATCCTTACTCGAAAACGTGACGGATATCGAACGACAGATCTATATTTTGCCAGAGCGACGACAAGAGTTAGTTGGCTTAATGCAAGAGAAAGGCGCGGTAGAAAATTTTGAATCGCAAGTTTATCGGCAGGATGGCACGACGATCTGGATTTCCGAAAATACCCGTAGCGTGCGCGATTGCAGTGGCGAGTTACTCTATTACGAAGGCACCGTCACCGATATCAGCGATCGCAAACAAGCAGAAGCAGCGCTCAAAGAAGCAAAACTGATAGCAGAATCTGCCAACCGCACCAAGAGTCAATTTCTGGCAAATATGAGCCACGAACTGCGTACCCCCCTTAACGTCGTTCTTGGCTTTACCCAACTCATGGCACGCGATCGCCTGCTCTCCACCCAACAGCAAGACTATTTAGGCACGATTACTCGTAGCGGCGAACATTTGCTGGAATTGATTAACGACGTGTTGGAAATGTCCAAAATCGAAGCGGGACAAACACGCTTAAACGAAACCAACTTCGACCTTTATTACCTAATCGACACCTTAGAAGAAATGTGGCGACCCAAAGCCATTTCTGGGGGCATCCAATTAATCGTAGAGCGACAACCAGACATCCCTCAATACGTCCAAACCGACGAAAGTAAATTACGCCAAGTCTTAATGAACCTGCTCTCCAACGCGATCAAATTCACCCAAAAGGGAAGCGTAACGCTGCGCGTGTCATTAGTCGAACAAGCGACAAGTGACAAAGGACAAGTGACCATTCAATTCGAGGTCGAAGACACAGGATCGGGCATCGCTCCAGAGGAATTGACAACCCTGTTTAATGCCTTCGTGCAAACCGAAACGGGTCGCCGTTCCCAGCAAGGAACCGGACTCGGTTTGGCGATAAGCCGAGAATTCGTGCAGTTGATGGGCGGAGATATCACCTTAGAAACGCAAGTAGGAAAAGGAACCAAGTTCCAGTTTAATATTCCCATCGCGAGCGCAGATGCGATCGAAAGATCTCCCAAACAGCGCCATCGGCGAGTTATAGGATTAGCGCCCGACCAACCGCGCTATCGCTTGTTGCTGGTGGAAGATCGCTGGGAAAATCGCCAGTTGTTGCTCAAAATGTTAGAACCGCTAGGGTTTGAAGTTAAAGAAGCTAGCAACGGTCAAGAAGCGATCGCCCAATGGGAAGCTTTTGAACCCCATTTAATTTGGATGGATCTGCGTATGCCAGTCATGGATGGCCATGAAGCGACCAAACAGATTAAATCCCATCTCAAAGGGCAAGCGACGGTGATTATCGCCCTTACTGCCAGCGTTTTTGAGGAGGAGCGCGTTGTTGCTCTATCTGCGGGTTGCGATGATTTTGTTCGCAAACCATTCCGAGAAGAGGAGATTTTTGAGAAAATGGCGCATTATTTGGGCGTGCGTTATATTTACGAACCGCTTGTCCCAGTTTCTAAAGCGGAAGCGACGCAATCTCAAATCGATCGCGAACTGCTCGATGCGATGCCTGTAGAGTGGCGAGAACAACTGCACCAAGCCGCTACTCAAGTCGATGCCGAGGAAATTGTTCGGTTAATTCAGCAAATTCCGCCCGAATATGATAGCCTTATTCTTGCTCTCGCCGATCTGGTCGATGGCTATCGGTTCGATCGCATCGTTGCATTAACTCAACCTTCAGCCTAAATTGAGGAAGGACAGTACACGAGATGAATCCCGATACCGCACCCAAAGGCAATATTCTTATTGTGGACGACACGCCCGATAATCTGCGTTTGCTATCGTCTGTGCTAACCGATAGCGGTTACAAAGTTCGCTGTGCCATTGATGGAGCGATGGCATTGATGGGAGCGCAAGCGGCTCCTCCCGACCTGATTATGCTTGATATCAAAATGCCGCAGATAGACGGCTATGAGGTATGCCAGCAATTGAAAGCGGACGATCGCACCCGCGAGATCCCTATTATTTTTATCAGCGCTCTCGATGAAGTACTCGATAAAGTCAAAGCATTTACGAGCGGCGGCGTAGACTACATTCAAAAGCCTTTCCAGATCGAAGAAGTTTTAGCTCGACTGGAAAATCAACTCGCGATCCGACGGTTGCAAATACAACTACAGACACAAAATCATCAGTTACAGCAAACGCAAAGCGAACTCCTGCAAGCCTTAGAACAAGAGCGATCGCTCAAACAACGCATTGAAGAGATGGCGGCAATTGAAGAACGCAACCGCATTGCTCGCGACATTCACGACTCCCTCGGACATGCCTTGACTGCGCTAAACATTCAGTTACAAGCAGTTGCAACCCTGTTATATAGCGATGTAGAGCAAGCCGCGTCTTTTCTGGCTCAGGCGCAACGCCTCGGCACGACTGCCATGCATGAGGTGCGGAAATCGGTGAGCGCGCTTCGCGAAGATGAAGAAACCGAACAGCCGCTACAAGATGCGATCGCATCTTTAGCAGAAGAGTTTCGACAAGCCACTGGTATTGTTACCACCACCCACGTTCGACTAATAGAACCCGTTCCGACTTTTGCCGCTAAAACCCTTTACCGAGCCGTACAAGAAGCCTTGACAAATGTTTTCAAATATGCAGACGCTACTCAAGTGCAAATTCAGTTAGCGACGACAGGCGATCGCGTCTGTCTTACCTTTCACGACAATGGTAAAGGGTTTAATTGTAACCAGCAAACCAGCGGATTTGGGCTGCAAGGAATGCAAGAACGAGTCGCTGCCCTCAATGGCAATTTTCGCCTAACATCACAGCCAGGAGCGGGTTGTCAGATCGAAATTGAAATCCCTTTATCGGAGGTGCTATCTTGATTCGTTTATTACTAGTGGACGATCAAAGTTTAATTTGTCAGGGGTTACAAGCGTTACTCGGCGAGGAACCCGATTTAGAAGTGGTAGGATGCGCCGAAAATGGGCAAGTTGCTCTTGATGCGATCGCGTCTTTACAGCCTGACGTGGTGCTGATGGATATCCGAATGCCTATCATGACGGGCATAGAAGCTACTCGGCTCATCAAAGAGCAGTTTCCAGACATCAAAGTTTTAGTGCTGAGTACCTTTGACGACGATCGCGACATTGCTCAATCGATGCGGGCAGGTGCCAAAGGCTATTTACTCAAAGATATGCCAGCCCCCGAACTGGCAGACGCGATTCGTTTTGTGCATCGCGGCTACAGCCAAATGGCTCCAGGATTGATGGAAAAGTTAGTGATGAGAGTTCCTGACTCAAATGAGGCAGAGGCTCAAAGCATACCAGAGGAATTAGTTCAGTTACCGCCGAGAGAAAGAGATGTCTTGCGTTTAATTGGACAAGGTTGCACAAACCGCGAAATTGCTACTCAACTGCATCTTGCAGAAGGGACGATCAAAACCTACGTTACTCACTTATTAAACCGTTTGACGTTCAAAAACCGTTCTCAACTAGCCATTTATGCTAATGCGATCGCTTCGTCTTTAAATAGTTAAGTTAACAAGTTTCTAATTAGAACGTGCAATCGGCTTAACTTTGTTAAGTTGCAGTAGTTTTGTGCGATCGCGATCGACAACCGATTTAAGCCATTTCACTTAGCGCCTCAACGAAAGTAAGTAGCAATTTAATCTACTTCGTCGATCTCATTCAAGACGTTTTTTAGATGTTTTTTAAGGGTGAAATCTCTACGATAAAGACAGTTAAGAAAGATATTTGAGGAGCGCGGGGTTTTCCTAACATCCTCAAATATCAATACCAGCAACCCGATAAAACAACTGGAGATAAAACAATGAAACTTTATTTTCTCGGCTTGTCCTATCACTGTTTTCCGCTTTCCATTGACACCATTAATTCTGGAATTACTGGAAAGTTTCGCGGAGGTACTTACAAAATTCGCTGTCCTATTGTTGCTAGTCCTTTAACTGTAAAAAAACTCAAATATCGCGGCATAGCTTATTAACTTAACTCTATTTTCTAACGCTGAATAAGTCTTTTTCAAAAATCAGTATTGCTGAATGGGTAATGATTTTAAATCAACATCATACAAAACAATAGGATTTCTAGATTACATATCTGCGCACATATCATTACTTTTCAGCAACACCTAGTTTTTAAGCCAGTCAAGTTCGGCACTGAGATAATACCAAATAACGAGTTAACCTTCCAAGTATGCGATCGCAAGCCGGGAAATGAACCGGAACTTTCTGCTTAATCATCCATCTAGAGGTGTTATACAAAAAATTTTTCTATAATTCTTCCAGTATCTCAATCCAACGGGCAAAACCTTGAATAATCTTATTGACATTGCAAATCGATTCAAGCCGCAGGGGAAAGTTATCGATATCCAGGAATTTGGGCATGGCAATATCAATAGCACTTTTTTGGTAATCCTAGATTCCCCACAAGAAAAACACTTTATCCTGCAACGCATCAACACGCAAGTGTTTCGTCAACCAGAACTCGTTATGCAGAACATGAGTACCTTTACCCAGCATGTTCGCGATCGCTTGCAACGCGCCCCTCTCGGCGGCGGACGACGCTGGGAGGTGCCGCGAGTCCTCCTGACGCAGGATGCTCAAGATTACTGGATTGATTCTAAGGGATCGTTCTGGCGGGCAATTAGTTTTATTGAAGCTGCGCAGTCTTTTGACACCATTAAAGATAGCAAACACGCCCGCGAAGTCGGCTATGCACTCGCTACATTTCATAACCTGATCGGCGATTTGCCCATCGAAAAATTGGTTGACACATTAGAAGGGTTTCACATTACATCGCGCTACCTTCAGCATTATGAAAAGGTCGAGACTTTACATGTAAGGTCTCCACAAACCAGCGCGAATCAACCTAGAGAAGTGGAGTATTGTTTGCAGTTTGTTCGCGATCGCAAAGCTTGGGCGCACGTCCTCGAAAATGCCCAAGCGAAAGGACATCTGCGCCTGCGTCCCATCCATGGCGACCCGAAGGTTAACAATGTCATGATCGACACTACCACCGGGCATGCCATTAGTCTGATCGACCTCGACACCGTTAAACCTGGCTTAGTTCATTATGATATCGGAGATTGCTTGCGATCGGGCTGCAACCCTTTAGGAGAAGAAACCGAACAGTGGGAGATGGTGCGTTTCGACACCGACATTTGCCAGTCCATCCTGCAAGGCTATCTCTCCGTGGCAAAAGATTTCCTCACCGAAAATGACTATGAATATCTGTACGACGCAATTCGCCTGATTGCTTTCGAGTTAGGGCTGAGATTTTTCACCGATTATTTAGAAGGGAATGTCTACTTTAAGGTTAAGTATCCAGAACACAATCTTGCTAGGGCACTCGTACAATTTAAGCTCACCGAGAGTATCGAATCTCAGGAAGCCACCATTGGCAACATTATTCAGGCAACGCGATGAACGAGCAAAGTTTTTCCTTGCAGCCATTTGGCTTAAACCCGCTGCCCGATTTAAAGATTAACGGCAGCATTGCCCGAAATGCGAATAGATTGACCGTTCGCTATGCACTTCTCGGCGATTTAGCCAAAATTATCATTCCCGCGATCGCGGATTTGCCAGCCCGCAAGCACGAACTTTGGCAAGAAACTTGTTTCGAGTTCTTCCTTGGCATTGAGAATTCAACCCGTTATTGGGAGTTTAACCTTTCGCCAGCAGGACATTGGAATGTTTATTGCTTTGACGATTATCGGCAAGGGATGCAAGAGGAACTTGCCATTGCGTCTCTGCCGTTTAGCGTCCAGCGTCAAGCGAGTGCTTTGCTGCTGACTTTAGAACTCGATTTGAATGAGTGTATCCTAGCCGATCGAACCCTAGACGTTGCCGTTACTGCCGTCGTCAAATCTAAAGACGAGGATGTTACTTACTGGGCGTTGAGTCATCGCGGTTCGCAAGCAGACTTTCATCGGCGAGACAGTTTTATTATCAAATTGTGAGAAGGTGTTGTTGTCGTTCGAGTTGGGATGCGATCGCGTTTAGATAGTTCTTTGGATTCGCATCCACTTTGCGATCGCAGACAATACTAATGAGAGCATTTTCTGGAAGGTTTTTTCTTAATATTTCATCCGGCATCGTTTTTTCCCTATGCTTTACTATTATTAAGCGATGACTATTTTATTAACGTCGCACGAGTCAAAATATCTAGCATCGCTCAAAAGTTTGAGATGCCGCCTATTATCCAAAAGTTATAAATTTATTGCATTAACGTTTACCTTCGAGTTCGGATGCAATCGCTTTATCTTCGGAAGCGGAACTGGTTCTTCATAGATTTTCGGGCTGTTCGCTCCGATATTAAACAATAAGATATATTTATTAATTAATAGCTCAAACCTACTGCATTGCCTTAGCAATTTGATTGGCAACCCTGAAATGGTCGAGGCTGGGAGATTCAATCTCGTCTCTCGTCATTCGTTCGAGTTCGGATGCGATCGCTTTCATAGTTTCAGCACGTCGGCGCATTCTCAGACGCATTCCCTCTGGTTCGGCAGCGATACACTGGGGACAAACATCGCTTATGTATTCGCCGGAATCCCTATAAGCTCTTGCTATGACCTCGGTGGGATAAAAGATACTACCGCATAAGTGGCAATAAGATTTTTCCTCGAAGTCATTACTTTCTATTTGAATCTTCATGAGGTTTTTCTCTACTTTTAGCTAATTACTACTACTTCTTTCGATTCATTAAGATGTAGAGCTATTATTTTTAATTTTATTTTAATCTAAAAAGTATTTTTTCTAACAGTGTAAATCTACCCAGAAGATTCTAAATCTACTGAGTAAAAATACTCTATCAAACAAAATTATACTTCTCGATGCACAAATTACATTTAAAAATGCATCATAGAAATAATGTTAGCTTTAATACAGAATTCAACTTTGTCTAAGAGCTAAATTGAGATTCATATATATTTCTAATTCAGCAAAATCTATATTTTCGCGATCGCGTTAATTTTTTGCAATATAAATTTTAAATTTTTTTCTAAAGCTTCATTTAATTTAGAATTCAGAGAAATATTTTCGTAATATTTAATTTTTAAAGCGATCGCTGTAACAAATTATTTGTACTCAAGACCGAGCAGGCAATAATTAATGGCAAAACCCGATCTTAAAGGCTTTGAAAGAGATCTGGAAGGTTTTATGCCTATCTAAACTATCCCCGTACCCCCCAGGCAAAAAAAAATCTGCAATAAATCTCAAAAGAAACATCGAGTTGATAGAAAGTTCGTAAATTAATAGATCGATCGTTAAAACATAAGCTCAACAAATATTAAAAAAATATTATTTAGATAAAACTTATACAAAATCAAGAGACTGGTCGAACAGAGGTTATTGTACGATTGCAACTAAAGCAGCCGAATACTTATCAAAAGACACGAGCCACATAAACTCTCTAGAACTTCAAAAGAAAGTCTACTGGCAAAAGTACACCTTCTCTACTTTTCTACTTTCGGTTCTTTTTAATTTAGTTAAAGCTCAAGACTCTTAATCTCGCATCCCAATCTCCGTACCTGGAACGCAAAATTAAACACAAGTGCGACAAGAGCCAACAAGAGAATTACATTCATGCTAAATAGCTAGAAAAATGATTACTGTCCGGAATTCAATTCGAGTAGCTGTTGCTACCAAAGGCGGAGGAATCGTCAACGAACACTTCGGTCACGCCAAGGAATTTCAAATTTATGAGGTAAATGACGCACAAGCTACCTTCCTCGAAACTCGCCAGGTCATTCCCTACTGTAAAGGCGGCTATGGCGAACAAAGCGCTATGGACGACATCTTGCAAAAGCTCTCTGATTGTACGGCAGTTCTGGTCTTAAAAATCGGTGCTGGAGCCGAAGAGCGCTTGCGGACAGCAGGAATTGAAGCCGTTCAAGTCTATGACGCAATAGAAACCGCTGTTCTCGACTTCTACGAGCAATGGCATGAAATTAATTCATCCACACCAATACAGGAGGTGCAAGTATGAGTGCGATCGAAGACCATACCCCACCTGTCATCTATCTCGATAACAATGCCACAACTCAAGTAGCTGAGGAAGTTATAGAAGCAATGCTTCCCTACCTAAAAAATTACTATGGCAACCCCTCGAGCATGCATGCCTTTGGCGGACAGGTTAGTAGGCAGGTTAAAGAAGCAAGGGAAAAGGTAGCAGCATTAATTGGCGCAGAAGCGACTGAAATCGTTTTTACAAGCTGTGGAAGTGAAGGGGATAACGCTGCCATTCGCGCTGCATTGGCAGCACTGCCGGATAAGCGCCACATCGTTACGACTCAAGTAGAACATCCGGCAGTTCTTAATCTTTGCAAAAAGCTGGAACAAGAAGGTTACAGCGTTACATATCTTTCAGTAGATCGCAAAGGTCAACTCAACTTAAACGAGCTAAGAGCCTCGCTCAACGATAATACTGCCCTCGTTTCAATTATGTGCGCTAACAATGAAACGGGCAACATTTTCCCCATCGAGCGCATCGGACATATCGTAAAAGAGCGAGGCATTTTATTCCACGTCGATGCGGTGCAAGGAGTTGGAAAAATTCCTTTAAACATGAAAGATAGTACCGTCGATTTCTTGGTGATGTCCGGTCATAAATTTAATGCTCCCAAGGGAATTGGCGCTCTTTATATCCGTAAAGGCGTTCGCTTCCGTCCTTTCCTGATAGGCGGACACCAGGAACGAAGACGAAGAGGTGGAACGGAAAATGTCCCTGGTATCGTTGGGATGGGGAAAGCCGCAGAACTGGCGATCGCGCATCTAAAAGAAGAAAGTACCAGAGTTAGAGCATTGCGCGATCGCCTCGAACAAGGACTACTGACTACCATCCCCGACTGTCAACTCAACGGTCATCACAGTAAACGCTTGCCTAATACTACTAATATTGGTTTCAAATACGTCGAAGGCGAAGCGCTACTGTTAATGCTCGATCGCGAAGGCATTTGCGCCTCTTCCGGTTCCGCCTGTACTTCCGGTTCCTTGGAACCCTCCCACGTCTTGCGTGCAATGGGACTGCCTTACACCCTTCTCCACGGTTCGCTCCGCTTTAGCCTCTCCCGTTACAACAGTGGAGAACAGATCGAGAGAGTGTTGGAAGTCATGCCAACAATTGTAGAACGCCTGCGCTCTATTTCACCTTTTAAGGGCGAGAAAGATGAAGAAAAAGGCTGGCTGAAATCAGTGAGCAACGAACAGTTGGTCACAAAAATGTAGTGCGGGCATCCTGCCCGCCAATGGGATATCCTCCCGCACAACAGGTATTCTGCACACGCGAGCGAGACGCTCGCACTACTTAAGGGGACTGGTAACTGAAAAAATGTGGGATTATAGCGAAAAAGTAATGAATCTATTTTATCATCCCCATAACATCGGAGCGATCGCGCCTGATGAATGCAAAGCGGGAGAAACGATCGCGATAGGCGAGGTGGGGAGTGTTGCTTGTGGAGATGCTTTAAGACTATATCTGAAAATAGATCGAGAAACTGACACTATTCTAGATGCTCGCTTTCAGACCTTTGGCTGTGCCAGCGCGATCGCATCGTCCTCTGCACTCACCGATTTAGTTAAGGGAATGAAGGTAGATGATGCCCTTAAAATTAGCAACCGCGACATTGCTAACTATCTAGACGGTTTGCCCCAGGAAAAGATGCATTGTTCCGTCATGGGACAAGAAGCACTAGAAGCTGCCATTGCCAACTACAAAGGTGTTTCCATCAGACAAGACGAAGATGATGACAGTTCCTTAGTATGTAAATGCTTTGCCGTTAGTCAAGGTCAAATCAAACGAGTCATTCGAGAAAATCACCTGACCACTGCCGAAGAAGTCACCAACTACATCAAAGCAGGTGGCGGATGCGGTTCCTGTTTAGCAGATATAGACGATCTACTAGCAGAAGTTAACGAACAGACACAACAAATAGAAGCTAGTTTCACTCGCTCTCCTTCTCTCTCCAAAGCCTCTGCATCTGTCCCTCTAACTAATTTGCAAAAGATATCTCTCATCCAAGAAATTCTCGATAAAGAAGTGCGTCCGTTTCTTGCTACAGATGGTGGAGATGTAGAATTGTACGACGTTGAAGGAAACCGAGTGCTAGTAATGCTAAAAGGTGCTTGCGATGGTTGTCCGAGCGTGACTGCTACTCTCAAAATGGGAATTGAAGCAAAGTTGCAAGAAAGAGTTTCTCCCGATCTCGTAGTTGAAGCTATTTTGTAAAGTTAAAAGCGATCGTTACATCAGAATAAATACGACATAACTGCGATCGCAATTTTAGAGTCTCAAACATCAAATTTTAAACTATGCATTTCTATTAATGTCAACTAAATGCATGGAATATTATTAGCAATACGATCTGTGCTATTTTTAGAAAGCTTGCCAGAAAATAAATTTTCTGGCTTATATCTCAAGTCCATTAAAATAGACTCAAATCCCTATGTAGTCGTCTTTGGATCACTTTAGCTATGAGGCAGTCCTTGAAATTACCGACTGTCTGCTAGAAGGAATTTAGAATTATTTTTCAAGAATTTAAACAACAAAAAAATGTTTTATAAAAATATTAAATCAAAATAATGAAGTGTTATTTTGTAACCCAATTAACTATTTATATCAGAAACCGAAGATAGGATTATGTTAGGAAGAAAAAGAGGTCTCAATTCAGCCGATAAAAATCACAAAATTGAGACTTTATCAAACTTCTCAGAGAGAGGAAATCAAGGAGTATTAATTCAATAATATTTCCACGGATTTGACAAAATTTTAGAGTTTACTAATTGGTCAAATCGATTAACCTCTCACAAAAAACTCTGTATTAGGAGATCTAGCAATGAGAAAGATTGCTGTTTACGGAAAAGGCGGTATCGGTAAATCTACTACCACGCAAAACACTGTAGCTGGATTAGTAGAACTAGGTCGTAAAGTCATGATCGTCGGTTGCGACCCCAAAGCTGACTCTACCCGACTCCTCCTAGGCGGTCTGCACCAAAAAAGCGTGCTAGACTCTCTGCGGGAAGAAGGACAAGATGTCGAGTTAGAAGATATTCGCAAAGTTGGCTATGGAAATACCCTCTGCGTAGAATCTGGCGGTCCCGAACCCGGCGTTGGCTGTGCGGGTCGAGGCATCATCACCTCTATTAGCATGCTCGAACAACTCGGTGCTTACGAAGAAGAAGAAGGACTAGACTACGCCTTCTACGATGTATTGGGCGACGTTGTTTGTGGTGGATTTGCGATGCCAATTCGCGAAGGTAAGGCACAAGAAATTTACATCGTCACCTCTGGCGAAATGATGGCAATGTATGCTGCTAACAACATCTGTCGAGGCATCAAAAAATACGCTCAATCCGGTGGCGTTCGCTTGGGCGGCTTAATCTGTAACTCCCGTAAAGTTGATCGCGAGCAAGAATTAATCGAAGCCCTCGCCGAACAACTCGGAACCCACATGATTTACTTCCTACCGCGCGACAACATGGTGCAACGGGCAGAACTCAATCGCAAGACAGTTATTGAATACGCACCCGATTCCGAACAAGCGCAACACTATCGCAACTTAGCCAAAGCGATCGACGAGAATACCAAGCAAGTCATTCCCTCGCCAATGACTAACGAAGAACTCGAAAAACTCCTCATCAAGTTTGGTTTGTACGACTAATGGCGACGGAAAACTAAGAACTAAGAGAGTTTGTCATCTCTCATCCCCCTTAATGAAATGGAGATAAACTACCATGACTCTTATGGTCAGAGCGATTATTCGACCTGAAAAATGTGCCGAAGTCATGCAGGCGCTTTTGGATGCAGGATATCCAGCAGTTACCAAAATTGACGTTTACGGTCGAGGTAAACAAGGGGGTCTCAAAATCGGCAATGTCGTTTACGACGAACTGCCCAAGGTTTGCTTAATGGTAGTCGTCCCCAACTCAGAAAAACGCTTCGTCATCCAAACCATCTTGGCAAGTGCCCGCACTGGGGACACAGGGGCACCTGGAGACGGCAAGATTTTTGTTACCCCAGTCGAAGAAGTCTATACAGTTAGCTCTGGGAAACAAGAATATGCCGCCGCTCCCCCGACTAAACCATTAGCCAAAGTCTAATCCTTTTTTCGCGCATCGTTGGTCATTTGCCAAACGATCGACAGAAGACAACTGACAAATGACCAATACATCACTAAGAACTGAATTTAGCGAGGAGATGTGTCATGAAAGAAGTGATGGCAGTTATCAGGCCCAACAAAATTACCCCGACAAAAGAAGCATTAGTAGCAGCAGGTTTTCCCGCCTTCAATGCCATTAAAGTCGTCGGTCGAGGAAAGCAAGCTGTTGACTTTCAACTGTGCGCTAATCTCAACGAACACCCAGAAGATAGCAGCGATGTATTGTCGATACTTGCTCGTGGACCTCAGTTGCTTGCTAAGCGTTTGATTAGCGTAGTCGTTCCCGACGACAAAGTAGCAAAAGTTCTTGAAACCTTAATCGCCGCCAACCAAACAGGCAATCCTGGAGACGGTAAGATCTTCGTTATGCCAGTAGAAGAAGCCGTTCGGGTAAGCAATGGTATCGCTGGCGCGATCGCTGTTGATGAAATGACTGGCTAATTACAGTAACCAGTGAAGATTGTCCTTTGTCATTAGTCATTAGTACAAAGAACAAGTGACAAAGGACAAATGACAAATAACTGGTAACTGAAACAGAGGAGAAAATATTATGACAGACAACACATTTTTAGCGCCTAAAACCGATGTAGAAGTTCAGGCGGCGCAAGCAAAAGAAGAAGTAATGCTCTCCAGATCTCCGATTAGTAAAGAGGAGACACGGGAAACAGTTGAAGAAATTCTCGAAGCTTACCCCGCCAAAGTGGCTAAAAAACGCAGCAAACACATCATCATTCGCAATCCCGAAGAAATAGACCAAGAAATCGCCGCCAACGAAAGAACGACTCCTGGCATCATCACCCAGAGGGGTTGCGCTTATGCAGGTTGTAAAGGGGTGGTCGTCGGACCCTTTGGCGATTGCATCCACATCGTTCACGGACCCATTGGCTGTTCTTACTATGCCTGGATGACGCGACGCAACCAATATAAAACCCGCGAAGACGGTCGAAATTGGATTAACTATAGCTTCTCCACCGACTTGCAGGAAGAGGATATCGTCTTTGGCGGCATCAATAAACTCAAAACAGCTGTTCGCGAAGCATACAATACTTTCGATCCCAAGCCAAAATCTATTACCATTCACGCTACCTGTCCAGTAGGTTTAATTGGCGACGACATTCAAGGTGCAGCGAAAGAGTTAACCGAGGAACTGGGACTTCCCGTAGTTGCTTTTAACTGCGAAGGCTACAAAGGAGTCAGCCAATCGGCAGGACACCACATCGCCAACAACGGTTTCTTCAAACACTGGATTGGTACGGATACAGAAACCGAAGAAATCGAGGGCTTCACCGTCAACCTGATGGGAGAATACAACATCGGCGGCGATGCTTGGGAAATCGAGAGAGTTCTCGAAAAATGCGGCATTAAAACCGTAGCGACTTTTAGTGGCGACGGTACTTATGATGCAGCAACTAAGGCGCACCTGGCGAAAGTTAACTTAGTCATGTGCCACCGTTCCATCAACTATATGGCGACAATGATGGAGACTAAATATGGAGTTCCTTGGATTAAAGTCAACTTCATTGGCATCCATGCATTCGCTAAGAGCATCCGTAAAGTTGCTCGCTTCTTTGATAACCCAGAACTCACCGCACGGGTAGAAGAAGTACTCGCTGAAGAAATAACGCTTGCCGAGGCACAACTTGCCGAGTATCGCAAGCGCTTGGAAGGTAAAACTGTGTTCCTATTTGTTGGTGGTTCTCGCGCCCACCACTACCAAGAATTGTTTGCCGATCTTGGTATGAAGACGATTGTAGCAGGATATGAGTTCGCTCACCGCGACGACTACGAAGGACGGCAGGCATTGCCCAAAATTAGGGTTGATGCCGACAGCCGCAACATCGAAGAATTAGAAGTCGAACCCGACCCCGAACGGTACAATCCCACTCGTCCCCCAGAAGTCCTAGAACAGTTGCGGGAAGAAAAAGTGATTGGGGATTACGAAGGGATGATGCCAGACATGGGTGAAGATGCCTTACTGGTAGACAATATCTCTCACCACGAACTCGATGTATTGATTAAACGCTTTAAACCCGATCTCATCGGTTCTGGGATTAAAGACAAATACATCATCGAGAAGTTTGGTATCCCTTGCAAACAGTTGCACAGCTACGACTACGGCGGACCCTTTGCTGGTTTCCGAGGCGCAGTTAACTTTGCAAAAGATGTCGATCTGCGCGTCAACGGTCAAGCTTGGAAATACATCAAAGCACCGTGGCAGAAGTAGTTATTTGTCCTTTGTCATTGGTCATTTGTCCTTGGTAGACACTGGTCATGAGTAATACAAAAGACAAGGGACAAATGACAAGAGACTTAAAATCGAGGAGAACCTATTATGTTAGAATTGACCCCCAAAGAAATTGTCGAACGCAAGGCATTACGCATCAATCCCGCCAAAACTTGTCAGCCAATCGGTGCAATGTACGCTGCTCTAGGGATTCATGGCTGTTTGCCCCATTCCCACGGCTCGCAAGGCTGCTGCGCTTATCACAGATCGCACTTGACTCGTCACTACAAAGAGCCAATTATGGCAGCTACTAGCTCTTTTACGGAAGGGGCGGCAGTATTTGGCGGCAGTGCCAACTTGCGGCAGGCATTCACGACGATGTACAAGCTGTACAATCCAGACGTAATTGCCGTCAATACCACTTGCTTATCGGAAACCATTGGGGATGACATTCCTACCATTATCCGAGAAGCTCGCGAAAGCGGAATTATTCCAGAAGGCAAAACCGTTATTCACGCTAACACGCCCAGCTACGTCGGCACCCATATCACGGGTTGGTCGAACATGACCGAAGCGATGGTGAAGTATCTGTCTGAGAAGACTGGTACGACCAAAAACCAGCTTAACGTCATCCCTGGCTATGTAGAGCCATCCGACGTTCGCCATCTGAAGCAGTTTTTGCAAACGCTTGGAGTTGAGTCAGTAGTATTCCCCGACACTTCCGATGTCGTCGATACCCCTCAAACGGGCGATTTTCGGATGTATCCAAAAGGCGGAACGACCGTAGAAGCCCTTCGTTCTACAGGCGACAGCCTCTATACGCTAGCGTTGGGAGATGCTAGTAAGGCAGCAGCAGTGGCATTAGAGAATAAATGCCAAGTTCCTTATAAAGTACTTGATTTACCCGTCGGTATTGCTGCATGCGATCGCTTTGTCCAAGCAGTCATCGAAACCACCGGAATCGAACCGCCAGAATCCCTCATGGACGAACGAGGCAAGCTGGTAGACTTAATGACTGACTGGCAACAATATCTCTATGGTAAGCGGGTTGCCCTCTCCGGCGACCCCGATCAAATGGTTGCAGTAACCGAATTCTTGGTAAGCTGCGGCGCTAAACCCATCTACGTCATTACGGGTACGGTTTCTCCATATTTTGTCACTCGGTGTAAGGAAATTCTTCAAGATTGGGTACCCGATGCCGTTATCCGCGACAACGCCGACCTATTCTATCTGCATCAACTGATTAAGAACGAACCCGTAGACTTGTTAATTAGCAACGTCTATGGCAAGTATATCGCCCGCGCAGAAGACATTCCCTTAGTACGCTACGGCTGGCCCATTCTCGATCGCGTCGGTCATAGCTTATTCCCCAGCTTCGGCTATCGTGGCAGTATGCACTTATTATGCAACATTATCAACACGATACTCGAACGCAAAGATCGCGACGATCCCGATGAAGTGTTCGAATTAGTGCTGTAGTTAATAGTTAGTGGTTAATGGTTAGTAGTTAGTGGAACGATTAACTGCTAACTATTAACTAAAAAAGGAGGTCACGAAAATGGGTAAACTAACAAAACCAAAACATCACATTTTTGTTTGTGCGTCCTTTAGAATGAAAGGCGATGCTCAGGGCGTTTGCGGACGCAAAGGGGCTGTTCCGCTCATTCAATATCTAGAAGGCGAACTGAGCGATCGCGGTTTAGACGATGTCCTCGTTTCTTCAACGGGATGCCTGAAACTGTGCGACCATGGCCCCGTCATGATGATTTACCCCGATAACTATTGGTATGGAGAAGTCGATGAAGATGCGATCGACGAAATTCTCGATGCGCTAGAAGAAGGAAAAGCGGCAGAAGATTATTTATTTGCTAAATAGTTAGTCGTTAGTGGGTAGTAGGTAGAAGTCAAAAAACAACTAGCTACTCACAACTAACCACCAACCAATAACTAAAGGTATAACGACCCATGACTGACACAGTTATCTTTCAAGAACGTGCCGATCAAATTCACCGCAAAGGCGATGCTCCCTTTCAGTTAGCCTGCAATAAGGATAGTTTAGCGGGAGCTGTCAGTCAAAGAGCGTGCGTCTTTTGTGGTTCGCGGGTCGTCCTCTATCCCATCGCCGATGCAATACACTTAGTCCACGGCCCCATCGGTTGTGCCGCCTATACTTGGGATATTCGGGGTGCATTGTCTTCTGGTCCTGAATTACACCGCCTGAGTTTTTCCACTGACTTACAAGAAAGAGATGTCATCTTCGGCGGCGAGAAAAAACTTCAGCAAGCGTTAATCGAACTAATCGATCGCCATCATCCCAATGCTGCCTTTGTCTACTCTACTTGCATTGTCGGCATTATCGGCGACGATATGGAGAGCATCTGCAAGCAAGTTAGCCAAGAAAAAGGTATCCCAGTCATCCCCGTGCAGTCTGAAGGATTTAAAGGCAATAAGCGAGCAGGATACAATGCCGCTTGCAGAGCCATGTTCCGCTTGGTAGGAACGGAGGATATTACAGACATTTCTCCCCATAGTATTAACATTCTAGGCGATTTTAACCTGGCAGGGGAAATCTGGATTATCCGAGAATATTTTGAACGTATGGGTGTCCAGGTAGTTGCTAAAATTACGGGCGACGGACGAGTCAAAGATATCGCGCGATCGCACGGTGCTGCTCTCAACGTCGTGCAATGTTCTGGGGCGACGATGGACTTCGCTAAACTGATGAAAGAAGGATACGGAACTCCTTTCATCAAGGTTTCCTACTTCGGCATCGAAGACATGGCAGATGCCCTTTACAAAGTCGCCAACTTCTTCAAAGACGACCCCGAAATCCTCAAACGCGCTCAACAAGTAGTACGCGATGAAATCGCTGTCCTCTATCCCAAACTTCAAGAATACCGCAAAGACTTGCAGGGGAAAAAAGCCGCTATCTACGTCGGCGGTGCCTTCAAAGCTTTCTCACTTGTCAAAGCCTTTCGTCTATTGGGAATGGATGTCGTGATGGTCGGTTCGCAAACAGGAACCAGCGAAGACTACAAAGAACTGCACGAAGTCACCGATGAAGGCACGATTATTGTAGACGATTCCAACCCCTTAGAACTATCTGCCTTCCTTAAAGAAAAAGATGTAGATATCTTCGTCGGTGGCGTAAAAGAACGTCCCATTGCCTACAAACTAGGACTTGGCTTCTGCGACCACAACCACGAACGCAAAGAAGCCTTAGAAGGCTTTGTCGGAATGCTCAACTTTGCCAAAGAAGTGCATTCCACCGTCATGTCCCCCGTCTGGCGATTCGTCCCTCGCAGAACCCGCTTGACGAAGGCAGAAGGCAGAGGGCAGAAGGCAGAGGGGAAGAAATAAATCGCAAAAGCATAGCCCCCCTGTGTATATTCTCTGCGCCTCCTGTGTATATTCTCTGCGCCTGGAGCGCCTCTGCGTGAGATAAAAACACTTATATAATCGAGGCTTAAAGCAATGTCTAAAACTTTAAAAATTAGACAAAAAACTGAGTCTTACGTCTCCACCACCAACGCTTGCAAACTATGTAAGCCATTAGGTGCTTGCCTAGCTTTTCGAGGCATTAGACCTCCTGCAAAAGTGTTACGCGATCGCATAATTGGAGTGGGAAAGAAGTTCATAATTATAAATGCCAGCAATCAAATTAAATCTCAACCCAAACCGTCTTCTTCGGTTGCGATATCGACTTGAAAGAATTCTGAATATTTTTAGACTGCGATGAATATTTTCAATTACAATCCTTTCACTTGCTAACTTACGATTAAACTTCTTTTGCTCTAGACTTAACTGTTGATTGCGCTTTTTTTTGTTGGGAATTCTACTGTTGGGATGAAGTTTCTGAATTCCTTGATATCCTTTATCAGCCAAACATTCTATCTGTTGTTCGATTCCTATTTTACTATTTTTCCAAATCTTAAAATCATGACTTTTTCCCTTCTCATGAGCAATACAAAGAATTTGTCTCGTTTTTGCGTCAGCTAAAACTTGCGATTTTATCGTGTGACACTTTTGCCGACCACTGTAGTAAGCTTTTTGTTTTTTTTCGGTCTTTCTATTTCATGTTCTGCTACATCTACTACGACAATTTCAATTTCTGTATTTTGGGGTTGAACAGCTTTTTTCCCAGGCAGATTGAAAAGTCCCGATTTCATTAAAATATCTTCTACTTTTCTGGTGATTCGTAAAGCCGTTGTCTCGTTTATTCCCCAGCTAGTTCCGATATGAAAATAGGTGCGATACTCTCGCCAATATTCAAGAGTCATTAAGATTTGGTCTTCTGCGCTTAATTTATTTGGTCGTCCTGTTTTTTTTTGTAAGACTTTTTCGGCTTCTAGAACTTTTACCATCTCTTTAAACGTCTCTGGATATACTCCACAAAGCCGTTTAAACTCTGTCGGTTTTAAATTTTTTACTTGAGAGTAAGTCATAACTCGAATTGTAATTTGGTTTTATTTTACCTAACTTACTCTGACTTTTGCTGGAGGTCTATTGAAGGGTGCGTGCCTTACTTGCACGGTTCTCAGGGATGCGCAACCTATATGCGCCGCTATATTATCAGCCATTTTCGAGAACCAATTGACATCGCCTCATCGTCTTTAAGCGAAAAACACGCCGTTTATGGTGGGGGACCCAATCTCATGAAAGGTATCCTCAACATCATGGATAAATACGGCGCTAAAATTATCGGTGTCGCTACTACTTGTCTAACTGAAACCATCGGCGATGACGTTTCCAGACTCTTGAAAGAGTTTGAAGCTAATTTGGTGACAGAGAATTACCAACGCTAGTAAACGTTTCGACTCCTAGCTATAGTGGCGCCCATATGGAAGGCTTTCACGCTACAGTGAGAGAAGTAATCGACCAGTTAGCGACTGGAGATGGAGAGACGCAGAGGTACGGAAATTCAAAGATAAGGAATATTCCTAATTTCCAATCCAAAATCTGCGGAACGCAGTCGCCGCACGCCGCTGGAATTGACGAAGTGCAAGCAGGCTCCGCCGTCTCACAGCGGAGTACCTTGCACTTCCAGCACAACGGCGACCGCAATCCAAAATCCAAAATCCTTAATCTCCTCCCTGGCTTATGTTCTCCAGCCGATATTCGTTATTTAAAAGAAATCCTTGGAGATTTTGGTATTTCTGGGATAATTTTACCAGATATTTCTGAAACTTTGGATGCTCCGGCTCAATTAGACTATGAGAAGATTCCTGAAGGCGGAACCCCGCTTGCAGCAATTCAGGGCATGGGCAGTTCTCAAGTTACTAGACTATGAGAAGATTCCTGAAGGCGGAACCCCGCTTGCAGCAATTCAGGGCATGGGCAGTTCTCAAGTTACGATTGAGTTCGGACAAGTCTTGTCGCGATCGCACTCTACTGGGGGTCAACTCCTACAAGAACGCTTTCATGTCCCTTTATATTCTATTGGAATGCCCATAGGCTTGCGGGAGTGCGATCGCTTTTTTGATATTCTCGAAGAAGTTTCCGGTTGCCTAACTCCTAGAAAACACGAACTCGAACGGGGACGGCTAGTAGATGCTTATGTAGACGGACACAAATACGTATTCGGCAAGCGGGCGGTGGTGTATGGCGAGGAGGACTTAGTCGTCGGGCTGACGGCATTTTTGGCAGAAATCGGACTAAAACCCGTCCTATGCGCTTCTGGAGGCAATAGCGGGCATTTTCAAGACGCGATCGCAGCCGTCACTTCTGACATTTTAACCGAACCGCCCATCGTTAAAGAAGGTTTCGATTTTTACGAAATTGCTGAAGAAATCGAGAATTTAAAACCCGATATCCTGATTGGCACGAGCAAAGGTTATCCTATCGCTCGCAAGCATAACATTCCGCTCATTCGCGCGGGTTTTCCCATCCACGATCGCTTTGGCAGCCAGCGAATTTTACATCTAGGCTATCGGGGCACTCAAACCCTGTTAGATAGCATTATTAACGCCTTCATCGATAAAAAACAAGCAGATTCGCCTGTTAGTTACGGATATCTTTAAATCAGCACGCAGCGACCAAGTAGTGTATTCGCGTTCGCGTAGCGGAGCCGGAGGCTCCCAGCGTGCCCGGAGGGCATACGTCCCGCTCGCACGGGCAAGATGCCCGCACTACAGAATAGGAGGAAGAACTATGACTGTCACGGTAAATTATGAAAAACATCCCTGTTTTAACGTTAAGGTAAAAGGACAATTTGGACGAGTTCATTTACCCGTCGCGCCAAAGTGCAATATTCAATGTAACTATTGCAATCGCAAGTATGATTGTGTCAATGAAAGCCGTCCGGGGGTAACTAGCACCGTTCTTTCTCCTGCCCAAGCGGTTCTCTACATGGATAAAGTATTGGAGAAGGAACCCAGAATTACTGTAGCTGGTATTGCTGGCCCAGGGGATCCTTTTGCAAATGCACAAGAAACTTTGGAGACGATGCGTTTGCTTAGAAATCGCTATCCAGAGTTAATCTTGTGTCTGGCAACGAACGGATTGGGATTAAAACCAGAATATATTGAAGAGATAGCGGAAATGGGGGTTTCTCACGTTACAGTAACCATTAACGCGATCGATCCAGAAATTACTCGCAAGGTTTACCGTTGGGTTCGTGATGGCAAAACCGTCTATCAAGGACGCAAGGGAGCAGAATTATTACTGCAACGCCAACTCGAAGCCGTAAAGGGACTGAAAGCAGCAGGGATTACCGTAAAAATCAATTGCATCATCATTCCAGGAATCAACGACCATCACGCCGTTGAAGTCGCCAAGAAAATGTCAGAATTGGGCGCAGATCTCTTCAATGCAATGGCGTTGTATCCCACGGCGGAAACCCCCTTTGAAGATTTAATCGAACCCGATGCCTTGACAATGGCGAAAATTCGCCACGAATGCGAGCAATATTTACCCCAGATGCGTCACTGTACGCGCTGTCGCGCTGATGCGGTAGGATTGTTAGGGGCTGACCAATCAGAAGAGTTTCATGGCTGTCTGATTTCTTGTTCTAAGACGCTCGTTCCTTTAGAATCCCAAAATAGACCTTATGTAGCAGTTGCTTCCTACGAAGGGGTTTTGGTCAATCAACATTTAGGTCAAGCCGATCAGTTCGAGATTTGGGAAAAAACCGACCAAGGTTTCCATATGGTAGAAGAACGGGTTGCCCCTGACAAGGGAATGGGATTTGAACGGTGGCAAAAACTAGCCGACGCGCTTAAAGATTGTCGGGCCGTTTTAGCAACTAGCATGGGCGATAATCCCAAAGAAGTTCTGATCGAGTGCGGCGTGTTGCCTGTAGAGATGAATGGTTTTATCGAAGAGGGATTGAAAGCAGTTTATGAAGGCGGCCATTTAGGAAAGCTTAAAGGCAAGCGCCAAAAAGCCGAATGTGGTGTCAAGCAAGAAGGTTGTGGGGGAGATGGTTTGGGGTGCAGGTAAATGCTCTATTTGAGTTGAGAAAAGCAGCGATTTTGTATGCCCTTTTTTCTAAAATGAACTACCCCACCTTAAAGAAGGATGGGGTTTCCAACTTCAACGGGAACTGCATCTAATAAAACCGAAGTCTTACCAGGTTGTCTTACGCTCCTTCCACTGGCAGTAGCGCTAGTTCCTAACGCCAATATCCGCAAGGCTTCATTTCTAATATTGATAGCTGCATTGACATCTCTGTCGTGATGGGTTTGATATTTACTGCAAGTCCAACTTCTGATATCTAAATCTAAGCTATCAACTCGATTGAGACAAACGTTACAAATCTTAGAGGAAGCAAAAAAAACTATCTACTTCAAGATAAGTTTTTCCTTTGCTTTTCCTTGACTATTTGGTTCCGGAGTCTCTTTTCCGTCATCTACCAAAATAGAAGCATAATATCTACCATCAGGGTTTTGTGAGATAGTAACAGTTTTGATTAAACCGTCAATCTTTCTATCCTGTTTGCAATAAACCGACCCAACTTTTCCTGGTAGTTTTATATAATCTCCAACGAGTCTGACGTTAGCCGGATAGCCAGTTGATTGTACATTATCGCTTTTATTTAATAATGATAAGAGTATAGCATAAGAAAAAGAGACGTGGTCGCTTCGCGGTTTGTTTATCGGTCAGCATGCATCCCCACTCGCCGGAGGCTGGGGAATTCTGCTAACATTATGTTAAATCTCGATGGGTAAAAAATTTAGCCTTTGCTCCTGTATAATCAGCAACAATGTGACCGTTACCCGTAATTTGATATTTGTAAGTGACAAGTCCTTCTAAACCGACTGGTCCTCTGGGAGGTATTTTTTGGGTACTAATCCCGACTTCTGCACCGAAACCGTAGCGGAAACCATCTGCAAAGCGAGTCGAACAGTTGTGAAAAACGCCCGCAGAATCAACTTGACTGAGAAAAGTTTCGGCAGCAAAATTATCTTCAGTAGCGATCGCGTCGGTATGTTTTGAACCGTAGGTATTGATATGCTCGATCGCAGCTTCTAAGGAATCTACCACTTTAATAGATAAAATCAGATCGCAATATTCGGTCTTCCAATCCTCTTCGGTCGCGGGGGCAATACTGAGAAATTCGCGAGTGATTTCATCGCCTTTTAATTCTACTTTGTAGCGACCTAAAGCTTCTGCTACTTTGGGCAAAAATTGAGAAGCAATATCTTTATGCACTAATAAAGTTTCAATGGCATTACAGGCAGCAGGATATTGAGTTTTAGAATCTACTGCGATCTCCACTGCTTTCTCGATGTTAGCTGCTTTATCGACATACAAATGACAAATCCCGTCGGCATGTCCTAAAACGGGAATGCGGGTATTTTCCTGCACGTATCGCACAAAATCGTTAGACCCTCTGGGAATAATTAGATCGACATATTCATCTAATTTTAATAGCGCCTGAATTTCTTCTCTAGTCGCAAGCAATTGAACGGCATCGGGATTAACTTTAGTATTTGCCAATCCTTGCTTGATAACTTTAACCAAGGTTTGACAAGATCGAGTAGCTTCTTTTCCGCCTTTGAGAATTACGCCATTCCCAGATTTAATTGCCAAACTGATAATTTGAATTAACGCTTCGGGACGCGCTTCGAAAATAATGCCTAATACGCCTAAAGGACAAGTAATTCGCTTGAGAATTAATCCCTTATCTAATTCTCGATGAATTTGCACTTGCCCGACGGGATCGGGAAGTTTTTTTACGTCTCTTACCCCGTCAATGGTTGCTTTTAGTTTTGTTTCGCCTAATTTTAATCGCGCCAACAAGGCTTTGGAAATACCATCCACTTCTGCCTGTTTGCAGTCGGCTTCGTTGGCAGCAATAATTTCCGGGGATGCGGATTCTAACGATCGAGCGATCGCTTCAATGGCGCGATCGCGCTCTTGGCTAGAAAGCATTGCTAATTGACGCGCGCTGTCGCGGGTTTTTTTAGCAAGTTCTATTAGAGAAGGGGATTCAATGGGAGTCGCAACCATCATCAATCATTTCGCGATTAGATCTCTATCCTAATATAGTTGGTTATCCCTATTTAAGAGCGATCGGCTTGAAACTCGTTCATTTCTTGCTCAAGTACTTTACGTTCGTGCCGAACGGCTATTAAAACGGTTTCAGGAAGTTGCCTTTCTTTGGTGAGGACTTGGTCGAAATAGGAGAAGGCTTGTTTCATGAGACCGAGATCTTTATTTTGCTTGCCCTGCTTACGGAGAATTTGTCCTTTAAGATACTGCAATTCTGGGTTTTCGGGGGCAGTTTCTAGCGCTTTTTCAGCAAACTGTAAGGCTCGATCGTACTCTTTTAAATCTCGATAGGCGACGGCAATGCCGCGATCGACGAGATAATCGGGAGAAGCATATTTCTCGAAGCGAGCGATCGCTTGTTCGGGACTGGAAAACGGCAGATTGACCGATAAAATTAAATCTAAATAGCCTTTGATTAAATTCAGTTCTGGATCGTCGGGAGCGCTTGCTTCTGCGGCATCGAGGTATTGAAAAACCTGTTGAAGCTTCGTCAGCGCACTGACCGGATCTTGTTGTTGCGTATAGATATAAGCTCCTTCTAAAAAGTGGCCGACGGCGACGTAAAGATTTCCTCGTACGGGATTTTGCTCTTTTAACTGTTCTGCCGTTTCTATGGTCTTGCTTGCATAGGTTTTCAGCGTTTCCCAATCTTTCTCGGTGTAGGCGATAGATGCCCGCATGGCATGGGCGAGGGGTTCGTTAGCTTCTTCGGTGTTATCCACTTCAATCAGGTAATTTTTCGCCTCTTTATAGTTTCCCTGACGAAAAATTGCTTCAAAGGCTGCTTCGGTTTTTTCTCCTATATTCTCAGGATTGGTTTTGCGAAAGGGATCGCCTGCTAGGGTTGGATTTCCCCACAGACTCAGAGCGATCGCAGTTGCTACAGAAAAAGTCACGGAAATTTGTTTTCGTGTCGTCAGCCGCGCTTTCATGGTTTTCTCCAAGAAATCATAGCAAGTTTGATGGGGATTAAATTTAATGACTCGATGCTATCAAAGGATCTGTCACAATTGAGAAAAGCTAGAATGACTCTTTTATATAAGTTAGCGCGTTAATGCTATATCTAAAAAATCTGGTTTATCATCCTCCTGCCACATCTACACCAATACTCAATGGTATTAACCTAGAATTGGCTCCCCAAGAATTAGGATTGGTTATCGGACCAAGCGGTTCCGGTAAAACGACGCTTCTGGAGATTTTGGCAGGTTTGGCTGAGAAAACCAAAGGCGAGATTCTTTGGCGCGACCAAGAACTGACTCCTTTACATTTACAACAATTGGCAGGTTTAGTATTTCAGTTTCCTGAGAGGCATTTTTGCGGGGGGACGATTTTAGAGGAATTGCGCTTGGGTCATCCCGAATTGGGACGCGATCGCATCGAGGAGGCGCTTCAAGAGGTAGGATTAGAGCATATACCGTGGAATACTCCTCCCCACTCCCTTAGCGGCGGTCAGCAGAGACGGCTTGCCCTAGCCGTACAGCTCATTCGTCAGCCTAATTTATTGCTGTTGGACGAACCTACGGCTGGATTGGATTGGTCCATGCGCCGTCAGCTAGCAAAACTACTGGCGAAACTCAAAACTCATTGGACGCTATTAATCGTCAGCCACGATCCCGGCGAGTTATTGCCGATCGCCGATCGCTGCTGGAAGATCGCTCGCGGCAAACTCGTGTCTGTCAAACCAGCAGAGCTATTAGTTAATTCTTCAAGCTAAATTTTATAAGATTTATGATAGATCGAATACAACAGTTGCCAATACTAGGAGAAGTTTGGCAAACCACTTTGGACTGGCAACCCAACAAAAAACAGCAAGAGCAATTTCAAAAATTGTATGAAGAAATTATCATCGGAAACCGTCAATTTAATCTGACTCGCATTACCGAACCTAGGGAATTTTGGGAGAAACATCTCTGGGATTCTCTTGCAGGATTGAACGGATTGGGAATCGCTAACGAACTAGAGGCAGGTCAACCCCTTTATGTTATCGATATTGGTACTGGCGCGGGATTTCCAGGAATTCCCATCGCGATCGCGCTACCATTTTGGATAGTTACGCTACTCGATTCCACTCGCAAAAAAATGGTTTTTTTGAGTGGCTTAATCACCAAATTAGATCTTAAAAATATTCAAACTTTAATCGGTAGGGCTGAAGAAATCGGACAAAATCCTTTACACAGACAAGCCTACGATCTCGCTCTCATTCGGGCAGTGGGAGAAGCCACTGTCTGCGCCGAATATGCTTTGCCGCTTTTAAAAATTGGAGGTTTGGCAATCCTCTATCGCGGCCATTGGGATGAGAAAGATAATTTGTCCCTACAGTTAGCCGCAGAAAAACTCGGTGGTAAAATTGAACGAGTTACTGAATTCGTAACGCCCTTGAGTCAAAGTATTCGTCATTGTATTTACTTGCGTAAAATGTTGTCAACACCTCCTCAATTTCCTCGCGCAATCGGTATTCCCGTACAAAAACCACTTTAACAACTTTCCTTCTGAATTCTTTTTAGATAATTAAATTGCGCATGTAAAGGAGATCGATTGTCTTGAAGCAACTACTAATATTTCTTGGGATTTTTCTCATAGTAATGACGAGTGGATTGAACGATCCAGCTATCGCATTAGATACCCTAAACGGAGCTAAAATCTTTAATGTTAATTGTGCTGGCTGCCATCTAAATGGCGGCAATATTGTAAGGCGTAATAAAACCCTCAAAATCAAGGCATTGCAGCGTAATAAAATGGACTCTTTAGAAGCAATACAAGATATAGTAACCAATGGGAAAAATAATATGTCTGCCTACCGCGATCGCTTGACAAAACAAGAAATAGAAGATGTAGCTGCTTATGTTATGGGAAGAGCTAAAAATGATTGGAAAAGTTAAGTCATAATTATTTGGGTTTCTCTTGTTGAAAAGACCTTTAAATTTTTTCAAAAATTCTCTTTGCGTATCTGCGCAAAACTAAAAATAAACAGTTGATTTAGGAGTAAATCATGTCACCTTTTCCCAGTTTAATTACTGCCTTAACTTTACTGGTTTATTTAATATTAACAATTAATGTAGGTAGAGCAAGAGCAAAATATAAAGTAATGCCCCCTGCAACGACAGGAGATCCCAATTTTGAAAGAGTTTTGAGAGTACAACAAAATACCCTCGAACAGTTAGTTTTTTTTCTTCCCCTTCTCTGGTTATTTTCTATTTACGTCGATCCGGTATGGGGTTCCGGGATAGGTGCGATTTGGCTAATCGGTCGCATTATTTACGCTTGGGGATATTATCAAGCTGCTGAAAAAAGAAGAATAGGATTTGCGATTAGTTCTCTCACTAGTATGGCATTACTACTCGGATCGTTAATAGGAATTAGTCTTTCATTGATTAATTCACAATTTTAAGATTAAATCCGTTTAATTAGTCATAATAGATAGTGCGGAAAGCGTAGCGTGCGATCGCCATTAGCACAAGGTTATTTCATTGTGACTCGACCGCACCAAGAAATTTATTTCTTGTCCCCCAAACATCAAGTCCGTTTAAACGGACTTGGGCATCGTAGATCGCAGACAGAGAATAAATTCTCTGTCTACTCTGGCTACTATTTTTAAACTCCAAATTCCGAATTCTTTTAGTTACAATTGCAAAACTAGGTCGGCTATGTAAAAATAAACAAGAACGCCTAAAACATCAGCAATTGTGGTAATAAATGGAGCAGACATCATCGCCGGATCGAAACCTAAAAAAGCGAAGAGGAATGGCAGGGCAGCTCCAGCAACTGTTGAGAAAATGGAGAGAAACAAAAGGCTAATTCCGACAATCAGTGCGATAAGAAAATTTCCCTGGAAAAAGTAAGCCCAGATAACCGCTCCTAGCCCCAATACCAAGCCCAGCAAAGTTCCTGCTACGGCTTCCCGGTAGACTACCCAGAGAACGCCGCGATCGCGAATAGCTTCGGTATTTAACCCCCGAATCACGACGGTAGAAGACTGACAGCCGATGTCGCCTGCCGTATCATTCAAGAGGGGGATAAAGGCAGCCAGGACAACCACTCTCTCTATCAGTGCTTCCTGCCCTTTGATAATAATGCTAGCGAGGGCAGTGGTCAAAAGGACGATAATTAGCCAGAGAGCGCGTTGGCGAACCATCCCCATTAGAGAACTGCGAAAATAGCGATCGCCCCGCGATTGAACGCCGCCAAGAGCATGAATGTCTTGTGTCGTTTTTTCGTGCAGAATATCGATCGCGTCGTCAACGGTTACAATTCCTACTAAGCGATTCTCTGTATCGACTACGGGTACGGCCAGAAAATCATAGCGTTGCAGCAAGCGGGCAACTTCTTCTTGAGGCGTATCGGTGTGAACAAAGATAAGATGGCGTTCCATTATTTCGCCGATGGTTTGTTCTGGTTGAGCCATCACCAAAGTTCGCAGGGAGAGATGTCCGGTTAAGCGATGCAGCGCATCGGTGACGTAGAGAGAATAAATCGTTTCGCTAGTCGGCGCTAGGCGGCGAATCGACTCAAAAGCTTGCTCTACCGTCCACTCTTCTTTTAGGGAGACGTATTCTGGGGTCATGATGCGACCCGCCGTATCGGGTTTGTAACCCAACAGCAAAGCCGTTGATTGCCTCTGCTGGGGAGTCATGTGTTCTAGCAGACGGCGGACGACTTTTGCAGGTAGTTCGTCAAATAATCTAGCGCGATCGTCGGGCGACATTTTGTCCACGATATCGATGACATCCTGTCGCTTGAAGTCTTCGATCAATGCTTGCTGGACGCTAGAATCGAGATACTCGTAAACCTCGATCGCCTTGTCTTTGGGAAGTAAACGAAACGCGATCGCCTGAATTTTTTCTGGCAATCCCTCAATCGCCTCAGCAATATCTGCGGGCTGTACAGGCATTAGTACTGTTTTAGCAGCTTCTAAGTATCCTTCTTCAAGTAGGATTTTTAGTTCGGAGCGAACTAACTGCCGCAGTTCCTTGCGAGAGACTAAGGGGTTGGAGACAGATGGATTAGGACTGGAATTTCCACTCAAGACCGCCTCGGTAGGTAGTTGAAAGCTGTAATTACCAACAAAATTTTAAAAGACTTTTGATGATTATTTGCGAATAAGATGAGCGACTCAGCAAATCTTTATTTTTTCCCAACCTTTGCGATGGGGACTAGACCAAATGAAGATGAGATAATTTGAATAGATGTATTACGATATATCAGATGTAGCTACAAAACAAGCAAGAAATTCTCGATCGAGGAGAGTAAAGATGGCGTTAAAAATTGGTAATTTCTTTGAAGAGTTAGGCGAAACCCTAGGAATTCCTGGCGTTGTAGCGGGTCTCGGCGCTGTCGTTCTTGCTCCGGTCGTTATTCCTGCTGCTGCTAAAGTTGGCAAACCCGTGGCTAAGGCTGCTATCAAAGGTGGTATCCTTGCCTACGAAAAAGTGAAAAGTACTGTTGCAGAGACGGGTGAAGTGTTTGAAGATCTTATAGCAGAAGTTCAGGCTGAAATTGCTGAGGAGCAATCTCAACAAGTTCTCGACCCCGACTCGGCATCATCCAATCCTGAAGCCAACTAAAACGGAATTTAGCTACATTACACGCTAATTGTCGAGGTACGGTGATGGATGATAACAACAAAGCGTCACAGCTAACTCAAGCAGTGCCTACAACCAAACTATCCCCCGTTCGCGCCCAGATAATCAGTCAGAGTCCGGGGCGAGTTCGCTTTCGAGTCTCTCATCCGCACCGTCAAAAACGCCACATAGAACCAATTACCGACGCATTGAAACAGCGTCTTGAGATTTATCGAGTCAGAAGTAACGTTGACAGCGGCAGCATCACTGTATACCACGCCAAAGAATACAGCACTTTTGAAGATATCCGTGCTATTTTGCGAGATTTGGGTATTATTATCCTCGATATCACTGGCGAAGAAGCGGCTATTCCTAGCGGAAAATCAGCAGCAGCGGCACAAGTAACGAGCGTTGTTAGCGATCTCGACCAGCGCGTTAAAGAGCTTACTAATGGAGCTGTCGATCTGCGGTTTCTCGTCCCCCTCGGTTTTAGTGCCCTAGCGCTGCGGCAGTTGCTCGCCAAGGGATGGCAACTCGAAATTATCCCTTGGTATGTTTTGGCTTGGTATGCTTTTGATAGTTTTGTCAAGTTTCATTACACTAACGAACCGGAACAGAATCTTAAGGAAGAAGGCGAGAGAATTTAAAAATTGAAGCACTACAGATTAAGTGGATAAAGCGGCTTTAAAGAGGCTACTGGGGATTTAAAGGTTGCCGAAAATTATCAACTATTTTGACTTCAGATTGATAAAAACATATTTAATCCTAAGGATGGATTCACAGAAAATCTATTAGGAGACTAAAACCATCGAGTTATGTTTTGTTATGCTTCGATCGCTAGCTCTTAAATTAGCGTTCGATGATTATTTAACTCTACTATAGAGAAAATCATCTTCAATCGCGATCGGGGATTGAAAGAAAAGTAGTAAACTGGATAGGTGAAACAATTTTTAATATCTGTCAAAAACTATAAAGCCTGGTTCGCATTTTTTCGATGACCGCAACTTTACCAATCCTGCCAACCCAGTATGACCCGAAAGCAACAGAAGCCAAGTGGCAGCAGTACTGGGAAAACAAACAAGTTTTTCAAGCCAACCCCGATCGCGGTGGTAATCCCTATTGTATCGTTATCCCGCCACCAAACGTAACGGGAAGCTTGCATATGGGGCATGCTTTCAATACAGCGTTAATGGATGTCTTGGTGCGCTATCATCGCATGTGCGGTTACAACACGCTTTGCCTACCAGGAACCGATCACGCTAGCATTGCCGTGCAGACGCTCCTAGAAAAGGAGCTAAAGCAAGAGGGGAAAACTCGCTACGATATAGGACGGGAAAAGTTCTTAGAGCGAGCTTGGCAGTGGAAAAAAGAATCTGGCGGCACGATTGTCAACCAACTCAAACGCTTGGGACTCTCAGCAGATTGGTCGCGAGAAAGATTTACCCTAGATGAAAGTCTATCCCGCGCAGTAAAGCGAGCTTTTATCCAACTCTACGAAGAAGGACTCATTTATCGAGGCAATTATTTAGTGAATTGGTGCCCGGAATCTCAGTCGGCAGTATCCGACCTAGAGGTCGAAAGCAAAGAAGTAGACGGGAATCTGTGGCATTTTCGCTATCCCCTAACCGATGGGACGGGTTATGTTGAAGTGGCAACTACTCGCCCCGAAACCATGTTGGGCGATACGGCAGTAGCAGTGAACCCCAACGACGATCGCTACAAGTCCATTATCGGCAAAACCTTGACGCTGCCAATTATGGGGCGGGAAATTCCTATTATTGCCGACGAATTGGTCGATCCTGAATTCGGAACGGGTTGCGTGAAGGTAACGCCCGCCCACGATCCCAATGACTTCGAGATGGGCAAGCGCCATCAACTGCCGTTTATCAACATCATGAACAAAGACGGCACCCTCAATGAAAATGCGGGTCCGTTTGCCGGAGAGGATCGCTTTGTCGCCCGCCAAAATGTGGTTAAGCAACTAGAGGAAGATGGTTTCCTGGTGAAAGTGGAACCCTATCGCCACGCAGTTCCCTATAGCGATCGCGGAAAAGTGCCCGTCGAACCTCTACTATCAACCCAGTGGTTTGTCAAGATAGAACCCTTGGCCAAAAAAGCTTTGACCTGTCTCGACGAAGAAAACTCGCCGCGATTCGTGCCCGATCGCTGGACGAAAGTTTACAGGGATTGGCTAGTTAAAATCAAAGACTGGTGCATCTCTCGTCAGTTGTGGTGGGGTCATCAAATTCCAGCTTGGTACGTCGTCAGTGAAACCAACGGAGAAATTGCAGAGGATACCCCCTTCGTGGTTGCCTACAGCGAAGAAGAAGCATGGGAAAAAGCCAAACGGCAATACGGGGACGAGATTCGGCTAGAACAAGACCCCGACGTTCTCGATACTTGGTTTTCGTCGGGTTTGTGGCCCTTCTCGACGATGGGATGGCCCCAAGAAACAACCGATCTCAAAACCTATTATCCAACAAGCGTTTTAGTCACCGGGTTTGACATTATCTTCTTCTGGGTTGCTCGCATGACGATGATGGCAGGACATTTCACCGGTCAGATGCCGTTTAAAGACGTTTATATCCACGGCTTGGTAAGGGACGAAAATGGCAAGAAAATGTCTAAATCAGCCAATAACGGCATCGATCCCTTAATTTTGATCGATGAATACGGTACTGATGCACTGCGCTATACCTTAATTAAGGAAGTAGCAGGCGCAGGTCAAGATATTAGCTTGCAGTTGAATCGCAAACTGTACGAGCTAAAAGTTATCGAGCGGTTTATAGAAACGTCGCCAAATAAATCGCGCTCTGAAGCAATCTCGGATTTGCAAAAAAAAGTTTTCCCGAACAAGTCAGAATCAGAACTCGGATCGATGTTATCGGAGTTGGCAAAGTTATCAGAGTTGACAAAAGCGTCACCGATGTCGGAGTCGGTAGAAGCCTCGCGCAACTTTGCCAACAAACTCTGGAACGCCTCCCGCTTTGTGATGATGAATCTGGACGGGCAAACGCCCCAACAGCTAGGACAACCCACAACGGAGGCACTGGAATGGTGCGATCGCTGGATTCTCTCGCGCTTTAATCAAGTCGTCCGGCAAACCAGAGATTACATCGAAACCTACGGACTCGGAGAAGCGGCGAAGGGACTCTATGAGTTTATCTGGGGAGACTTCTGCGACTGGTATATCGAACTGGTCAAATCTCGTTTAAGAAAAGACGCGCAAGCCGAATCTCGCCTCGTCGCCCAACAGACTCTAGCCTACGTCCTCGAAGGAATCCTCAAACTTCTGCATCCCTTCATGCCTCATATTACCGAGGAAATCTGGCACACCCTGACGCAGTCAACCGATGAAGTGCTTGCCCTACAAGCTTACCCAGAAGTCGATGCAAGCGCGATCGACAGGGAATTAGAACAATCCTTTGAACTACTTATCGGTACGATTCGCACCATTCGCTATCTGCGGGCTGAAGCAGAAATTAAGCCGGGGGTGAAAGTTCCAGTCATTCTTCAGAGCGAAAGCAATGAGGAACGTTCTACCCTAGAAGCTGGTCGAACCTATATTCAAGATCTAGCCAAAGTCGATCGATTAACCATCGTACCTGTCCTGGAAGAAGATACGGGACAAGTCATTGCGGGCGTTGTCGGAACTATCCAGGCATTAATTCCTCTGTCTGGAATCGTAGACATTGACGCTCTCATCTCCAAACTGGAGAAAAATTTAAGTAAAGTGGAGGGAGAGATAAAATCGCTAACGGCGCGTTTGAATAATCCGGGCTTTGTCAATAACGCTCCTGCGGATGTCGTCCAAGGAGCAAGAGGGTCTCTAGCAGAGGCTCAAAAACAAGCTGAAATTCTGCGCGATCGCTTGCAACATCTAAAAGAACTTTAATGTCTTATCTTGTCAGTTGTCCGCTATTCTCCAATTACGTAGACGTAACGTGTTATGTCTCATCATGACTCCTGCCCCTGACCGATAGGTTATGTTATACCTAGCCCAAGTCACCAAAAATCTAGCTTCTGGCACAATAGAACTTCAGTTACTTGCTTACCAAAAATCCGATAGTATTTGGGGGATAAGTAGCGCAGAAATTATACCTATTGGTGGAGAAAATTCCCTCAGCGAAGGTTTGTTAGTTTTAGTCGAACTCGACGAACGCGGGCAAATTATCGAGCTAAAAAATGCCAAAGATTGGATAGTGGGTCTGATTCAACAGTATATGAGCTGTAGTTCGATTACTCCCGAATTCGTTCGACAAGAACAAGCCCGAATCGAGCAGTGGCGGCAGGAAATAACAGCACAAAGTTTGGAGTTAACCCGCCGCTATCTAGAAGTAGAAACTCAACGAGAACAAATTCAAGAGCTAGAAGCCAGTCTCAAACAAGAAAAAGAACAACTCGAACTTCGTGAGAAACAGCTCCAGCAATTGGAAGCCAGCCTTAAGTCGGATAGGAACGAGCTGGAATCCTAGTTAAGCTAATCTGATTTGACTGAAAATGTATCGCAGGCGATCGTAGTCATCTTTTAACAAGACATTTAGGCTTCTCCCAACTTTGACTAGCCACTCGCGATCGCAATTGCGCAACTGATAAATTTCCCGAATCGCTGCCGCCACTAAAGCTTCTGCGGGTACGTCGCTAACTTGCAGTAAAATTCTTAAAAAATCTAATTCTTCGCTAAAGTAAACGATTTCTGGGGGATCGCAACGATAGACGGCTTGATGGATTTGGGGAGGACGAGGGGGTAAGTATTGATAAATTTGTCCGCGACTGTAACTATGACCGTTGACAGCCAAAGGAGGGGCTTCAAATCCCAGAATCGCCACGCGAAACTCCGTTTTGAGCATGGCAAAAATCTGCGGTTGTTGTTCTCGCAACTCCGCCAAAGATAATCCCAAAGCCACTGCTCGATGCACCGAATCAATGGGAGAAGTGGTAACGTAGGTGACAACCCCAACAATTTTGTTGCCCGATTCTTCGTCGTGCGCCTTAACCCAACTTCCAAAGGGCGGCATCGCAGGAAAGTTTAAATCTTCTGGTTCTAAACATTGAGCCAAAAATCCCGTCGTTGCCGTTTCTATCACCTCGGCAATATGGTTGGGATGGCGATTGTCAGCAGAAAATTGAGGGAGGAGCCGCATATTATACCAATTTGCAATTTGCAATTTGCAATTCGCCGCTGCTCGGTATAACGACCTGCGCGGCGGTTGACAATTCGCAATCAGTAGCGCTCTTTTTTAGCAATGGTATTAGTGGCGATTGGCGGTCGGGGTCGTTTGCACATCCCGTTAACCAATCGCTGACCAATGACTATTTCTTCTTACCCGCCGTTAGCTCGACCTCTTCTAATTCTGACAGGTTGAAGGTCACTAATTTATCCCAGTTGCCGCCTTCAAACAGTACTGCGACTTGACCGTCGCCAACTCTTTGTACCAGTCCTTCAAACAGGTAGTAAGTATCGTCGGGATTGATAACGCGAACGGTTGCGCCTGGCAGAATCATAACCTACTTTTCATTAATCGCTACAGGTTTACTTTACATTAGCTTATCTCTATTCGCGTGCGATCGCTATTGCAGTAGGATTTAAAAAAACCGCTAACCCCCTAGAGAGATTGAACGCCAATCGGGATCGCTCAAAAATCGATCGCGACAAAATAGATGTTTTTCAGACAAACAGCCTCCATTTCAGTAAAATCTTCGAGATAAGCGATAAGCAATGATAAATTCAGGGTCAAACGGTCAATCTACACCACTAACTTGGGTTAAGCAAAATCTCTTTAGCACTTGGCATAACGGTCTTCTAACGATTTTCAGCCTACTATTTCTCTACTGGCTGGGATCGGGACTGATTGGCTGGGCATTTACTCAAGCTCAATGGGGAGTCATTGGTGCTAACTTGCGGCTCTTTTTTGTCGGACTATATCCAGCCGAACTACTATGGCGTGCTTGGACAACTTTAGCAATCATTATGACCTTGGGCGGTTTGTCCTGGGGAATTTTGACGAGGACGGGAGTTTTATTTAACCGGACGACGCTAATGATTTTCGGAATTTTGGGAGCAATCTGCGTTGCTATTGCCTTACCTGCGGGAATTCAACCTAGCCTTCTGCTGTTGGGAATGTTGTCGATCCTAATCTTTGGAGCATTGATAGGACGGCAAGTTGGAAAACGAATTCCTAGTTTAGCTAATTGGTTGCCGCTCATTTGGCTGCTTGCTTTCTTCGTGCTGCTTTGGTTGCTCGAAGGAGGGCTTCTTCTCAGAAAAGTCAAAATCGATGAAAGCGGGCTGATTCTGACGCTATTCGTCGCGATCGCTAGTATTTTCCTGTCTTTTCCCTTTGGCGTGTTGCTGGCATTGGGGAGACAAAGTTCCTTACCCGCGATTCGTTGGCTGTCGATCGCTTACATAGAACTAATTCGAGGCTTGCCCCTCATTGGCATTTTGTTCGTCGCGCAGGTGATGCTACCTTTAGTATTACCTGCCAACGTTCGACTGGAGCGCGTTATGAGAGCGATCGCAGGATTTACCATATTCGCTGCTGCCTATCTCGCAGAAAACGTGCGCGGTGGGTTGCAATCCATTCCTCGCGGTCAAGTCGAAGCTGCCAAAGCACTAGGATTGAATACTCCATTGGTTTTGGGTTTAATCGTACTTCCCCAGGCACTCAAAGCCGTTATTCCTACCATTGTGGGACAGTTTATTAGCTTGTTTAAAGATACTTCTCTATTGGCAATTGTCGGTCTAGTCGATCTGTTGGGAGTCTCGCAATCGATTCTTGCCAATCCCAAATATCTAGGACGCTACGGGGAAATGTATCTTTTCATTGCCGCAATTTATTGGGTTTGTTGTTATTCGATGTCTCTTGCTAGCAGAAAGTTAGAGAAGAAATTAGGTACCGATAATCGCTAAGTCCCATACAAAAGGAAACAATTTTGCGATCGAACGTCTATAAGCAAAAACCAGATTGAAGGTACTATAAAGGGTGCTCGTAATAGATTGAATATATGCCCAAAGCTTACGTAATTGGACTTGGAAGATCGGGAGTTGCTGCTGCAAAGTTACTCAAACAAGAAGGTTGGCAAGTAATTCTAGGCGATCGCGCTGATAGCGAATCTCTACGACAAACTCAGCAAGATCTAGCAATAGAAGGGATTACCGTAAAACTCGGCCATACATTTACTCTCAACCCAACCGACTTGCCCAATCTAATTGTTGTCAGTCCTGGCGTTCCTTGGGACATTCCCATCTTAGTCGAGGCTAGAGAAAAAAGCATTGACACGATTGGAGAAATCGAACTCGCTTGGCGCTATCTTAAGTCTTCTCCTTGGCTGGGAATTACGGGCACCAATGGTAAAACGACCACAACGTCTTTGATTGCTGCCATCTTTAAAACGGCGGGATTGAATGCGCCTGCCTGCGGCAACATTGGCTATGCTGCCTGCGAGTTAGCATTACAAGATGCTCAAACGACAATCCAAAATTCCTACGATTGGATCGTTGCTGAAATCAGTAGCTATCAGATCGAGTCTTCTTGTGAACTTGCCCCCAAAATTGGCGTTTGGACGACTTTTACTCCCGATCATCTCAGCCGCCACAAAACTCTAGAAAATTATTACGATATCAAAGCTTCTCTGCTGAAACGCTGCGACTATCAAGTCTTTAATGGAGACGATCCTTACTTAAGAAGCGCAGGGTTGACCCAGTGGCAGAATGTTTATTGGACGAGCGTTCGCGGCAAAAGTAAACTATTGTGCGAACCGGCGAAGGGAGTCTATCTCGAAGACAGTTGGGTAACGGCTTTTGGGGAATTAATTATGCCCGTACACTTATTTAAAATGGCGGGATCGCACAATCTGCAAAACTTGCTGATGGCAGTGGCAGCGGCGCGGTTAGCCGGAATCGAGAAAGGCGCGATCGCGGAAGCGATTGCTACCTTTCCTGGCGTTCCCCATCGCTTGGAGTATATATGTAATATAGCGGGAATAGACTTTATCAACGATAGCAAAGCCACTAACTACGATGCAGCAGAAGTGGGTTTATCTTCAGTCAAGTCTCCCGCTATCTTAATTGCTGGGGGAGAAGCTAAAGAAGGCGACGATGCGGGATGGATAAATGCAATTCGCGATCGCGCTGCGGCAGTGTTATTAATTGGCGATGCCGCACCAGCTTTTGCTAGGCAGCTGCAAGCGTCGGGTTACGCATCCTACGAGCTTGTTGAAACCATGGAGAATGCGGTAAAACGAGGGTTAGAACTCGCCAAACAAAAAGGCGCGAAGGTGGTGTTATTGTCTCCGGCTTGTGCTAGTTTTGACCAATATCAGAGTTTCGAGCATCGAGGCGATCATTTCCGGCAATTGTGCTTGCAGCTTTGAGATCGAATCCGCGCGATCGCTGAAAGTTTTCTTAGGAGCGGTTATGGCAACAGCAGATCGAATAAACATATTGCCTTCTTTCATTAGTAGTAACATTACAATGCACTACTACGACGGCTTGAGCGACGACTTGCTAACCGCAGGCGTAGGACAAGACGGTTTAATCGATGCGCCGCCAACGGCAGCCGATCCCGAACATCCTACGCCAACAGAAATTCGCCGAGCAACGATTATTAATCAATACAAAGCGCTGGTGGATTTGCGCCCTAAAGCCGGTTATGGCACATTATACGGTCCCGCAGTCCCCGCTCGCTTTTCCACTCCAAGCAGCGATGGCAAAGTAGCAGGAAAAGAATATATCGCTTACGCCGATGATGGCAGCGGGCAAAAAAATGTCACGATGATGGTTCAGATTCCCGATAATTTCGATCGCGCCAATCCTTGCATTCTCGTCGCTCCATCCCCTGGTTCTCGCGGCGTATATGGCGCGATCGCCGTCGGAGAATGGGGCTTAAAAAATCGCTGTGCCGTCGTCTATACCGATAAAGGTACGGGCATTGGCGTACACGATTTAAATACCGATACAGTCAATCGCATTGATGGTACGCGCGGCACTGTCGCTGAAGTTGGCACCAATGCTAATTTTATCGCCCAAGGCACGGCAGAAATGGATTTGGCAACTTACAATGCTAGCTATCCCTTTCGCCTTGCCTACAAGCACGCTCACTCCCAACACAATCCCGAAGCCAATTGGGGCAGAGATGTCCTAAATGCCATAGAATTCGCCTATTATATCCTCAATATAGCAGAAAATTTTGGGTTAGTCTCCGGCTCGGAAGTTTTAAGAACGATTACCCCAGAAAATACTATCGTCATCGCGTCTGGTATCTCCAATGGCGGAGCCGCTTCCTTGCGGGCTGCCGAACAAGATAAACGGGGGTTAATTAATGGAGTAGTCGTATCCGAACCCAATATCAATCCGCGCCAACTGCCAGACGAACAAGGGTTTAGCATCAAGCAAGGAAATAAAATCTATCCCAATAGCGTACACGGCAAGCCGCTATTTGAGAGCATTACTTATTACAATATCTACCAACCTTGTGCGAGTGCTGGCACGGAGATTGCTTTTGGTTGGGATCCCGCAGAAAACGGCGGATTTTTGGCAGGAGCGCCGGGACGCTGTACCGCCTTGCGCGAAGCCGGTTGGTTGCAGGGCAATACCCTAGAGGAACAAATTACCGAATCCCAAAAACTGTTGAATGACTTTGGCACTCTAGAAAACACTAATATTATCGCCCACCTATACAATGCGGCTTTTGTCTACGCTGCGATCGCGCCCTTCTATGCGAACGCTTACGGACGCTTTAGCGTGGTAGATAATCTCTGCGGCTACAGCTATGCTTATAGCGATGGTAGCAATCCTCCCAGCGCTAAACCCAACACAGATTTAGCCAACGATTTTTCCTCCAGCAACGGCATTCCCCCTAGCGCCAGAACAAATTTAATTAACAATTTTGGCAATAAGGGTGCAGGAGTGAATTTTCGCTATAGCGTCGATGCCAATAATAATCTGGATGACTATCTCCAGGGAGCTTTATGCTTGCGACAATTAGCGACTGGCACGACTGGAGTAACGGCAGATACGGGCATTTCTCTCCGCGGCGAGGCAGCTAACTATTGCGATCGCATTCAAGCAGGCATTGAGGAAATTTTAGCCAGCGGGAATTTACAAGGGAAACCGACAATTATCATACACGGTCGCGATGATGCGCTGCTTCACGTCAATTTTACTTCTCGCTCCTACTATGGCTTAAACCAAAAAATCGAGGGCGAAAACAGTCAGCTAGCCTACATTGAAGTCCTTCACGCCCATCACTTAGATGCGCTCAATCAGGCATTTGACATCGATACGCAAATTCCTTTGCATTATTATCTAGGAAAAGCTCTCGACAGGATGTACGACCATCTAAAAAATGGGGCAATATTGCCAAAAAGTCAAGTGATTCCTACAAAACCTTTAGCCAGCACGGGTGGCAGTCAGTTGACAATAGAGGAAAATTTGCCCGATATTGACAGTGACGTTACCTGTGCGATCGCGTTTAGCGATGATGTCTTGGATATTCCTGAGTGTGGCGGTTGCTCCTAGTCCAGTAATCGCATATCTCTACGACTTGGAACGCATCGTTCGGAATCATTTGGTGTCTATTGCTTCCGAACGACAGCGAACGCTATTCTAGGAAATGACTCCGTTTGTCAGTACCGAGTTAGAAATTTTGCCGTTAAGCGATAGTTTTTCTTGGATAGCTCGTTTGTAAGCTGCTTCGTAATCATCCACCATTTTGATAATACTGAAGCGTTGCTCTACATATTCGCGACATTTTCGGCGATCGAGTTCCATTGCTTTGGGAACGGCTGCAATCATCTCCTCTAGACTAGAACAAACCCAACCCGTTTCCTGATGGGCAATGACTTCAGGAACCGAACCCAAATTCATGGCAACTACTGGGGTTCCGGTACACATCGATTCAATCGTGACTAAACCGAAGGGTTCGGACCAAGTAATCGGAAATAGGGTAACACTTGCATTAGCAAAGAGTTGCCATTTCTCTGACAGATCGAGTTCGCCCAAATACTCTATATTTTTGCTATCGATATGAGGAACGATTTCTGCCTCAAAGAAGTCGCGATCGACTTTATCTACTTTTCCCCCCATTTTCAATGGTATGCCCGCCGCACGGGCGATCGCGATCGCGTGTTGCGGTCCTTTTTCTGGAGACATTCTCCCTAAAAAGGCTAAGTAGGGAGGATTTTCTGGTTGCTCTTGAAACGGATAATCTTCTATTCTAATCCCGTTATATACTGTACTGAGGTAATTAAGCTGAGGCGCTCCTCGACGCTGAGCATTGCTAATACTAATATAAGGTTGGTCGCGGTAGCGATCGAAGATTTTGTGATTATCCGATGTGAAGCATCCATGCAGTGTATGAACCACCGATGTTTTTAGCATGGGGACAAAGGGCAATGGGGTTATCCCCGTATGGAAATGAATTAGGTCAAACTCATTTGCCATGTCGGTCACTTGAGTTAGCTGAAGTAACTCGTAGGCGGCGGGTTCTTTGATTGACGGATCGAGACGGAGTGCGCGAGGGACAGTGGCTTTCAGTTCGGCTAAAGTTTCGGAATCTCCAGACGCAAAAAGGGTTACCTCATAACCGCGATTGACCAATTCGTCAGTCAGATGACCGACTACGAGTTCTATCCCACCATAGCCTTGCGGAGGTACTCTCTCCCACAGGGGAGCTACTTGAGCAATTCGCATATAAACTCCTTTAATCGTTTTTACTTGGTTCTTTTAACGACTTGGAAGCCAACTAGACTTCGGTTCGACTGAAAGATAAAAATTATACCAATCTAATTGGGCAATTTTATTCAACAATGAGAAGATAAAAAACGATTTTTATCTACTCATCTTCAGGTTGTCATTGCACAAACAAGAGATGAACAAATGTTGCCAAGATTGGCATTAAAATGGGGTCATGGCAACTCCTTTTGAGATTTTGATTGCGTACCTTATGATATCAAATCCGCTTGAAAAACTACAATATCTAGGGAGAGCATTTTACTCGCGATCGGGACGTTCGCACGATCTATGCTGATTCTTTAATCGAATTTGAGATGATTTTAGCCTTTGAGCGGCAATTCAAGTTCCACCTAAAGAAAGATTTCTAGCTAAGGTAAAGAATAAGCCTTACCGAGGTAGGAATGGGGTTTTATTTTTTTGCCTTAAAAAGACCGTACAGGAATTTATTGGCGGATAATACCAATCGGTTAAAAGAGGTACTTGTTGAGAAAACTTTTTGTATCAGCTAGGAAATGAATTAAAAGAGCGGTTGTTGAGAATGGTGCCAGATCTGAAGTTCAACGCACTAAACGCGATCGCTGCCCTTTACTTTGGGATGATTGCCCCCAATAAAATCGATACTAGCTTAGCAGGCAGCCAATATTAATTTCAAATCTGGTTATGATGGAGGGGGACTTGGCAACCCACCCTCCTACGTTTTAATCTTAAAAAGAATTGCTTTTAATTTAAAATACCCAATCTGACAAGCTGAATAATCGCATTGACTTAAATACTCAAATGGATGCCACTCATTTTTGCTAATCGATTCAAAATAGCTGCCATCCTGAGTTGCGACTTCCGGTTCTAGTCCAGTGACATCGGCATAATATAAATAACAAATTTCATTGGTTTGCGTTCCGACGATATATTGACCCAAAGGCAAAACGCAAACTGAAAACCCCGATTCTTCTTTGACTTCTCTTATCGCTGCTTCTAGGGGCGTTTCCTCTCCATCAATGCCTCCAGTAATAGGGCAAGGATAGAGTTTAAGTTTTCCATCGACCTCTGAATTATCGATACAAAGTGGTTGCTGTCTAATCAGAACCTCGTACTCTTTTAAGCGATTTTTTCTGACTAGGAAGACGGCAACCGAGTCCCTTCCTTTTCTTTCTAAGTAATAAAAACCTCTCGCTGTTTTTTTAACGGTAACCCAGTCAGTTGTACAAATCACTTTTTCTTGGTTCATCTTGTGGATTCTAATATCTCTCAATTTTATAGATTAGTATGGAACTCTCTCGATTTTTAAACCGTCTACGGAGATAAGTTTTTTCTATATCTAGTTTTTGAAGATAGCGATCGCCCTGTCGGATAAGCTAGTGTCTGACTCGATCTTCACTAGAGATGAAACAGTACCTCTACAAAATCCTGACTGTCTGTGCGGACGGACTGGTTGAGTTGAACCGTCGGTTTGGTCGCCAAGCTTGGTTGATTTTTCTACTTATCTTCGGTTTTACCCTTGCTTGGCTTGCTTTGCCAGCGCGATCGCAAAATCCTTACAACGAACCCGCTGAAATCCGAGGCGTTTGGCTGACCAACATCGACAGCGACGTTCTCTTCGAGCGACAAAGGCTTGCCGATGCGATCGATACCCTTTCTCAATTAAACTTTAATACTCTCTATCCCACGATTTGGAACTGGGGTCATACGCTCTATCCCAGCGCAGTCGCCGAAGCAGTTATCGGACTTTCCCTCGATCCCGCCCAAGGACTCCAAGGAAGAGATATCCTGGCAGAAACTATCGAACGAGGACGAGACAAAGGGATGGCAGTCATTCCCTGGTTTGAGTTCGGTTTTATGGCACCTGCCGACTCGCAATTAGCCAAACGCCATCCCGAATGGCTGACCAAACGTCTCGACGGCAGCACGGTTTGGCTAGAAGGAAACATTCACAAACGAGTGTGGCTCAATCCTTTTCGTCCCGATGTCCAGCAATTCATTACCGATCTCGTCGTTGAAATCGTGAGTAAATATGATGTCGATGGCATCCAAGTAGACGACCATTTCGGTTTTCCTTACGACTTCGGGTATGATGATTACACTATCAAACTCTATCAACAAGAGCATAACGGCAAATTACCGCCCAAACCGCCAGCTAACATCAAAACCGTGAATAATTGCGTCGCTAACAATCGAGAATGGACAGAATGGACGCGCTGGCGGGCAAATAAAGTTACAGACTACATGAAACAGTTGTTTGCCGCGATTAAAGACAGCAATCCCGATGCGATTGTTTCTGTTTCTCCCAATCCACAAGCGTTTTCCTTAAACTGCTATCTGGCAGACTGGCAGAAATGGGAAAGAATGGGGTTAGTTGAAGAAATAGTCCTGCAAGTTTATCGCGACGATATGAAAGCTTTCTTGAGGGAATTATCTCAAGCGGAAGTAAGAACCGCCAAAGAACATATTCCCTTCGGAATTGGAGTTTTGTCTGGATTAAAAGGTCGTCTCGTGCCGATCGAACAAATTAAGACGCAGGTAGCAACCGTCCGCAAGCAGGGATTTGCTGGCGTTTCGTTCTTTTTCTACGAAAGTTTGTGGAATTTAGCCCAAGAACCTCTAGAACAGCGTCAATCGGCTTTTCAAGACCTCTTTGCCACGCCGATGAAACGAGCGAGGGTTTTGTAAATTCAAGTTATCCTTGGTTTTAAGAGCTAATCCGCAAGGAGCGCTGAAACCATGAAAAAACTGATCGATAAGCCGGAAGACTTCGTCAGCGAAAGTTTGGAGGGACTGGCAGCTGCTCATCCCGAATTAGTTCGAGTAAACTTCGATCCCACCTTCGTCTATCGAGTCGATGCCCCCGTGCAGGGAAAAGTCGCGATCGTTTCCGGTGGCGGCAGCGGACACGAACCGATGCACGCTGGCTTCGTTGGCAAGGGTATGCTCGATGCCGCTTGTCCCGGAGAAATTTTCACCTCGCCAACACCCGACCAAATGCTAGAGGCAGCCAAATGGGTAAATGGTGGGGCTGGCATCCTCTACATCGTCAAGAATTACAGCGGCGACGTGATGAATTTCGAGATGGCAACGGAATTAGCCCGTGCAGAGGGTATCCGCACGTTGAATATTTTAATCGATGACGATGTAGCCGTCAAAGATAGCCTCTATACCCAAGGACGCAGGGGCGTAGGGACGACGGTACTGGCAGAAAAAATTTGCGGTGCGGCTGCTGAAGAGGGCTACGATCTGCGGCAAATAGCGGATTTGTGCCGACGAGTTAACCTGAATGGACGCAGCATGGGTATGGCACTGACTTCTTGTACCGTTCCCGCCAAAGGAACCCCAACCTTTGAACTGGGCGAAAATGAAATGGAAATCGGAATCGGCATTCATGGCGAACCGGGACGAGAACGCATGGCACTCAAGTCAGCCGATGAGATTACTGAGATGTTAGCACTGTCGATTATTGAGGATTCAGCCTACAGCCGCACGGTACGCGAATGGGATGAAGACAAAGGCGAATGGGTGGAGATAGCGTTGACAGATACATCCTTGGAAAAAGGCGATCGCGTGTTAGCTTTTGTCAACGGCATGGGCGGTACTCCCCTTTCCGAACTGTATCTGGTCTACCGCAAACTTGCCCAAATCTGCCAAAAACACGGACTGCAAATCGCACGTAACCTCATCGGTTCTTACATGACTTCTCTAGAAATGCAAGGTTGCTCGATTACCCTGCTAAAGTTAGATGACGAGATGATTCGGTTATGGGATGCACCCGTAAAAACGCCCAGTATGCGATGGGGAATCTAGTTGGGGTTAGTGGTTAATGGTTAATATAACTACTAACAACTATCAACTAAAAAATGACTAAAGACCAAGTAATACAGTGGTTGCGGATATTTACTGCCGTTATAGAAGAAAATAAAGACTATTTGACAGAACTGGATGCTGCGGTCGGCGATGCCGACCATGGCATTAATATGGATCGCGGCTTTAAAAAGGTAGCGAGTCAACTGCCAAGCTTTGCTGACAAGGATATTGGCAGTATTTTGAAGCTGGTAAGCATGACGCTAATTTCAACTGTCGGCGGTGCTAGCGGTCCCCTGTATGGGACGCTATTTTTGCGATCGAGTGCGGCAGTCGCTGGCAAACAAGAACTGACTGTAGAGGATATGCTCAAACTTCTGCAAGCAGGATTAAATGGCGTACTCGATCGCGGCAAGGCACAACTGGGCGACAAGACGATGGTCGATGCCCTCTCTCCTGCGGTGACGGCTTTCCAGACAGCAGCGGCAGAGAATAAAGATATGCGCCAAGCGATGCAACAGGCAGTAGTCGCCGCCGAGCAAGGCATGAAAGACACGATACCGATGCTGGCAAAGAAAGGTCGGGCTAGCTATTTGGGGGAACGCAGCATCGGTCATCAAGATCCGGGGGCGACTTCTTCTTATTTGATGTTGAAGAGTTTGTTAGCTGCTCTTGAATGCTCTTGAATAATGATATTGGTTTACGAAAGGATATCGTGCCCAAAGAACATATTTATCGCGTCTCAACGGTTTGGACGGGAGCGAGTCAAGGAACTACATCTTCTTACCAGTCCTATTCTCGCGAGTATACCGCTAGCATAGAAGGGAAACCTCTTTTTGTCGGGTCGGCAGATCCAACCTTTAGGGGCGATCGCCATCTACACAATCCAGAAGATTTAGTGGTTATTGCCCTATCTGCCTGTCATATGTTGAGCTACCTGGCGATCTGCGTCCGTAATCGCATTCGAGTAATTGATTACTCCGACGAAGCAGTAGGAAAGATGGCATACAAAGACGGCAAGATGAAATTTATCGAAGTCGTATTGCACCCGAAAGTCATTATCAAAGCTGGCGACGATTTACAAAGTGCGATCGCAGCGCACCATCAAGCCCATCAAGAATGCTTCATCGCCAATTCCGTCGCTTTTCCCGTACTCAACGAACCAGTCGTTTTAGAATTCAACGATCCGCAAGCAAGTAACCTTAAGAATTTCTAGACAAAACCTCAGATAAAAAAATTCTAGAGCTGCAATAGATAGTGAGTACAACCCCATACATCGCCCCCGAAATGCACGAACTCGGAATCACTCAAAATATCGTTGAGATCGCTACCGAACACGCCCAAGGCTTTCCCGTCAAACGAGTAACCTTAGAAATCGGCCAACTCTCCGCAGTGATGCCCGATGCCATTCGCTTCTGCTTTGATGTCTGCTGCCGAGGCACGGTTTTAGAAGGATCGACCTTAGAAATCCTGGAAATTCCAGGTTTGGGAAAATGCCGTCAGTGCGGGACAGAGGTTGCCCTTAACGAACCCTTTGGCATTTGCGATCACTGCGGCAGCGCCGATCTAGAAATTGTTCGGGGCACGGAATTAAAAATCAAAGAAATGGAGGTAAAAGAGGTATGTGCGTAACTTGCGGTTGTTCTGGCGACGATTCCATCAAGATTACCAATTCTCAAACGGGTGAAACTGTTAGGCAACAGATGAAAGAAGGCGAACACTATCATACTCATACGCTTCCAGATGGCACGGTAATCACTCATTCTCATTCCCACTCCTCTGTTGACTCTCCCCAGATTCACGCTCGGATGCACGGGACGACGATTTCGCTAGAGCAAGATATCCTCAGAAAAAATGACCTGATTGCGGCTCAAAATCGAGGCTGGTTTAAAGGTCGCGATATTCTCGCCCTCAATTTGGTAAGTTCTCCCGGTGCCGGAAAAACTACCCTCTTAATCCGCACGATTAACGACCTCAAAGCGCAGATTCCCATCAGCGTTATCGAAGGCGATCAAGAAACGGTCAACGACGCTCAAAAAATTAAGGAAACGGGCTGTCAAGTCGTCCAAATCAATACGGGAACGGGCTGCCATTTAGATGCAGCAATGGTCGAGCAAGGCTATAGCGAACTCAACCCTCCCCCCCACTCGATCGTGGCGATCGAAAATGTTGGCAATCTCGTTTGTCCGGCTTTATTTGATTTGGGCGAACGGGCTAAAGTGGCTATTCTCTCGGTGACAGAGGGAGACGATAAGCCGATTAAATATCCTTATATGTTTCGTGTCAGCGATGTCATGATTTTAACGAAAATTGACTTGCTCCCATACGTCCAGTTTGATGTAGAGCGTTGCCTACAATATGCCAGGCAGGTGAATCCTCGCATTCGTATCTTTCAGGTTTCTGCTTTAACCGGTGAAGGGTTGGAGGATTGGTACGAATGGCTAAAAGCTCAATTTCAGGAGCATTGTTCCTTTATTTTTCCTAAAATTGCTTGATTGTTGCTTATTACCACAATTTTCTTAGAAATTGGCGATCGGTCAATTTTCCCTTTTCACAGATCGCCAATTCTCTATTTCATGGATGCATTTTCATAGATGCATTAAACTCAGCTGAAAAGCAAAACTAGCTACTGAAAACAGGCGCTAGCCGAAGAGGGAAAACTTGTTTATCATTTCTTTATCAATTCGCGGTAAAGTTAGAGCGAAGTAACCTAAAATAGCAAAAGTTTCTATTCGCCCTCAACAAAATCTCTTTTGGTTACCATGTGTGAATTATTGAAACCAATCTGGGTATATATAAATAACGATCTGCGATCGGTTACCAAAGGTTAGGGCGCGAGAAGCTAATCGAGTTATGAGCTATACAACTGTCGAATTTCAAGAATTTATCTCTTCGGTAGCCCCGTTTGACCGACTGCCCCTCGAAGTCATCGCCGAACTAGTGCAAAAATTCGAACCGTGGCGCTACCGGATGGGTCAGATTGTGCTGACGCAAAAAAAAATGCTGCCATACGTCGCAATTTTATATGAAGGCAAAGCGCGTTTGCTCGGTTACGACCCTCGCACTCAAATCCCCATTACTTTGAAGTTACTCAAGCCCGGCGCGATAATCGGTTGGGTTAACTTAATTAGGGGAATTCCCGGCGAAACCGTCATTTCTTCTACGGAAGCCGTTTGCTTGACGATTAAAAACAGCGAGTTTCTCCAACTTCTAGAACAATATCCCCCATTTGGCGAGGCATTTTACCAGCGAGCGGCGCTTGTTGAAGTCTTCGAGCTTCTAGGCTATCAATTAGAGCAGCAAGCGCTCGGAGAGATCGACCTCAAACAATTAACGACTGAGATAATCAATGATGTGGCAGTGTACTCCCTTCCTCCGGGTACGTCGTCGATTAAAGAGCACCCACCCCTACAGGATTCTCAACGGATCTGGGTGGTTAGCAGCGGCAATATTGCCAGTTGTCCTATCGGCAGCCGTCTCGATTTCTCTGACAATCAAAAAATCGAGGTAAATGGGTCGATGCCAGCGCGTCTAATCGGATTGCCTGCCGAACTACCAACGGAAAACTGGCAACTGGCAACTCAAGCAGATTCCTCCCTATCGTCTACTTCATCCGTCGAATCGCTTCCAGAGTCGGTACGAGATATTCCTTATGCGGAAGCAGAACTGCTAGAGGCAGATAACAGCGCCGAGCAAGCCATCGATGTCACTAAAGAGAAAGACTATCCATACGTCCATGGAAAAACGCCGCAAGAAGTGGGGGTTGCCTGCTTCCAAATGCTCAGTCAATATTTCGGGATGCCCTTTCGCAAGGAAGTCATCCGTCGCATTATCACAGAGCAACTACAGCGTAGCAATACCCTCTCGCTGCCCGTGTGCGGCGCGATCGCGGAGTTGATGGGACTCAACGCTCAACTGGTGAAGGTTCCCGCCAGAGCCGTTACCAATCTCAAAACTCCCGTTCTGGTGCGCTGGCAAGATAGCCTAGCGATTATCTACGAAATTAACGATCGCCACGCGATTATTGGCGTGCCGGAAATTGGGATCCTGCGCCGTCCGAGCGCCGATTTTCTCGACAGTTGGGGCACAGAAGGGGAAGTGCTGCTGCTGCAAAAAACCAAGGAAACTCCCCAAGAACGCTTCGGTCTGCGCTGGTTTCTCCCCGCCTTGCAGCGCTACCGCCGAGTGCTGATCGAAGTCTTTGTCGCCTCTTTCTTCGTCCAGCTATTCGGACTAGCCAATCCCCTGATGGTTCAGGTCATTATCGACAAGGTAATCGTCCAAAATAGCGTCGATACTTTACAGGTTTTAGGTGTGTTCCTCTTGGCGATCGCGATCTTTGAAGCCATTCTCACCACCCTGCGAACATACCTCTTCGTCGATACGACTAACCGCATCGACATGAGTTTGGGTTCAGAAATTATCGACCACCTCCTACGCTTGCCCTTGCGCTATTTCGAGCGCCGACCCGTCGGGGAAATTTCCACGCGCGTCAACGAACTGGAAAACATTCGGCAGTTTCTCACGGGAACCGCTTTGACCGTGGTCTTGGATGCGATCTTCTCGATCGTCTACATCGTAGCGATGATCGTCTACAGCCCGATCCTAACCCTGGTAGCATTGGGGATTATTCCGCTCTTTATCGGTCTGACCCTCTTTTTCTCGCCCATCATTCGCCGACAACTGCGAACCAAAGCAGAACGCAATGCCCAAACCCAATCCTATCTCGTCGAAGTGATGACTGGCATTCAAACGGTCAAGGCACAGAATATCGAGCTGCGATCGCGCTGGCAGTGGCAAGAAAAATACGCTAACTACGTCTCGGCGGGATTCCAAACCGTCATTACCTCGACCCTAGCAGGTTCGACCAGTAGCTTCCTCAACAAGCTCTCCGGACTTCTGGTTCTTTGGGTTGGGGCTTTTTTAGTCCTAGACCAACAGCTTACCTTGGGTCAGTTGATCGCTTTCCGCATCATCGCCAGCTACGTAACTTCTCCTATCCTGCGCCTGACGCAACTGTGGCAGAATTTCCAAGAAACTGCCCTTTCTTTAGAAAGACTGGCAGATATCGTCGATACGCCGCAAGAAGCCGAACAAGACCGCACCAACATTCCCATGCCTTCGATTGAAGGGGCAGTCAAATACGAAAATGTCTCCTTCCGCTTCAAGAGTCACGGTCCCTTACAACTGTATAACGTCAATCTAGATTTTCCTCCCGGAACCTTTGTTGGCGTCGTCGGACAAAGTGGGGCAGGCAAGAGTACCCTAACCAAACTAATCTCAAGGCTTTACGAGCCAGAATCGGGACGTATCCTCATCGACGGGTACGACATTAGCAAAGTAGAGCTGTACTCCTTACGCCGTCAGATAGGCGTTGTCCCCCAAGAAACGCTCCTGTTCGATGGAACGGTGCAGGAAAATATTGCCCTGACCAATCCCGACGCGACGACAGAAGAAATTATCGAAGCCGCTAAAGTCGCAGCCGCCCACGAATTCATCATGACCTTGCCCAATGGTTACAATACCAGAGTCGGCGAAAGAGGTTCGGCGCTCTCTGGCGGACAGCGACAGCGGATCGCGATCGCGCGGACGGTGCTGCAACAGCCTCGCATTCTCGTCCTCGACGAGGCAACTAGCGCCCTCGACTACGCCACCGAGCAACAAGTCTGTATTAATCTCATCGACGCTTTTCGCGATCGCACAGTCTTTTTTATCACTCACCGTCTCGGCTCGATTAAAAATTCCGACGTTATCGTTATGATGGACGCTGGCTCGGTAGTAGAACAGGGAACCCATGAAGAACTAATGAAACTCAAGGGACGTTATTACTATTTGTATCAACAACAAGAAGCCAGAATGTAATTTAGATAATAGTTAATCGTTAGTAGTTGGCAGTTAGTCAATTTTTTCCCTACTAACCACTAACCACTAACCAAAAAGAAATATAAATTGGGAAGTATGAATTTAGCAAACGGCAACCAACTAAACGGCGATCGCGAAGGAAAAATTCGCATCCTGGTCGTAGACGATCAGAGAATGATTCGAGAAGGTCTCAAGGCGCTACTCGATACAGAGCCGGATTTAGAAGTCGTTGGAACGGCTGCTGACGGTCGGACGGCGATCGAGCAGGTAGAATTGCTACAACCCGATGTCGTTCTCGTCGATATGGAAATGCCGGACGTAGACGGCGTAACGACCACGCAAACAATCTGTCAAAAATCTGCCGAGGTTAAAGTTCTCGTTCTCAGTAGCTACGATAACCACGAGTACGTCAAAGAGTCTCTCGATGCGGGAGCTAAAGGCTATTTGCTCAAAGGAACCCCAGCCAAAGAACTCAGAGAAGCTATTCGCTCAATCTATAAAGGCTACGTCCATATCGGACCGGGACTGTTTGAAAAAATAGCTCCCAAAACGAAAGCAGAAGTAGGGAGCGCGGCAATCGTAAAACCGACTTCCGGACAGCTTAGAGGAAAGTTAGTGTCTTCCGTCGGCTTGGGGAACGGCTCGGCAAAATCTACGCTAGCAGTCAGATCCAAGTCCGAAGCGCTAACCCTTCCCTTCGAGCAAACAGTTATTCTGCGCCAATCTCCCAGGTGGTCGCGAGCAATTATTTGGTCGCTGATCGGCGTAACGACTTTTGGAATGATTTGGGCGGCATTTGCCAGGATCGAACAGGTCGTTCCCGCTCAAGGTTCACTCAAGCCAGAAGGGAAAGTCAAAGAAATTAAAGCTCCCGTCGATGGGGTCGTTCAAGAAGTCTTGGTAGAAGATGGACAGAAGGTAGAGAAAGGGCAGGTTCTGGTGACGCTAGACTCTACAGCATCGGCAGCCGAACTTATCTCCTATCAAAAAATTCGTCAGTCGCTTCAGCGAGAAAATGAATTTTATCAAACCTTGATGGAACGACCTTTAAATCCGTCCGAAGTCGAACGCGCGATCGCTCGACTTAACTTGCCCAAACAAGTGGCAGCCCTTGCTCGCAATCGCACGGCGCTCGTGTCAGAAAATCAACTCTTTCAGGCACAGTTGAGCGGGACGGCGCAGCAAGGCAAACTCAGTGCCGAACAACTCGCTCGCCTACAAAATGCTATCGACGAATCGAAGTCCCGCGTCGAGGCAGCGAGACTAGAGATGGAGCAACTCCAAAAACAACTGTCGCAAAATCAAGTCCAGTTAGCCGATGCTAGAAAACAGCTAAACGACGATCGAAAAACGCTCGCAGAAATCGAAGCGAGAAACAAAAAAGCAGTCGCACAAGCGGAAGAAAGTTTAGCTATTGAAGAAAAAATTCTTGGCGATGTCGAACCGCTCCTAGCAGAAGGAGCATTAGCCAAACTTCAATTAGAGAGGCAGCGACAATCGATTAACGATCGCCGCGCGGAATTAATTAAGCAAAGATCCGACGGAACGATTGAATATAACAAGCAACAACAACAAGTTCAAACCCGTCGGGCTGAAATCGAAAAACTCCTCGAAGAAGAGAAGCGGTTGCGCTTAGATATCGCTCAGGCAAAGGAAGAGTTAAACAATACGGTTGCCCTGTCTGGTAAAGAAGTCCGCGATAAGATGGCAGAAAACGAAAAGCGCATTGCTGAAATCGACAGCCAACTAACCAAGGTAATGGTAGACAATGAAAATCGCATCGCAGAACTCGACAGTCAAATCAGTCGCGCCAAAGTCATCCTAAAATATCAAGAATTGCGAGCGCCCGTCGCTGGAACGGTATTCGATCTAAAAGCTAGCCCAGGCTACGTCGCGCCGCAAACCCAAACCGAACCTTTACTCAAAATCGTTCCAGATGATTATTTAGTTGCTCAAGTGAACGTGACCAATGAAGATATCGGTTTCGTGCGCAAAGGACAGAAAGCTGATGTCAGACTGCTCACTTACTCGTATAGCGAATTTGGGGATATCAAAGGGGAGGTGATTTCTGTCGGCTCGGATGCCTTGCCGCCTAGTGAAACTAACCCTAACGAGCGTTTTGAGCGATTCCCCGTCAGAATCAAATTAGATAAACAGGTTTTGATCTCTAGTGGGAGAGAACTTCCCCTCCAATCGGGCATGGGCGTCACTGCCAACATCAAAATCCGAGAAGATCGCACCGTCTTGAGTTTATTTACCGAACTGTTCACTAAGAAAGTAGAGACGCTCAAGGAAGTCCGATAGTTGACCGAAATCGTTCAAAATTCAAAATTCAAAGTTCAAAAACGTTCATGAGCATTGTTTGGCGCTAAAGTGAGCGTATGTCTGACTCCTATTCGTCATCTCGCGGTTTAAATGACTGGTTGCAACTACTGCAACACCATCGAGCGATTGCAATTATTCGTTCCGCTGACAAACAACTAGGCTTATCAATGGCGAAAGCCGCTGCTGAAGGAGGAATGCGCTTAATTGAGATTACTTGGAATAGCGATCGCGCTGCTGAGTTAATTGGTCAACTGCGATCGCAATTACCTAACTGTATCATCGGGACTGGCACGATTTTAACCGTCGATCGCCTTAAGGATGCTATCGCCTGCGGCATTCAATTCTGTTTCACCCCTCACGTGAATTTACCACTCATTCAAACGGCGATCGAATTCAATCTTCCCATCGTTGCTGGGGCGCTTACTCCTACCGAAATTGTCGCGGCATGGCAAGCCGGTGCTAGCTGCGTCAAAGTTTTTCCCGTCGATGCAGTTGGCGGAGTCAGTTACATCAAAAGTTTACAAGGTCCTTTGCGGGAAATTCCGCTGATTCCCACCGGAGGGATTAGCATAGAAAATGCTTGTCAATTTATCGAAGCAGGCGCGATCGCTGTTGGTCTTTCCGGTCAATTATTTCCCCAACAACTTATAGAAACAAGAGATTGGGACGCGATCGCGCAACAGGCAAAAACCCTGCGGCAAAAGCTTCTCGTTTAGTCGGGTTTTATCCGTGCGCGAAATTCAAACAACCTTAGCCTCAGGTAAAGCATCGAGCATCTTACCCAACCAATCAATTAAATTCTCCAACTGCTGCTGGGGGTTCAATACGCCCAATCCTCTCACCGTCACCTTTTTCGGACTGTAAACGAAACGCGATCGCAAGTGTTCGGGAAGCTTTTCTTGCAATAACTTCCAGGCAGGTTCTTCCATGGGGGTTTCTAAAATGACGTGCTGGCTGCCATCCGGTTTGACGCGAGAAAAGCCCAGCGACTTGGCAATTTGTTTGAGTTCGACCACTTTCAACAACTGTTCTACGGGTGTAGGCAGCTTGCCATAGCGATCGTTCCAATCTGCGGCGATTTGTTGCAATTCTCGCTTGGAATTCGCCAGCGCAACTGCCCGATACGCATCCATTTTCTGTTCGAGATCGGGAATATAATCGGTCGGAATAAAAGCAGTCAGCTTCAGATCGATTTGCGCATCGTCCACTTGCGGGATTTCTTGTCCCTGAATCTCCTCGATCGCCTCCTGCAACATCTCCATATATAACTCAAACCCAATCGCCTCCATTTGCCCTGACTGTTCTACCCCTAGCAGATTGCCCACGCCGCGAATTTCCATGTCGCGGGTAGCTAATTGATAGCCAGAACCGAGTTGGGTAAATTCCTGCAAGGCACGCAAGCGCTGGCGTGCGGTATCTGTTAGTGTCCCTTTGCTGGGATATAATAACCAAGCGTGTGCTTGCACTCCCGATCGCCCGACTCGTCCGCGTAACTGATATAGTTGGGATAATCCAAATAGCTGGGCATCTTCGACGATAATGGTGTTGACTCTGGGAATGTCCAATCCCGATTCAATAATCGTCGTACACACCAGAATGTCGGCTTCTCCGTTATTAAAGGCAAGCATGGTTGCTTCGAGTTCGGAGCTGTCCATTTGTCCGTGGGCAACGACAATTCTCGCACTGGGGATTGTTTGTCCCAATTGTCCAGCAGTTTCTTCAATGCCTTCGACTCTGGGAACGACATAGAATACTTGTCCGCCGCGATCGAGTTCGTTGCGAATGGCTGTTCTGACGACTTCTAAATTGTAGGGCGATAAATGGGTTTTGATGGGACGACGGGAAGGCGGGGGAGTGGTAATTAAACTCATTTCCCGAATTCCCGACAAAGACATATAAAGGGTTCGAGGAATCGGAGTCGCTGTCAAAGTTAGTACATCGACTTGCGTTTTCATCGCTTTAATTTTTTCTTTTTGATTGACTCCAAATCGCTGTTCTTCGTCGATGACTAACATTCCCAAATCTCTAAATTTAACCTCTTTTCCTAATAGCTGATGCGTGCCGACGACAATATCTAATTCTCCTGTTGCGAGGCGCTGTAAAATCTCTTTTTTCTCCGATGCAGTTCGGAAGCGATTGAGCAAGCCAACGTTAATAGGATAGGGAGCAAATCGTTCTTTTAGCGTGTGATAGTGTTGCTGAGTTAGAATCGTCGTTGGCGCGAGAAAAGCGACTTGTTTGTGTGCGCTAGTGACGGCTTTAAAGATGGCGCGAATTGCCACTTCGGTTTTGCCAAAACCGACATCGCCACAGACGAGACGATCCATCGGGCGATCGCTTTCTAAATCTATCTTGACATCTTGAATTGCCTTGAGTTGATCCGGCGTGGGTTGATAGGGAAAAGAATCTTCTAATTCTGCTTGCCAAGGCGTATCGGCGGGATAAGCATGACCGGAAAGTTGCGATCGCTTGGCATATAAATTCAATAAATCGACGGCTAATTTTCTGACCGATTTACGAACTCTATTTTTGGTCGCTTCCCAAGCTTTCCCCGACATTTTATGTAATTCGGGAGGACGATTTCCCGCCTGGCGATAGCGAGATAAACTATCAAAAGAATCTGCCGGAACTCTCAACAATCCATCGGCATATTGAATGGCTAAATATTCGCGATCGGATAACGTCTCTAGCTTGACAAATTTCCCGATTCCATGACTTTTATGAACGACGTAATCTCCCGGACGCAATTTATTGAGATCGACTTGTTTAGAGGCAGCACGGCGACGTTTTCGTACGTAGCCAAGGCTTACTAATGCGTGTTGTCCGAATAATTCTCTATCGGTAACGACGACGATACGATAAGTCGGTAAAATAAACCCTTCTAATTCTGCTAAGCCAGAATATTTTAAGGCAACTGCTGTATTTTGCGCGTTGAGTTTTTCTATGGCTGGATAGTCGCGTGGATTGGGGATAAATTGTGCGGGACAGTCGTGTTCTTGTAATAGCGACACCGTCCGAGAAGGTTGAGCGGAAATAATCCAGCTAGCATATTTACTGAGGGTAATGCCACTATAAATTTCTCGCTTTCCTCGCAAAATTTCAGCTAGTTTTGCATATTGATGGGGAGTTGTTGGAATGGGACGGCTGGAAAGATTAACTGTATAAATTGAATGATGATAGATTTCTTCGGCAAGTTCGGATAAATAAACAATTGGAAATTGTTCGGCTAATTGAAAAGATTCCTCAAAAGAACGATGAATTTTTGGTAAAGGTTTGTCTAACTCTAACCATCGATCTTCGACATACTCAACCCAGCGATCGCTATGGGCGCGACATTGTTCGATTTCATCAAATACGCATAGAGTATTCTTGGGTAAATACTCTAATAAAGAAGCGGGTTTTTCAAAGGCAATTCCCAAAAATCGTTGCATTCCTTCCGGTAAATTTCCCGTACTAAAAGCTTCTTTCTCTTGAGCAGAAAGATATATCGATAGCGAATCTTCTATATTTTTAATTGCAGCAGCAATAATCGGTGCAAAACTTGTCGGGGTGAGAACCAAGCGATCGATTTTATCAAGGGAACGCTGCGTTGCCGGATCGAACTCTCGAATTTGTTCTAGTTCGTCGCCAAACCATTCCAGGCGCACGGGCAATTCTGCCGAAACGGGGAAAATATCGACGATATCCCCTCGGCGACTCCATTGCCCCTCAGTTTCTACCAGAGGGACTCGTTCGTAACCCAATCTTGCCAAGTGCGAGTCTAGGGTTTTTGCCTCCTGCGCCATTCCTAGCTCGAACTCCAAACAATAATATTGAAAAATCTCTGGCCATGGTAAATGAGGTTGTAGCGCCCTCTCCGTTGCAACGATAGCAATATTAGTTTTTTGTCCTTCGTCCTTTGTCCTTTGTTCTTTTTCTCCTACCAATGACAAATGACTAATAACGACAGAGGACAACACCTGCATCTGTCCCCAAATCATCTCTGATTCGGGGTTAAATGGCTCGTAGGGCGATGCTTCCGAGGTAGGATAGAAATGTACGGTCTTCCACCCCATCGCCTCTAATTGTGTCGCCCAGCGCCCTGCTTCTTCAAGCGTGGCGCAGACGACTAATAGATTTTTGTCTTGAGATTGCGCCAAACTCGAAGCAACTAATCCCTTCGGTAAGCGAGGCATGCCAGACAACAGCAGCGATCGCTGCTGGTTCAGCTTTTGGAGCAATTCTTGAGTGAGGGGCGATCGCGCTAAAGCACGGACGACGGACTCTAATGTCATTTCAATTATTTGTCGATAATAACGATCTCAATGGAAGAAAGACCCTTATCTCTCTAACAGTATAGCTTTAGTGCTTTTGATAGCTAGTTTGATTCCTATAAAACATACGTGTCGTCACGAGCGAGTAGCGAGTTAAGAAAGCCGATTATGAAGCGATCGCCTTTGTAGTGGTGAAAGCGATCGGGACTCTACTGTGGCTGTCTCTGAGTCAAGAAGATGCTTTTCGGCAACGTCTAGTCGCAGAGTCTAAAAAATTAACCTTGAGCTATTTGCAAAGTTATTTTCTGTAGCGAATTCGCGATCGCAAAGGGCGTTGCATATTTGCGGGATGATTTAGAATTAAGGTGGAAATTTTACCGGCGCGATCGCCAGCCCAAAAAAATCAAGATGAACTGTCCAAAATGGAATTCTAATAAAATTAGAAAAAATGGTCCTAGAAGAGGAAAACAAAATTACCAATGCACCGATTGCGGTCGTCAATTTATTGAGTCCTATTCGGAAGTAGGTTATTCTAAAAAAGTTCAAGAAGACTGTTTGATGCTGTACTTAAATGGCAATGGATTTAGAGCGATTGAAAGAATAACTAAAGTTAATCATAACACAGTGATTCGTTGGGTTAAACCGGTAGCCAATCAGTTACCAGATAGGAATCATGAGAGCCGAATTCCACAAGTGGGACAACTAGATGAATTACAAACATTTATTGGTAAAAAAAAATAAAATCTGGGTTTGGACAGCTTTAGACAAAGACTATTGTGAGATATTAGAGGATGTAATCAGCGATAGAAGGGCAAAAACTTTTGAACTATTATGGAAAAAGGTTAAGCATGGGAATTGTTATTTTGGGATAACTGATGGCTATAAAGTTTACCCAAAGTTTCTTCCAGATGGAGACCAAATTATTAGTAAAATATCGATGACGAGAGTCGAAGGAGAAACTAGTAGGTTACGACATGATTTAGCCAGACTACACCGGAAAACTTTTTGTTACTCCAAGTCGAAGGAGATGTTATTTTTATCAATCAAACTCCTGATTTATGATCTAAGAGAGAAAAATATTTATGGAGTCATATAAGCTCAATATGGGGGTTTTATTAGGTTGGCGATCGCGAAAAAATAACCAACTTTTCAAGTTAAGAAAAAGTGACAAATCATCTCGCAATGATGCAACGCCTCGCAAAGTATCTCCTAAGTAGATAGCGCCTGTTGTTCTTTAACAGATTGTACGAGAGATACAAGCTATGATGATGTTTGACTAATACTAGACCCGATCGGCATTCGCCTATCCTGCCAACGAGGCAAGGCAGCTCAAGTTATTTAATCTATGTTCTCTGTTGCTAGCGAAATTTTAGTCATTCTTCTGTTAATCGTCCTCAACGGTGTCTTTGCTCTATCTGAAATAGCGATTGTCTCAGCCCGCAAAATCCGCCTAGAACAGCTTAGCGCTCAAGGGGACAAACAGGCTAGGGTAGCGTTAGAACTCGCCAACAATCCCAACCAAATTCTCTCCACAGTTCAGATTGGCATTACCCTGATCGGGATTGTTGCTGGTGCCTATGGAGGCGCAAACATCACACAACGTCTGGCAGCATTATTAGAACAAGTTCCCATTCTAGCCGCTCAAAGCCAAGCGATCGCATTTGCGATCGTGGTTTTGATCATCACCTATCTATCGCTAGTGATTGGCGAATTAGTCCCCAAGCGTTTCGGTTTAAATAATCCCGAAAAAATTGCCAGACTCGTCGCCATGCCCTTACGCTGGCTATCTGGCGGGGTTTCTCCAATCGTTCGCTTGTTGAGTTTTTCCACCGATTTGGTGCTGCGCCTTTTGGGTGCGGGAACGGTTTCTAACGAACCCCTCATTACTGAAGAAGAAATCAAAATTTTGATCCAACAGGGAACCGAGGCGGGCACCTTTGAGGAAGCCGAACAGGATATGCTAGAGCAAGTTTTGCGCTTGGGCGATCGCCGAGTCAGCACCCTCATGACAACGCGACCGGAAATTGTCTGGCTCGATCTCGAAGATTCTTCCGAAGTCAATCGCCAAAAAATTATTACCAGCAACTATACTCGTTTCCCCGTCTGCCAAGGCAGTTTAGACGAGGTTTTAGGGATCGTGCAGGTCAATAATTTACTTGCCTCTTGTTTTGCCAATCAACCTTTCGATCTTACCTCATCTTTACGACAGCCGTTATTTGTCCCCGAAAGTACCAGGGGATTAAAAGTTCTCGAATTATTTCAACAAAGCGGCAATCATCTTGCACTGGTAGTAGACGAATATGGCGTGATTCAAGGTTTAGTTACTATCACCGACATTTTAGAAGCCATTATCGGAGACCTTCCGACAACAGGTCAGCCAGAAGCGCCGCAAATCGTCCAACGCGAGGATGGTAGCTGGTTAGTCGATGGGATTTTATTGATTGAAGATTTTAAAGAAGTTTTTCACATCGAAGAATTACCGGGAGAAAAAGAGGGAAATTATCATACTGTCGGCGGATTTGTGATTACCCTTCTCGGCAAAATTCCCATGGCAGCTGATAGTTTTGAATGGGGGAATTTACGATTTGAAGTTGTCGATATGGATGGGAATCGAGTTGATAAAGTCTTGGTAACGCCGATAGCAAAAGAAGGGAACGAAGCCGAAAGCTATATTCAAGGCGACTAAGAACTTTCTAAGGACGAAGGTCGGAAGTCGGACAAGCAACCATCGACAACTCTACTATCTAATCGCTGATGGCGATCGATGTTATCAATGATTGGGGTTTGGGAATACTAGCGATAACGGATAGAGAAATTAGGTTTTTAGATTCTGGAGATTCCTATGACCCAAGCACCGCGTTCGGTTCCGCCAGTCCCTCCGCCACCGCCGCCCAGAACCGCTGTTACTCCGCCTCCTAGAGCAGCGGGACGCGCCCCCAATCAGCCGTCGCTGGCACAACTGATTCGTCGTGCCTATGATGAAGGTTATTCTGACGTTCACTTGGGAGTTGGAGAACTGCCGCGCATGCGCGATCGCGGTGAAATGATTATCTTAGAATATCCAGAGACGGACATTAACACTTTCATGAGTTGGCTGCGGGAGATTCTCAGCGAGGAAGAAATTCAGCGCTTCAAAAAAGAACTAGAATTTGACGGCGCAACCCAATACGACTTCGCCCGCGTTCGGATTAACATTTTTGACAGTCTCAGAGGTCCAGGAATGGTGTTGCGCTTGATTCCCTTGAAAATCTTAACTTTGGAACAGTTGCGATTGCCTCCTGTTTTTAAGGATATCTCCAACGCACACAAAGGACTTATTTTGGTGACGGGTCCTACGGGTTCGGGTAAATCTACTACCATGGCTGCGATGGTAGATTACATCAATAAAGAACACGCCAAGCACATCATCACCATCGAAGATCCGATCGAATTCGTCCATCAAAGCCGTCGTTCTCTGATCAAACAGCGCGAAGTCGGTATTCACACTCACAAGTTCGACAATGCCCTCAAAGCTGCCTTGCGAGAAGACCCCGATATCATTCTGGTAGGGGAAATGCGGGATAAAGAAACCGTGAACACGGCTCTCAAAGCAGCGCAAACGGGTCACTTGGTTATGGGAACCCTACACACCAACAGCGCTGTCAAGACCCTGGAGCGTATTCTCAGCCTCTATAGCGCCGAGGAACAGGATGCCATGCGAGTCGCGATCGCAGAATCGCTAGTTGCTATCATTGCCCAAGGCTTGTGCCGTACTACAGATGGAAAGCGGGCTGCTTACCACGACATCCTGATTAATACAGAAACGATTAAAGATTACATTCGCCAAGGCAAGAATGACGAAATTCTAGAACTGATGAAGGAAGGCGAGTACGATGGCATGATTACTACTAACCAATCCCTCTTCAATCTCTACCAAGAAGGACGCATTACCGAGGAGACTGCCTTAGCATTATCACCTACGCCGAATGAAATGGCGATGATGCTGCGCGGTAAAATCTAGAAAGAAGGATGAAAGATGAAGTGTTCTATCCTTCATCCTTTTTCCTTGCCGTTGGGCTAGAACTTGCGTCTAGCAGGGTTCGGCGAGTTCATTGCGCACTTTATTCTTTTTGCTATCGTGCCTGAAATATTTAAAGGCATTGCGTTGTTTACCCCTGGAGGAGATTTAGTCTACTGTGTCGATCCTAGTAAACGCGATCGCTGGCATTTACATTTATGCGTTGCCTTGCAAGAATTACTAGGATTGTCAGAACCTCCTCATTTTCTAGTTCCGGGATACACCGCGACTGTCGATCGTTGGTTCGATCCCCAGACTCAGCAACTACAAACCTTTGCTGAGGTATATCCGGCAGTACGACGCTATCAACCCCTGCTCAATACCATCTTTGGAACGGAGGGGTTAGTTTGGCAGCTTGCACCTTGGCAAGAGGAGACGTGCAACCCTATCGTTTTAGAAACTTATCGTCCTTCGTTTGCTCCACTTTGGGAAAACCACGATCTCGTCGCGTGTTTGGACAACCAACAGCAACTTACTCGCCCAAAAGTCGGACGAGTTCTTAGTGAAACCTCAGAAAGCTTGCCTTCTGAGGAACAAATCCGCAGTTACGTCTTGCGCTTATTTGTAGCTGGTAACGATCTGACTACCAAACGAACTCTGGAGACGCTCCATCAAGTCCTGGAGCAGCAGCTTCAACATCCTTATACGCTCAAAGTGATAGACATCCTTAAGCATCCAGAACTAGCCGAAACTAACCAAGTCTCTGCCACGCCTACTTTAGTGCGAGTTTGGCCCCGACCTGTAAGACGCATTGTCGGGGAGCTAGAAGACTTGCAACGAGCGATCCAAATCGTTCTTTCTTGATTAGATTAGAGTCATCTAAAAAATTTCCCCTTCACTATCGAAACTCTAAAAATTGGGGGGTAAAAGTACCTCATCGATCGGAACGATCGTGCCATCGTTAGCTTTAAGAGGATCGCTAGCCATCGCCTCGTTGAGCTTAACCCCAACGCGATCGCCTATAGGAACTCCCGTAATTTTCACCGAATGTCCCTCAATAGTTGCGATTTCTCCGCGTTTTATATCTTCTTCAGCAATAAGACCAGCAACTAAGTGATATTTCAGCACTTTCTCCAAATTCTCAGGTTGCGATAATTTTTCGCGAACATTTTCAGGTAACGCCTCAAACGCTTCGTTCGTTGGAGCAAAAATGGTTAACATCTTTTCTCCTTTTAAAGTTTCAACAATCCCTGTTTCTTTTAAGTAAGCATTAAAAGTTTTAAATTCGCCAGATTTGAGTAGGATATCAACAATCGGCTCCTGCTCGCTTTCGTAATAGTTTGCAGTAGGCTGAAAAAAACTAGATGGGGGATAATAGTATTGAGCCAAAACGGGAAAGCTCAGTAGGGTGCTGACCCCTGCAACTCCTGTAAAACCAGATAATTTTTTAAGCCAGCTTTTCTCGGACATCTTTTTCATATCCATTCCTCTTTACTTTTTGTAAAAGACTGATAAATAACCCTAGATCTAAATGGGTCTACAAACACTACTCCTATCATTCCAGATTCTCGAAAAGCTTATTCATCTGAAGGCTTATTCATAGGTTAGTATTTAAGGAGGAATTTTTTTATAACGATAATGAATTTTATTAGGGTTATAGGCTGTTCTTAAGGTTATTTATGAATTAATTTAGCAAATACCATGCCTGAGTTAGGAGAAATCATAGGTGGTCGATACCAAATTTTACAAGAGTTGGGAAGTGGAGGGTTTAGCAAGACCTATCTAGCCAAAGATACCGAACTTCCTAACCAACCTTTGTGCGTTGTCAAACAACTCCAACTCAGATTTAATAGTGCGTCGCTATGGCAAAATGCCAAAGAACGTTTTTCGATCGAAGCGCAAGTATTGCAGCGCCTAGGCAATCACGATCGCATTCCCCAAGTCTTAGCATATCTGGAAGAAGATGGAGAATTCTATCTGATCCAGGAATTTATTGATGGGGAAGAATTTAGAATTGAAGTCGGTCGTCAGACTCTAGAAGAAGTTCAAGTCACCTACTTCCTTAAGGAAGTCTTAGAAATCTTAGCATTCGTTCATCAGCAGGGAGTCATCCACCGCGATATTAAGCCATCCAATCTCATCCGACGACGAAGGGATAACAAAATTGTGCTGATTGACTTCGGTGCAGTCAAAGAAATTGGCACCCTGTCATTTGATGCTCAGACGCAGGCAATGATGACCAAGGCGATTGGAACGCCTGGTTATATGTCACCAGAACAACAGAACGGCAAACCAGTTTATAGTAGCGATATCTATGCGTTGGGCAAAACAGCCATCTATGCCTTGACGGCGCGATCGCCACTAGAATTAGAAGATATGCAATCGGGCGCACTAAAGGACTGGGAGCGGTTGACGCGGGTGAGTCCGCAGTTAGCCGCAATTTTAAACAAGATGATACGCCCAAACTTGAAAGAGCGCTATCACTCCGTTGCTGAAGTTCTTCAGGATTTACAGCCTCTGCTCAAGATCGGACAAACAGTAGGTGGACGCTACAAAATTAGCCGCTACTTAGGAGGAGAGATTGGGAGTCATACGTATCTAGCAGAAAATTTGGTGCGACATTACCAATCGCCTTGTATCCTCAAACAACTCCAGTCTCAAACGAGTGACCCCTCCATCTTAGAAGATGTAGAACGTCTCTTTGCAGACGATTTAGCCGTTTTAGAGGATTTGGGCAATCATCCTCAAATTTCCCACCTTTGGGATTGCTTCGAGGAAGGGCAAGACTGTTACATCGTTCGAGAATTTATTGATGGCGAGGCTCTCTCTCAAGAGATTCAAAGAAACCAGCACTTGAGCGAAGAAACGGTTATAGCCGTTCTTCACGATGTCTTAGAAGTTTTAGCGTTCGTTCACCAGCAGGGAGTCATCCACCGCAATATCAAGCCATCCAATCTCGTCCGACGACGACAAGATAATAAAATTGTCCTGACTGACTTTGGTTTAATTAAAGAGATCGCGAAACGGCTATCCGCTCGAAGTGACTCAGACAGTTCGGATCGGATAGTAGGAACGAAGGGCTATATGCCTCCAGAGCAAATGGCGGGTAGACCAACCTATAGCAGCGATATCTATGCTTTAGGAATGACTGCTATCCAAGCGCTTACCGGAACATCTCCAGAGCAACTTCAGACCGATCCAAAAACGGGCGAGGCGATCTGGCACGAAAACGTACAGATAAGCCAGAAGCTAGCAAAAATCATAGACAAGATGGTGAAGTTGGATGTCAATAAGCGCTACTCCTCTGCTAACAAAGTGTTGAATGCGCTGGGGGAATCCAGCAGGTTCCTTACCACGTCCGAACGCATATCTTCGCCAACCTCTACATCGAGAGCGAGACGAGAAACTGCCGCCGATTTAGCAGATAGGTTCGCTCGCGGCAGGCGACGCTTTTTAACTCCTTGGTATCTTTTGGTAATTGTGGCAGGGATAGGTTTTCTTCTGGGAGTCATAGAGACTATTCGTCCGACTGTGCGACCGATGCTGATAGCGCATCAAGGCGATCGTTTGATGCAGCAGGAAAAACCCGAAGCGGCGCTCCCTATCTTTCAGCAAGTTTTAGACATCAGCCCCAACAATTTACAAGGTTGGCAAGGTCGAGGAGAAGCTTTGTTTGCCCTAGAGCGCTATCAAGAGGCGCTGGCTGCCTACGATAAAGCGATTGAATTACAGCCTCGCGATGCTCGTGCTTGGAAAGGTCGAGGAGATGTCCTCTATCGATTGGAACGTTACGAGGCTGCTTTGTCTGCCTATAATAAATCGCTGAGTCTCAAGCCTCGCGATCCCGAAGCTTTAAATCGAAAAGGCAGAGCTTTGTATAAACTGGAGCGTCCTCAAGAAGCGTTAGCAGTTCAGGAAGAAGCACTCAGAATTAGACCGAATTACGCTGAAGCTCTCAGCGATAAAGGGATTGCTCTCATTGGCTTGCGCAGATACGAAGAAGCTTTGGGTGTCTTGAATAAGGCGCAGGAAATTAAACCGCTCGATCCTAAATTTTGGCAAAATAAAGCCTTAGCCCTACAGTACTTAGGTCGCCGTAAAGAGGCGCTGGATGTTTATCAAGAAGCGCTAGCTGCTTACGACAAAGACCTAGAACGTAAACCTAATAATGTAACGGTTTGGGTCGATCGCGGCAACGTGTTAATTAAATTGCAGCGTCCCGAAGATGCCCTCGCCTCCTATGAAAAAGCATTGAAAATCAAACCGGACTCCTATCTCGCTTGGTTGAGTAAAGGCAATGCTCTCTTTCCTTTGGGACGCTACGATGAAGTCTTGACAGCCTTTGACAAAGCTCTTGAAATCAGACCGGAATCTTATCTGACTTGGCACAATCGCGGTTCCTTGTTGCGCGATGGCAAAAAAGACTTTGCTGGAGCGATCGAATCCTATGACAGGGCGATCGCCATCAGTCCCAATTTTTATCATGCTTGGCGCGATCGCGGCTTAGCCCTCTCTCAAGCCAATCGTCACAAAGATGCGATCGCGTCTTTCGATCGCGCTTTACAAATCGAGCCGAGCGACCACCAATCTTGGAGCGGTCGAGGAATTGCTCTCTCCTCGCTCAACCGACGCGCTGAAGCTCTAGCTTCCTTTAACAAAGCCGTAGGGCTGCAACCGTCAGATCCCTTTGTCTGGATGAACCGAGGATTGGCTTTGGAACGATGGGGTCGCTTTCAAGAGGCGCGAGATTCTTATATGAAAGCCCGCGATCTCGATCCGCGATTTCAACCCGCTATTAACGCCTTAGAACGGTTACAGCAAATACAGGGAAACGATAATCGCTCGCTTCCTGCCACCGATGGCTTGTGATACTAACGGAACTTTCAGATTGAAAAATCAACGAAAGCCCTATTCAGAGAAGCTTCCATCAATTTTGAAAGACCCTGTTACTGGGTACAATCTCTAGTTAGGCGTATCTAAAGCGTGTTTTAAGGCAATCGCACCTATTCTTTGACTATACCGCGATCGCTAAAATTAAACAAGAGTTTACATGGACACAGGAGTTAATCAGTACATAGGTTTAAAGTCCTGCGAAGCAAGGCTTTAAGTCCTGTTTTAATACATTTGTATGCTGAAAGTTCCGTACTAAGTTGCGTTTGAAAATGTCATCGTTCGCGATAGCTAACGATCTCGGAGATGCTTCGCGATCGCTCAGAATAACAGGTAATATCAAATCCGTTTAATTAGTATGTAGTGCGAGCGTCCCGCTCGCCAATCATTCCCGCTCGCCAATCATTCCCGCTCGCCAATCATTCCCGCTCGCCAATCATTCCTGCTCGCCAATCATTCCCGCTCGCCAATCATTCCCGCTCGCCAATCATTCCCGCTCGCCAATCATTCCCGCTCGCCAATCATTCCTGCTCGCGACCAAGATGGTCGCACTACTGGGTATTACGATCGTTCAACCGGATTTAATATAATATCTTTGAGTGGAACTTGGTATGAGAACTGAACTGCTCAGAAACGAAAAGTCGTGCGGATAGTTCCAACAAAAATGGTATCGTTGCTGTCAATGTGTCCTGGATTAGTGACCATAAAAACGCCTGGTGTAATCCAGATATTGTCATTGATTTTAAAGCGATAGAAAACCTCAAAGTGAAGCGAAGTCGCTTCATCTTCCTGTCCAACTTTTTTTGGCAATGCATTCAAATTTCTTTCGCCAACCGTATTTAAGTTGGGGTTATTATCGGTTACTGTGGTTGGATCTTCATCTCTAACGACCTGTTCAAAAAAGGGTACGGGCGTACCCTGCGTCTCAGGTCCCGCATCAACTAATTTGGGGGGCATACCAAAAATAAAGCTAAGTAAATCTCCCTCTCGACCAAACGGATCGGAAAGTCCCAAAGAAACCGCAAAGGTAGCAGCGTTCGCAAAAGGCTTCTGCCCAGCAGAATCCCCAAGCACGGGATCGTTAGGAAGTGACTTTAAGAAATTAGTAAAAATGTACCCTCCCCAAGCCCCAAAGATCAGATTCTCTGTTATTCGCCATTGCAAGCTGCCGCCAACAGCATTAATTTGGGCGGGAAAATCTCCGATAAAATTTCCACAGCAAGCCCCAAAGCCTGATTCTGCGCCAACTTGAGGATTATTGGGGTTTCCTAAGATACTATCAGGAATAGATGAACCAGCCCATAATCCACCCGTTTCTGCATTAACGCTTCCAGTAAATGTTCCCAAGGTTCCATCACCAGAGTAGGCGTTTACGTAAGTAATTCCAGCAGCAACTGTCTCAAATGGTTGCACCAATACTTGCACGCCGAGGGCGCTATGGTCTGCTCCGACAAAGCCTCCCTCCGGATCGCTGCTATTTCTACTCCCATAGGCGACTTGCAGACGCACCGGTTCGGCAATCAACCAATCTATCCCAACCCCGGTTTCCATAGGTCCGCCGATTCTCAAAATAGGATTGAGTTGTCCGAAACGAGAAATGGCACCTCGTCCGATATCAAAGTAGGGAGAGTTAGCACTGAGAACGCTGCTTAAGTTAAAACCATAGGGAATGGCGGAGATAACGACCCGATCGTCAAAAATGGGAAATCGATACTCCAGTATGTCCAAGAATACATTGTTGTTCAAACCTGCTTGATAGCCTAAGCGAGCCATGTAGGTATTCAGCGATTCAGGTTGGGTAAAACCGCCGTCATCAAAATTGCCAGTTGTTAAAAACATGCGAAGGCGGTCTTTACCCGTAAATGAAGCCTGCAATCCTATACGTGCTAGATAAGCCAGGACTGTATTTCTGTCTGGCTCGTTCCGATCTGTACAGTCAACTTCATCATTAGTATTGACATCTCCTGTTGCATCGACTGCCCCGAAAAAAAATCCAGTATCGTCTGGCAAGACTAAACATCCTCCTGGCGGATCGCCCCCAAAGACGGTTGCGAGTCCAAAAATTACCTCTCCATTCATCGTGACCGTCGTCGAGAATTGATGGTCTTCTAAGAAAGCAACGCGACCTTCCAGGTTGTCCATTCGACCTCCCAAGGCAGCCAGTTCGGTTTCAAATTCCTTGCCCAACCGCTTCAGTACCTCAAGGTCTTCGCGCAGGATGGAGACATTTTCTTGGATCAGACGCTCCATTGTATTAATACAAGCGTTTAATCCGGCAGCAAATTCATAGCGACTCATTGCCCGGTTGCCCCGAAAAGTCCCGTCAGGATAGCCAGCAATACAGCCATATCGTTCTACAAGCGATCGCAGCGCTTCATACGCCCATTCAGTTGGCTGCACGTCTCGCAACTGAGAGACATTGGTCACCTGTTCTACGATATCGTCAGAGAAAATGTCGATCGCTAATGACTCATCATTGAACTGAGCGAGAGATTCTGCTTCTATTTCTGTCGTTGCCGGAACGATTGGGTTGTCTGTTTTGAGCTGAGCGACGCGAGGGAGGGCACGATTTTCTAAATTCTCAGCTGACAGTTGAGCATCAAAACTGTTAAGATTTATGTCAGAAAATTGGCTCCAATTAGTCGATCGCAGTCGAGGAGCTGATAACTTATTTTTCTCAAAATTGGATGCGATCGCCTCTAAATTTATTTCTTGAAAAGGCTCTGCCCGAACGACAGATGGAAGTAAAAGCCATAGTAAACTACCGAGCAAGAAAAGCTTTCCCCTCATCGTTCCCCCTCACACTTAATTTTAAATTGGAGGTATTCTATCGAACTTAGCTCTAATGGGATAGAAAATTGTGAAAATCCTTAATGACTCTTTAAGCGATCGGAAAAATTGGCGTTGCATAATCATGGAAATATAGTCCGTTGCAAAGACGCAAAGAAATATTCCTCAAATCATTCCGCTAATATGCAACGCCAGAATAGCTATGAGTTGAAAACTATTAGATTAGCGATCTCTGCGGCAGCGTTCTCGTTCGTCACCCAGCAGAATACTGGCACATCCTGCCGATGGCTCATCTCTGAGTTGATTTTCTAGCTTGAACGTGTAAAGATCGTAGATATCCTCTACAACATCCTCAGAATCCTCAATTGCTCCTGTAATATCTTTCTCGACAGCTATATCAAGAACGCCACTGTCACTCGTATTGGTTTGAATAGGAGATAGCGCTCTTTGAATGAAGTCTCGCGAAGGAATCTGCCAATTAAACGGGAGGTTAATTTTTAGCTGCTCCCACAAGGTCAAAAAGTTATTCAAATTTTGCGCGCTGCTAAAGCGAGTATGTAGAATTGGGGGTTCGTAGGTGGCTGCTTCCGATACCGTCTTAGTTACATCTTCCGACTCTAACGCCAGCTTACCCTGGATTGCATTCAGAGAACAGTATTGACTCAATAGCTGCCCTTTGTCCGCCGATCCTCGACCGTGAACGCCAATGACTAAGCCGTTGCTATCGAACACAGGACCGCCACTCATCCCTGGACGAGTCCGATCGATATAAAAAATACTATAGCCATTTTGACCTTCGGTTGGTTGAATCATTCTGGTGACGGGGCCCCAAGTCAAACGTCGTTGACGACGAGCTACCCTTCCCCGGCACTTGCCTGTCTGGGGATCTCGTTCTTTTTCTGGATCGGGCCACCCCGACACATAAATCCTTTCAGTACCTGCGATCTTGCTTGGGTTACCTAGGGACGCGACGGGATATTCTTGCTCGCTCTCAAAGCTAACAACAGCCAGATCGGGACCTGCTACTCTATTGGGAATCGCGATCGAATAACAGCCGAATCTCGTTACGGGTTTTAGAGATGGTACGTCTATCAATGGGCACTTTCTACCATCATTGGCTTGTTCGACTACATGAACTTTGCCATCCCAGGTGCGAATGCCATAGGACAAATTTTGTTCTAAATCATTTTGTTTAAAGTTATGGGTAACGGTTAAAACATAGTAAGTTGTTCCTTTTCTGGCAACGATGACTCCCGAACCAGGATTCCAAACTCCATCTGGGTTATTTTCTCTGGCTAGAGGATTATTGCGATTTTCTTCTAAAGCTTTGACTAATTCTGGTGTTAGTCCGGGTGCAATAATAACAGTTGTTTGCCTGGCAATTGAGTTAATTTCCGCGACTGAGAGTTCTGCTAAAGCTGGAGTAGCAGTCACGGAACTCAGCAAAATTCCAGCTAGAGAGGCTATAGTTTTTTTTAAAGAAAACATATTGGTTTAAATATAATATTTCTACATTTCTATGTTATGCAGAAAGATTGGCGTTGCTTAATAAAATAAAAGAAATGTAAAGATGCTAAATTTTATCAAAATTTTTATTAATTTTTTGGAGCAATAAATAAAGTAAACATAATTAACCTAAAAAGTCTGTATAGATTGAAGGATCGCTGCGTTTCGTAGCAAGTCGCTTTTGAGCAACGAAATCCAAGATTAATTTGTACGGATAGGGTTTGCGATCGCGACCCCCATCTTATACCGATTCGCCGATGCTCCTCCGCTGCGTGGGAGTCTACGTCGGTTCGCAATTAGTCAGCGGCTCTGGGTGTAAGGCTTTTTAAGTAAGAAAATATAAAAGCGACATTGCCAAAACCCCCTTGAGTCTGGTAAAAATCTGGTAAATATCTTGTCAAAGCTGCCTGCCTCACTCGCGCGAGGAAAATTGCCATGGGAGTCATTCCTATCGATGAAAATCTCCTACTGAGTTTCTTTTTATTTGGTTTAAGCATTTGCACGACTTCTGTAATTAGCTATACGTCTAAAAATTCCTCTCGCGATCGCTCCCATGCCAAGATTCCTAAACGCTCTCAAATCGTTCCCAAAGGAAAATTCTACCGACTCGCTTGTCTTTTAGAAGATGCCCCGCGATCCTCTTTGAGAGGTCAAGCTTATCAACTCGCCACTCCTATCATGACTCCTTTGGCTTGTCTTCTAGAAGATGCTCCAGAAACTGCCCTCAAAGGTCAAGTCTATGAATTGGCGACTCCTTTAATGACTCCTCTAGCTTGTATTGCAACTGAGTTTTGGCAGGAGTTTTACACTCGGCAACTGGGAAAACCGGGCATTCATTATTGGGAATGGAAAGATAAACCCGAATCCGATAAGGTTTGTCGCGAGTTGTCGCTGCTGCTAACGTTACCCGAACCGAAAGGCTATGCCAAACAAGTTTTGTCAGCTTTAGGAGAAGGAAAAGATTTATTCTGCAAGTCCCTTAAAAGTGCCAAAGAAGTTGGGAACTTATTGGTAGCTTTTGCAGACTCTATGGATGATGGCAAGTTTGCCAATCTAGATTGGCGCGTGCAGATAGCCATGCGTCGAGCTTTCAAAGAGTGGCACGAGTTAGCCAGCCAGCAAATTGGTATAGAGGCATTGGATACCGTTTATCGAGTCTGTTATGGAAGCTCCTGGAACAAGATTCAACAAATGCTCGATGAAGATCGATCCGTTTTGGAGGACTTCATCGCCGATGAATCGAGTCCTTGGTGGAAAATTTTGGGGGTATCTCCCTCTGCCGATCCCATAAAGGTAGAGAGAGCCTATAAAAACCTAATTCGTCTCTGGCATCCCGATCTGAACAAGCATCCCTATGCCACGCAAGTAACTTCCCGAATTAATGTCGCCTACGAACGCTACCAATCTCTCCATCCATTTCCTTCCATGGCAGAACGAATGAGTATCAAAAATAACGCCAATTTGTTCGATAAAATTCGAGAATGGCTAAAACCGCTACTCTCTCGTTAACTGATACAATCTAGAGTCTTAAATCTGCTACTCACCCCAGAAAACGCATGCATCAAAAAAAACATCGGCTGACTCCACTGGCATTAATGACGGCAGCGACTTTCGCTTGGTCAAATCCTGCCCTAGCTAATGAAACTGTTTCAACTTTCTATAACGGGGCAGACGCTATAGATATTTACGTTCCCCCACCAGAAAATTCAACCAATGGGATATGCGCGGCTTTCCTAGAACCCGGCATTAACTCTATTATCGGCAATTATTCCAATAATTGGGGAATTCTCGTCGAATCTTTGAGTGATGGCACAGTTTTATACAGTCATAATGCCGATAAATATTTTATCCCTGCTTCTAATACCAAATTATTTACCACTGCTGCTGCCCTGCAAAGACTAGATCCTGATGGCACTATTCGATCGCGATCGATCGGCGAGTGGATAACCATTACCAATCAAAGAAGCAATAACAACTACGCAGATGTCTTATTTCGTTTCATTGGCGGAGCTGAAGCTGCTAAAAGCGCTTTATCTCAGTTAGGCGTAAGTCCCAATGGTTATCGTTTGGCGGACGGTTCTGGTTTGTCTAGGCGCAATGCTGCCACGCCTAGAGCGATAGTTTCGACGCTCAAGGCAATGTACCATGCTCAAGGAAAAGACATTTTTCTGGCTTCCTTACCCGTTGCAGGCATGAGCGGCACGCTCAGAGATCGAATGCGCTATACTCCAGCCCAAGGCATGGTTCATGCTAAGACAGGAACTTTAAAGGGCGTGAGGGCTTTATCTGGCTATGTCGAGCATCCTCGCTACGGAACGCTAGTTTTCAGCATCATCGGCAATCATCCCAGACTCTCAGGAAAAGCTCTCTCCAAAACGATTGATGACATTGTTGTACAACTGAGTATGCTGATGCCTTGCGAGTAGTTTTTCAAAGTGTTGGCGTTGGGATGTCCGCTTTCCCGCGCCGCGCCATCTTCTGTGTGAATGACATTTTGCCAATCTCGAAAGCCTTACGTGAGTTCGATGACAGTGTTTTCAAGCGATCGAGGCAAGGGGGAAAGGGGAAAGGGTAAGGGAAGGCAATCATCAGCATCAACTCCCTTGCTGAATGCCTCTTGAACCAGTCTGTCGAACTCACGCTAAATTTGGGTTGAATCTAACTTAACCAATTCATCCCGATGCTGGTGTTCTGCACTTAGGTGAGGAAGCACGGGGAAGAAAGGTTGATGGAGACTAATCAACTGCGCCAGAGTTTTCTTCAACTGGGTTCGAGGCACGATCGCGTCTATAAATCCGTGCTGGAGGAGATATTCAGAAGTCTGGAAGCCTTCGGGCAGCTTTTCTCGCAGTGTTTGCTCGATGACCCGCTTGCCTGCAAACCCGATGGTTGCCTTGGGTTCTGCCAGAATAATATCTCCGAGCATGGCAAAACTTGCCGTGACTCCTCCCGTGGTCGGGTGAGTCAGGACGGGAATATAAAGCAATCGAGCTTCTCGATGGCGATGCAGCGCGCCGGAGATTTTTGCCATCTGCATTAGACTTAACATCCCCTCTTGCATCCTCGCGCCGCCAGAAGCACAGATAATGACGACGGGCAAGCGTTCTTGAGTGGCGTGTTCGATGAGGCGAGTGAGTTTTTCGCCCACAACCGAACCCATGCTACCGCCCATAAAGCGAAAATCCATCACCCCAAGGGCAACGGGCAGACCGTCGATTAATCCGGTTCCCGTTTGTACTGCGTCTTGCAGACCCGTTTTCTCTTGCATATCCTTGAGACGATCGCTGTAGGCTTTGCGATCGCGGAATTGTAGCGGGTCGGTCGGGCATAAATTTTCGCCTAGCAGCTTCCAGGTATTAGCATCGATTAACTGGCGGATGCGTTCGTCGCTGTCAACGAACATGTGGTTGCCGCATTCGCTGCACACCAGCTGATTTGCCTTTAGGTCTTTCGTGTAGGCTAACACCCCGCAAGCTTGGCACTTCGTCCATAATCCATCGGCAATTTCTCTTTCTTGCTTTTGTTGGGTACTGGGTTCCGCTTTTTGTCTGTTGGCAAACCAATCAAATAAGGACATAAGAATCTGCTATAAAATATCTAATTTTCATCTTCTGGCGAACTCAAAAGCAGCAGGGCAGTCCACTGGTCTTGCGATCGCACTTGCAAAGCCGCTTGACTTCCTTGACCGCAATAAACTCCAGTCCCAATATCTACGACTCGACTTGGAATGTCATAAGCTGCCAGTATTTGCTGCATTAGTTCTGCTTCCCAGCGAGCTTGAGTTGTTCTTACGACGATCCATGACACAGGTTTTATTGTATCAAGCTAAGAATACTCTCCGATATAGCGATCTCAAATATCACCAACTCCCAAGCGGAAAAAAGATTTTCAAATAAGATGATACGATCTCATTTCCAAAAAACACTGTCAAGACGGCTCCCAGCGCCAAAAACGGACCAAATGGCATTGGCTGCCTGCGATTGAGTCGCCCAAACGCGATCGCTACTCCTCCGATTAATGCGCCTGCCGCACAAGCTAAGAACCCAGTCACCAATAAATACTTCCATCCCAACCAAGCTCCGATCGTTGCCGCCAATTTGGGATCGCCTCCTCCCATCGCCGTTTGTCCATAAGCGATCGATCCAATCAAACGGATGGCATCAAATAGCCAGATTCCCAAGACAGCACTGCCAATCCCCAGCATTAAATAATTAGCGATGTGACCCTCCTGCCAGCCTTGCAGGGTATGAAAGCCCAATCCTACCACCAACCCCGATTGCGTCAGTGCGTTTGGCAAGGTCATCGTATCGAGATCGATCAGCGATAGGGCTAGCAACCAACTCAACAAAGTCCAATAGCTAACGGCAGTTAGATTGAGACCAAATTTCCAATAAACCAGGACGAATAACAAGCCAGTTGCTGCTTCAACCAGAGGATAGCGCATGGAAATTGGCGTTCTGCACCAGCGACAGCGACCTCGCAACCACAACCAGCCAAAAACAGGAATGTTTTCTGTGGCACCCAACCGATGCAAGCAATGGGGACAGCGGGAAGGGGGATGAATGAGGGATAAGTTTGCGGGGATGCGATAAACGACTACATTTAAAAAGCTACCAATACAAGCTCCTAAGGCGAACGCAAAAATACTCGCGATCGCTACAACCATGATGTCCATCGCCTTGAACTACTCTAATTATTAATCTCAAGTGTCGAAAGTTGTTTAAAAAACCTCGGCTTCAAGTTGCTTTAGGGGGATAAAGCACTCTCTGGGCAGCAAAATTGGATTTTCTCGAAAAATGAGTTGACCTCGATAGGTATCGCGGTTAATAGCAACTCCGCAAGGTCGCCTGTCCACTTTATTTTGCAAAGTGCAATAATTGCGGTAGATTCGCTGGGCTGCCCTCAAAAGCGAAGGATCTAAGAAGATTGGGATCTCCATCTGTTTGTTTGGGTTCTGAGATTGTTCCGGTATTCGTGCCACGATTCCGTTCTCCCCTCACTTTTAAACAATTAAAGCCAAAATTCTATCTATTTTAGATGGTACACAAGGATTAGAGGAGCAAACATAAATTTTTGGCTCAAATTAATTGTTAGTGAAGGCAGGAAACAACTCTCGGGGAAAATCTTCTGCCGACAGACAAGTTGCCATTGCTGTCACTGGTGAAGTGTTCGGGACATTCTTAGCTAAAGCAATAACGCACTCAGAATGGCGACCGGGTAGTAGACTCCGACGACATGAGTCTAACGCCACCAGAGAAGGAGATTCTTCTGTATCTGCCTTGGCTGGCGATTCGGTTGGTTCGATGCCGCCAGGTTCTTCTGTTTCGGGGGGAGGTTCTGGAGTCGTTACTTGGGAAGTCTCATTCTTGTTGGTTTTAGCGGAAGTTTCCGACTTGTTAGCTTGAGGGGTCGAAGCTGATAAAACTTCTGCATGAATATCTACCACGCAGTTAGCCAGATCGACGGGTCTTCTGACTCTGTAACAAGCTGTGAGAGCCTCTTCAGGCTTTATCGGGGTTCCCTCTCTAATTTTGCTAACACACTCAGATAATTCTTTGGGAATAAGCGCATCCGAACAGGCTACCCCGGCTTGCTGAGCTGGAACGCCGCGATCGATCAGTTCGTTAACGCAGACGCTAAATTCATTTGCTGCTGCGGCAGGACGGATAGGAATCGAGAGGGTTAATAAAATGGTTGGCAAAGAAATTGCCGCGCTCAAGCGGACGCAGAAGTTAAATAATTTTTGCATGGTATTCAAGCAATAACGATAGGATCGTATAAGAGGACATCTGAAAAGTTCATTTTGTCATTCTGAGTATCGACCAATTTGGTTTCTCATCTAACTGAAAACTGCTATAAGATATTTTGCTTCGCGATCGCGACGTTCAACATGACATTCTATACTTTTCAGACAACCTGTAAGGATGAAGGAGATTTTAACAAATCTTTGCTAGGAATTTCTAATTTCAATGACCTGTCTCAATTTTTACAAACAATCGCTCCTTTTGCAGATCTTGCTAGATGCGATCGATCGCTCTTTTGATTTCAGTTCGCTGTCCTGGGTTGTCGATAACTTTGACTTTCTAAGTTGGTAAGTGTTCCATTACAAATTTCGTAATCTTTTTGTAAAATAGGGGACTGGATCTTTAGTAAGCTGTCATACACTTACATAACGCTATCTGGAGTCTGAACGCAAGAATATTTATGGAAATTAAACCTCTGACACCTCAAAAATCAACGGACGAGAGTATTTCAGAATTCAGACTTCAGAAAACGACTTTCGGCTGGCAGGGGTTAATCGAAGCCTATCGCCCCTATCTCCCCGTTAGCGCGGCAACTCCAGTAGTGACCTTGCTTGAAGGAAACACGCCTTTAATTCCCGTTCCCTATATCTCTCAACTCATCAGTCGCGGGGTTAGGGTTTTCGTCAAATACGACGGCTTAAATCCTACGGGGAGTTTTAAAGATAGGGGCATGACGATGGCGATTTCTAAAGCCAAGGAAGCCGGGGCAAAAGCCGTTATTTGCGCCAGTACGGGCAATACCTCTGCTGCTGCCGCCGCTTATGCACGCCGCGCGGGGATGCGAGCGTTTGTCTTGATTCCCGACGGGTACGTGGCAATGGGAAAATTGGCTCAAGCTTTGGTTTATGGAGCTGAAGTTATTGCTATTGAGGGGAATTTTGACCAAGCGTTAAAGATCGTTCGGGAATTGTCGGATAATTATCCGATTACGCTAGTTAATTCGGTCAATCCCTATCGCTTGGAAGGGCAGAAAACGGCAGCGTTTGAAATTGTTGACGTGTTGGGTAATGCCCCCGATTGGCTGTGTATTCCAGTAGGCAATGCAGGGAATATTAGCGCCTATTGGATGGGATTTTGTCAGTATCGCCAACAGGAAAAATGCGATCGCCTGCCGAAAATGATGGGATTTCAAGCAGCGGGTGCGGCACCTTTCATTAGCGGACAACCGATTCCCCATCCAGAAACGATCGCGACTGCCATTCGTATCGGCAATCCGGCTAACTGGGAGAAAGCGTTGGCAGCTAAGGAGGCAAGTCAAGGCGAATTCAATGCCGTTACGGATGCAGAAATACTAGAAGCCTATCGCATCCTAGCATCTCATGAAGGCGTTTTCTGCGAACCCGCTTCGGCTGCTTCGGTGGCGGGTTTGTTGAAAGTGCGCGATCGCGTGCCTAGTCATGCTACTGTAGTATGCGTCCTCACGGGAAACGGACTCAAAGACCCCGATTGTGCGATTAAAAATAGTAATAACGCCGTTAGATCGGGAGTTGCACCGGATTTATCAGCAGTTGCCAAGGTGATGGGATTTGAGCAGGGTGTGTCGGATTGAAGAGGAGCAAGGATCTGTCTTAGACGCAGCGGCTTGCGATCGCGCTAAGCTTGTTGTAGGGGCGATCGCAGAATTTCCGATAATTCTGTCCCAGAGTAATTTTATTCTGACTCGATCTCATCAAAAAATCAATTTCTTGGAACCCGAATATCAAGTCCTATAAGACTCAGATCTTGCACCTTTGGCATCAACGCCTGGAACTAAAGTTCTAGGACCCAAGCTCAACTCGATTAAAATCGACTGAAATTCCTATCGGGTCTTCTGTAGAAGACTTTTTCGCTCGGCCAGGAAATTAATGACAACAGCAGTTGTTGAGAATGGTGCAAGATTCCATTTTAAACGGACTTTGGCATCGTAGACATAGAATTTATTCTCTGGCCACTAGAATGAAATAGCTTACTTTTAACCTTTTAAATTTCTTAAATATTTGATAATTTTTTGACAGTTATTTCTTAAGACTAAAACAGTAAAGTATGCCTGTGTTTTTCTATTTTGAGGCGATTGAGAAAAACATATGCGCTCTTTACTTAACAGATTATCCTATCATAAATTCTTGGCAATTTCTAGCGGTTTTTTAGCGATCGCTGCTTGTATTTTTACTTTGAGTAAAGCTGTCACCTCAGAAACTAAGCAAGAATCATCAATTTTCCCTTTTGATTTGCTATTTCCTCTGACTTTTAGCGATCTCGATCCGCCCTGTTTGTTTCAACCAACAGCAACTTTGCTAAACCAATTAGAAACTTTGCCTTTTACGTCATTAGTTAAACAGGATTTAACATCATCTTTAACTTCTGGCGATCGCAATTTTCTCAAGCATCTCGCTCGAACTTGTAAAAATTTAGCCGATTCTGACTATCGCGAAGCTGATAAAACTCTTGCCAATAAAAACTCAAACATTTTCTTAAATAACTGGCAAGATTCGCGATCTCAAAGTCTTAAACTAGCTCCTTGGCCGCAAATTCATCAACAGGCAAAATTGGCTAAGGTTCCAGTGATGATGTATCACGATATTTTACCAAAAAAAGAAGTCTTTTTTGATGTCACGCCCCAAGAACTAGAGGCAGATTTTAAATTCATTAAGTCGCAGGGGATAACGCCAATTAGTATGGATTGGCTAATTGCCCATTTGCGAACCGGAATTCCTCTTCCAGAAAGGCCAGTTTTACTAACCTTTGATGATGGCTATGGCGGTCACTATAAATATGTCTATCCTCTCTTAAAAAATTATGGTTATCCGGCTGTATTTTCCATTTACATTAACAAAATCGGCAGCAAAACGGGGCGATCTGGCGTAACCTGGCAACAACTTCAAGAAATGGCGGCAGATCCCCTAGTGACAATTGCCTCCCACGGCACTACCCATCCCGACGATTTGCGCGAGTTATCCGACGATCGCTTAAAGGAAGAGACAATAGAATCGAAACGTATCTTAGAGAAGAAATTAGGGATTCCTATCCGTTACTTTACCTACCCAGTGGGAAAGTACGATGAGCGGGTAAAACATTGGGTGACAGCAGCAGGCTATCGGGCAGCTTTCTCGATGGACGATTTCAGCGAACATTTTGCCGGAGACTCGCCCGATTTATTAGCAATTGGACGCTTCGGACAGTCTCGCTTAGAGGAAATTGCGTTGCAAGCTTGGGGAGGTCATCCGCTGCCGAGAAATGATGGCGGATTTAACTTTAATACTCCCATCCATAGAGAAGAATATACCGTTGACGGAACTTCTTTAATTCTTATTACTGGCGGCAAACCGAATACAATTCATGCAGACAGTCGCTATCAAGTCCCAGAAATTAAGCGAGGAACTGGGGCAGTAGCAGCCGTCGATGGCGGCTTTTTCTCTCTTAAATACCTCGACTCCAATGCGATGATTGGTCCGGTATTGAGTCAAAATCGAGGCTTTATTCCTGGCAATGTAAAAGAAAATCTCAAGCTGAAAGGAAGACCGCTAGTGTTGATTAATTCTGAGTGGGTTAAGTTTATTCCTTTCGATCCCGATAAACACAATACCCTGTCTGGTATTCTCTCAGAAGCCTCGGATGCAGAGGGGGTGACAGATGCTTTTGTTGGGGCGGCATGGCTGGTGAAAAACAGCAAACCCCAACCTGCCGAAGCCTTTGGTAGCTTATTTGACTTCGATGCATCCCGCCATCGTGCCTTCTGGGGGATTAACCAAGCCGGGCAACCCGCGATCGGCGTATCGAAAACTCCTGTTGATTCTGTATCGTTAGGAAAAATTTTGCATCAGTTAGGTTTGCGGGATGCGATTATGTTAGATTCGGGCGCAAGTACTTCACTCGCATATAAAGGAGAATCGCTAGTAGGATACACCCCCCGTCCCGTTCCTCATGTAGTAGCGCTGTTTCCTCCGCCTTCTCCGACACTAAGTGTAGGTCATGTGGGATTGCCCTGCGTTCTTTATGCAGATTCTTGTAAGCCACAGAAGTAGCTATTCTCCTGCTAACTCTTTGAGAAAGGCAATCTGTGCCTCTCGTAGTTCAACATCAGGATTGGCATCCAAAATTGTCTGCATTGCCTTATCATAAGAGTAACCCAATAGAATCAGGTAAGAAGCCAGCATCGTTCCCGTCCGCCGTCTGCCACTGGTACAATGCACCGCAACGGCATGACCTAACTGATTTTGCATCTCAACAAAATGCTTTAACTGCTGAATCTGTTCGGTAGTGGGTGCCGTGCCTCCTTTGGTGGGCAACCACAGGTGAGGCATAGCCGCTTGCTGATACAAATCCAAATTAGAAGGGTCGTCCATTACAGAGACAATAGCCCCAATCCCCGCCTCGTGTAGTTCGGATATTTCCTCTGCTGTTGGCTTACGAACGCCAGCTAGTTTACCTTCAATTACCCACCACAAGTTTGCTCTAATCGGTTCAATTGCTTGCCGATCCATTGTTGCTATCCGCTTTGTCCCACTGATGCAGCTTCAAGGGATTCAATCAGTCGCATCACCCGTTCTTTAATCTCATCTCGTACTCTGGGAAAGATCTCCGGTTGTTCTGCGGGATCGTCGAGTTGCCAGTCCTCGAACACCTCTCGCGTCACCCACTCTGGTGGCAAATTCACCCCACAACCGCATAGAGAAATCACCGCGTCAAAATTTTCTGGACTAAAATCGCTTAGGGGTTTCGAGGTTTGGTCGCTAATATCGATCCCGATATCTCTCATGGTCGCGATCGCTTCTGGACGTACCTGACTCGCTTCTAACCCCGAACTGGTGACTTCGATTTTTCCTGCTCCCAACGTTTTAGCAAATCCTTCTGCCATTTGGGAACGAGCAGAGTTTTTCTTGCACACAAACATCACTTTTTTCATCGTTTAACCTCCAATTACTGGATCGCTTAAGCATTTCTGGTAGCATTAACTTCAAGAGCTTTATTCGCTACTGCAATTGTTTCTTTTGCTGCTTTTTCCTTTCGTTCGCTATAGCGATCTGTCAAATAATCTAGCTGGTCGCGCAACAACAAGGTAAATTTATAAAGTTCTTCCATCACATCAACAACGCAATCGCGGTAAGGCGAATCCTTCATCGTTCCGTCTTCGTGAAACTCTTGATAGGCTTTGGCAACCGAAAATTGATTGGGAATGGTAAACATCCGCATTCATATTACTTAAAAGCACTGGTGCATCGAGGATCGCGCAGAGTTGCTTTTTCTGGTTCTCTGGGAAACCATCCTGCTGTTCGTTTACACAACTCTACCAACATCAACATTACTGGTACTTCAATTAACACGCCCACTACGGTAGCCAAGGCAGCACCGGAGTTTAAGCCAAACAACATTACTGCCGTCGCGATCGCTACTTCAAAATGATTGCTTGCTCCTATCAAGGCCGCGGGTGCGGCATCTTCATAGGATATATTTAGCTTCAGAGCCGCTACATAACCAATCAGGAAAATGAAATTAGTTTGGATAAACAGCGGCACGGCGATTAACAGAATATGCAGGGGATTATTGACAATCAGTTCCCCTTTGAAGGCAAATAGCAGCACCAAGGTAATCAACAGAGCAGTTATGGCAATCGGACTGAGATATTTAAGAAACTCGCGCTCAAACCACTGCCGCCCCTTATGCTTGAGAATCCAATAGCGGCTATACATTCCCGCTAGCAACGGCAATCCCACATAAATGAGTACCGACAGGACAATTGTTTCCCAAGGCACGGTTAAATCGTTTGCTGCCAGTAACCACCTTCCCAAGGGAGCATACAGAAACAGCATAGTGAGAGAGTTTACCGCCACCATCACTAACGTATGTCCTTGGTTGCCATAGGAGAGATATCCCCACATCAGTACCATCGCCGTGCAAGGGGCAATTCCTAATAAAATCGTGCCTGCAATGTAAGAGTTTGCTAGGGCGACTTCACTGCCGCGAATTAACTCTGCCCCTTCAACTAGAGGACGAAACAGCCATCCTAAGAAAAACTGAGCGAATACTACCATCGTGAATGGCTTGATTAACCAGTTCACTACCAAGGTCAGAATCACGGGTTTGGGAGCGCGTATCGCATTTGCTGCCTGAGTGAAGTCAATCTTCACCATGATGGGATACATCATGAAGAAGAGACAGATCGCGATCGGAATTGACACCTGATAGATGCTCATGGCATCGAGTGCGACAGCCACACCGGGAAATATACGACCTAGCGCAATGCCAGCTAAGATACATAAAAACACCCATAAGGTCAGGTATCTTTCAAAAAAACTTAAATTACTCCCAGCTCGAACGGCTAATGTGTTAGCGCGAGATTTTTTTGAACTCATCAAATCTCTGTTGGAATTAAAATATTACTTAGAGACTAGGTTATTTCAAAAAAAATTGATATGTCAAGCAATCTGGCTGGCGAGATTTTAGGCAAAATTCTGAAAAATATTGATAAATTAGGTCGGCTCCAAGCAATTCCGAGCCGGTAAGATAGGGCTAAAACGGCGATAGGAAGCGAGATGCTCTTCTAAGGCGATAAACTGGGCTAAGTTCAAGCTGTAGTAAATCCATCGTCCTTCCTGACGAGAACGCACTAATTTTGCTTCTTTGAGGGTTTTGAGGTGAAACGAGAGTTTCGACTGACTCATTTGCAAATGTTCGCACAACTCGCACACGCATAGTTCTTGCGATCGCAACAGTTCTAGCACCTGAAGCCGGATTGGGTCGGACAAGGCGTGAAATCCCAAAATAATATCTGTTGATGGATTGGAAAGAGTTGCCTTCATCAAATAAAATTGAAATTTTTGAGAATGATTAACACCACCTTAACCTATTTCCGTTGCTGATATCGGTTTGCCCTTCGCAGAATTATCTAAATCCTCCAGTTGTCCCGGAGAAGTTAAGACGGAATTTTATGCAGAAGCGACGCGATCGCTTTTTTATAAAAAAAAATTGGATTAATCTTTATTAGGTTTTAAATATTTAATTAATCGTTTTTCTTAACTTAACTTTATATTTTGAAATTGGCTTAATCGATCGACGAATTTGCATTTTTTTAGAGATTTTGCTATTTTCAATGTAAGGATATAATTGGTTAATTTTTAACTTTAAAATCTTTAAAATTTCTAAAACCTTAGTTAATTCATTATTTTTTAATCTCCTAAAGTCTCAAAGGCAAAAACTTTACTCGCTCCCAAAGCACTTTTTTTTGTAAAGTCATCCAAACTAAGATAAATATTTTTGACAAGCTATTGACAAAAAAGAGATTCGATGGAGCTAGCTTGAAACGAGGCACATTTAAATGGCTGTTAGAGTCTAAGATAACTGCATAGCCTCAAGGTTAATCAGTGCCTCGATTAAAAGAAATACTTATGATTAGAAGCATTACTCAAAAACCAACGATTCCTATTAGCTTGTTTATTCTGGTTAGCTGTACGGGAGTAAGTTTGCTAACGCCAGAAATGATTTCCTCTCAAGCCGTTGCTACTCAAACAGCCAACATTAACGTATCGATCGCGCGCGAGAAGGAAGAGACTTATGAAAACTTTTTGCGGCGTGCGGAAGCCATGGCAGCGAAAACGATTCAAAGTCGCTTTAAGCAAGATGCTTCCATTTCCGAGCTGAGAGTGGCGATTAATGGAGAAAATCAAGGCGCGATCGCGCCAATCTTATCCTTAAAAGTTAGTCGTAGTGGTTGGAGTAAGTCCCCAGAAATCCAGCGTTGGGCGACTTACTACCCGGATAGCAAATTTTTGCTCGGATTCGAGCAGCCAATCGCACAGCCTCAACCAGCAACACCTCCAGCAGGGCAACAGCAACCAGCTCCAGCAGAACAACCGCAAACTCCCCAACGACCGCCAAACCCCGAAACCCAACAACCCATTCCCGCCGAAGAACCGCAACCAGAGAAACCCCAGTCACCTTTTCAGAGGTTAACCCCAACAGAGAAAGCGCAACCATCTGACTCTTCCCAATAAAAACCACCAACTATGAGTTGTTGCATGAATAGCTGTGATGGGTTCATCGCGATCGCGGAATTTCTGCCAGACCAACCCAATTTTCAATGTATTAAAATTTAGGATTGAGGGGCTAATTCTTAAGGAAGGAAGAACGGTCGTTGAACGGAGTGGCTCTGAGAAAGATTTTAGGCAAAACAAGAGCCGTTCTGGTTTTGCTGTTAGCAGTTCTGATAGTGCGATCGCTGCCTTATTTAGCGCCGATTCGAGCGAGCGATCTGGTTCGAGAAGGAGTCGCGATCGAATTTAGCGATCGTCGCGGACTTCCATTGGGAACTATTTTAAGTCGCGACCAAAATCATACGGCTGTCGTTCCTCTCCAACAGATTTCGCCTCAGTTTATTCATGCCATCCTCGCTGCCGAAGACGGGCGATTTTATCAACACGGTGCCTTAGATATGCGGGCGATCGCTCGTTCCCTGCTGCAAGCGATTCAAGCCAAACGAATTGTCAGCGGGGCATCTACCATCACCATGCAACTGGCACGAATGCTTGAACCCGCCCCGCGCACTTTTTCGGCAAAAATTAAAGAAATTTGGCTTTCTTGGCGCATAGCGGCAGGCACGAATAAAGATGACATCCTGGAGGCATATATCAATCGCTTGCCGATGGGAGGGAATATCTATGGCGTAGAAGCAGCTTCCCACGTTTATTTCGGCATTCCTGCCGCTGACTTAAATCTCTCCCAAGCTAGCCTGCTGGCGGCAATTCCCAACAATCCTAACTATCTCAATCCCTACGATTACTGGGAACCTTTAAAGAAGAGACAGCGATACGTTCTCGATCGCATGGTCGAGGATGGATATATTAATCGCAGCCAACGCGATCGCGCCTATGAAGAAGTCGTTGTCCTTCAACCTCGCCAGCAAGGAATTATCGCTGCCCCTCATTTTTTATTCTGGGTAGCTAGCCAACTTCCAAAAGAACATCCCTCACAAATCCAAACGACAATCGATCGCCCCCTACAACAATTTGTCGAAGCTCAAGTCAAAGACATCGTTCGCAGTCTCGCGCCTCATAACGTTCATCAAGCGGCTGCGATCGTCATTGACAACCGCACGGGAGAAATTTTAGCGTATGTCGGTTCGACAGATTACTTTGCCCAGACACGATTAGGACGCAACGATGGCGTACAATCCCTCCGCCAGCCCGGATCGACATTAAAACCTTTTCTCTATCAACTTGCCCTAGAAAAGCACCTCATTCGTCCCAACACTGTTTTAGCCGACGTGCCAACCCATTACGCTATTCCTGGGGCAAAACTCTATAGTCCTAAAGATTATAGCGAAACCTTTCAAGGTCCCGTTCGCATTCGCATTGCCCTAGCCAATTCTCTTAACGTTCCTGCCGTCAGAGTCTTAGAAAAAGTTGGTGTGGCTGCATTTCTAGAGAGGCTCCACCAACTTGGTTTTGAACATCTCAAACGAGATCCGGAATACTATGGATTGGGGCTAACCCTTGGCAGCGGCGAAGTCAGTCTCTGGGAATTAGCCCGCGCCTATTATCAGTTATCAGTAATTAGTAAGGGCAGGTATGGTCAAGGCAATCAATCTGATTCGATAGCGATAACTCTAAACCCGCCCGTACAGTTACCAGTTATCAGTTCTATAATCTCCCCAAGTCCCCTTATCTCCTCATCAAGTTGGTCGCTGGTTACTGATATGCTGAGCGATCGCTATGCGCGTGCCAAATCCTTTGGAGTAGAATCGGCACTGAATTTACCCTTTCCCGCTGCTGTCAAAACTGGAACCTCTTCTAATTTTCGGGATACTTGGACGGTTGGATTTACCACCGACTATACAGTTGCCACTTGGGTTGGCAATTTCGACGGCGAACCGATGAAACAAGTTTCAGGCGTGACGGGTGCTGCACCGCTATGGAATCGAATTATGTTGCACTTGCACGAAAAGCGCGAACCCGCATCTTTTCCCTCTCCGCCAGGAATGGTCAAGCGACCGATTTGCGCCCTTTCTGGTTTAAAACCAACTGCCGCTTGTCCTTCGGTAGTGCAAGAATATTTTTATCCAGAAGACCTCAGCGAGTATGAAAGTCATCCTGATACTTTTTATCAAACCGTATCTGCCCAGAAAGGACAATATCGCTTAAATTTGCCAAGAGAGTACGACGAATGGCTGGCAAAGCAACCACAGTCGTCCAACCTAATGCCGAGTGCGCTCAAGATTTTATCGCCCAATACTGGAGATTATTTTCTCATCAATCCTGCCGACCCTCAAAGGCAGAGATTGGAGTTCAAATTAGGGGGAATCGGAAATCAACCTGTAGAGTGGCGGTTAAATGGAGAGAAAATAGCTACAAATTCATCTAGTTCTTTATTCTGGCAACTGCGTCCGGGGAATTGGACTTTAGACGTTAAAAGCGGCGAGATGATGGATCGAGTTACTTTTCAAGTGCGAGTGGGCGAGAAAAAAAATAATCGTCGCGGATTTTCTACCGCAGCGCCTGCAAATACCCCCTAATATATGTAGAGACCTTCCATAAAATATCTTGACATCTGCCTTCTCAATTGATGTTGACTAGCTTATATCAATTCGCAATTATCAGTTCGCAATTAGTCAGCAGCTCTGTGTGTAAGGCTTTTTCATCGAGCATCTGTAGCGTTCTTTTTTAGAAATGGTATTATGACCGTTCAACTCGATAAAAAGCAAAATTCTTCTACCCCAGCATTAGTTTCGCCCACATTACCGCCTCAGGAACTTCATTTAGATCGTCCCTTGAAACTAGGGGTAATGGCTTCTGGAAGCGGCACGAATTTTGAAGTTTTGGCTCAAGCTATTCGGGATAAGAAATTAAATGCCCAAATTCAAGTCTTGATTTATAATAATCCCGAAGCTAAAGTCAAGGAAAGGGCGGAAAAATGGGGTATTCCGGCAGTCTTGCTCGACCATCGCGCCTTCAAGCGTCGGGAAGACTTAGATCGGGCAATTGTAGAAGTTCTCCAGCAACGCCAAGTGGAATGGGTTATTATGGCGGGTTGGATGCGAATTGTCACGCCAGTCCTTCTAGAAGCTTTTGCCAATCGAGTCATTAATATCCATCCCAGTCTGTTGCCCAGTTTTAAAGGCGTTCGTGCAGTGGAACAAGCATTGGAGGCGGGGGTAAAAATTACGGGGTGTACGGTTCACATCGCAACTCTAGACGTAGACAGCGGTCCGATTTTGATGCAAGCTGCAGTTCCCATCCTACCAGACGATACCCCCCAAACTCTACACGAGCGAATACAAGTCCAAGAACATAGAATATTTCCAGTTGCGATCGCGCTAGCTGCTAAAAAATTTGGCACTTAAGCTACCTGCAAATCAGCTCTCGCAGTGTTTGGTTTGATTTCTCTAAATGCCAGGAGGCGGAATTGAACCGCCGACACGAGGATTTTCAGTCCTCTGCTCTACCAACTGAGCTATCCCGGCAATTGATTTGGCGCTTATCTAAGGTAGCAAAATTAACAGTTCATTGCAAGTCTTTATCGAAATTAATTTTTTTAATATCTGAACATATGTTCAAATGTTATACTTTGAGTATAACGGCTAGCAATAAGGAAAAAACCATGACAACCGTCACTTCTATGAAATGTGCCTGCGAATCCTGTCTGTGCATTGTTTCGCTGGAGAACGCCTTACAAAAAAATGGAAAGTACTACTGCTGCGAAGCGTGTGCTGACGGTCATGTAAACGAAAAAGGCTGCGGTCATACAGGCTGTACTTGCGGCTAAAGATCCGATAGGGAATCGGGACTCAATACCAATTCGATTAGCTATTAAAAGATTTTCTCAAGCCCGATTCCTTTTATAGAGTCTTTTACCAACGTTGCGATACAAATTCGCTAGGCTAGATAAAAGTTATAAATAACAATTCAATGTCGGCTCAATTTTCTGCTCAAGCCCCTCGTGCAACTCCTACTTGTAACCCACCCCATCCTATAGAAACCGATAACGTCACTCATCTCAAAGAGACGATTCTGGATACAGAAAAAGCACAAAGGATGGCGGAATTTTTTAGCCTATTGGGAGATCCTAACCGCTTGCGCATTCTTTCCCTATTGGCAAAACAAGAACTTTGCGTTTGCGATTTAGCAGCCACTTTGGACATGAGCGAGTCTGCCGTTTCTCATCAATTGCGAACGCTACGTACAATGCGATTGGTGCGCTATCATAAGGCAGGACGCAAAGTATTCTACCAGCTTTCAGACCATCACGTACTCGATCTCTATCATTCCGTCGCCGAACATTTGGATGAATCCGTTAGCGAAGAGTAAGCGACCTAGATTTTAGAAAAATAAGAAGCATTATTGTAAAATCTCAACCCGAAAAAAAGCGATCGCGTCGCCGATACTGGCTTAGTGCCGTCTTGTTGCTAAATTGTAGGCTAGTATCGATGTAGATCGAGCAAGCTAGAAAAATATTATGTATCCTCAAAAACCAAAAATCAATGTAGGCATTGCCTATCTTTTGTGGGCATTAGGTTTTTTTGGTATCTGTGGAATTCACCGTTTTTACATGGGCAAAACTACTAGCGGGATCGTCTGGTTATTAACAGCAGGTTTGTGTGGTTTTGGTCAATTTATTGACGTAGTTCTCATTCCTGGCATGGTGCAAGAAAGAAATCTTTATTTGTGGGAGAAAGCGCGAGCAGATAGATTATTAAATATGATAGAAACGGGACAAAATATAAAAATTAATCCCGTCGCTAGCGACGCATCAGAGCAATTAGAAGAGAAAATCGATCCAATGCTTAAGCTTTTAAAAGCAGCGGCAGCTAATGGCAATGTCCTTTCTATCGGTCAGGCGATGATATCTACAGGGATGTCTCACGAAGAGGTAGAAGAATTGCTAAAGAAAGCCCAGCGCAAAGGAATAGCATACATTGATAACGACCCTAAATCGGGTGCAATTCGTTATTATTTCGATATTTAAAAGACAAGATTTTTAAGATTAAATTTAAATGTTTCTTTTATAGGTGAGTCAATTATCTTCACAAGAGCGAGAAAAGCTTTGCCAAGCAGCGCGAGAAGTTGCTCGGTTAGCCTATGCGCCTTATTCTAAATTTCGGGTTGGTGCGGCGATTTTGGGACAGAGAGGGATTTATGTCGGCACGAATGTAGAAAATGCTAGCTATGGGTTGACTTTATGTGCGGAACGTTCTGCTTTTGCGAGTGCGATCGCGAGAGGAGAAAGAAAATTTCAGGCGGTCGCGATCGCTTGTATTGATGCCCCCAATCCCGAAGAGATTGAATCGATAACACCTTGCGGCGCTTGTAGGCAATGGATTGCAGAACTAGCGGCGACGGCTGAGATTATTATTTGTGGGTGCGATCGATCTTTTGGGATCGAAGATTTATTGCCTCTGTCTTTTCGTTTAGAGGATTCATAAGCTAGTGAGTTCTGCGGCAGCTACTGCCAAATCTGCTTGGACAAAACCAGTGGAACTAGGTACTCCTGGTTGTGGGGATAGAGGAATAGATGTGCGTTGTAGAATGGTTTTTATCTCTTCTGGTGAAAGATTCTCAGATCCTCCAGCAGCTTGTTCCATTAAAGCTACCACTCCTGCAATATGAGCAGCAGAAGCTGAAGTTCCTCTAAAGGGATTGAATTGCGTCCCAGCTTCAAATGTAGTCAAAACCTCATCAGGTGCTGTTACCTCTGGTTTAGACCTCATGTCTGGGTTGAGTAGAGGATCGCCATCCTCATCATATAAAATCGGAATTCCACCACGACTGGAATAACTTCTGAGTTCTGGTAAATTTACTCCAGCATCTAGATTTTGCTGGTAGTCCGTGGCACCGACTGTAATTGTTTCATCCGTATTTGCAGGACCAAACACAGTTGGACTACCTGTTTCTCGATCGCTATCGTTGACATATTGATACTTGGTAGTGCGATCGAGTCCATTAGCAAGACTAATCCATTTAACTCGATCGGGAGCAGGAGCATCATTCAACTCTCTACCAATTGACAAATAGAGTTTTCGATCCTTAATAGGTGCATAAGCTAAAGACCGTATGGGATATTCAGCAGCACTAGGAGAAGGAATGTCAGAAACCGCCAAAACATTCCCACCTTGTCCTGGAAGACTCGGACTATCGAGCAACAACATCTCCAGATTAGAGGTTACTTTACCCACTGGATTATCCCAAGTCAGAGTTGGAAGGAGCAAAGTACCGTCTCTAGTTACAGTTATATCTTGAAATAGATCTACATTGCCTCCAGGGTCAAAATCATAAGCCTCAAAATTTTTACCGCCGAAAGAAAAAGCTTCATTGCTACCTCTGTAATCATCTTGATAGGAAAGGATACCGTTGTTGCCAGCAGCAGAGACATAAACAACTCCGTCAGACACAGCATCCTGAACTGCCTGTGCAGCTTTACCGTCTTGAAAAATTGATGTCGAAAATTGAGCATCGTCGAAGATAATATCTACATCAGCCTCCACAAGCGCATTAACTGCTTTAGTGTAACTCTCATCATTTACATCGCTAGGATCGCCACCATCATCGCCAATGGCTGTATGGAAGAGTAGTTTAGCCCCCGGTGCTATGTCATGAATTATTTGAGCTACAGCCCTACCTTCGTCATTAGCAAATATAGAACCCTGCCTAAGATCTCTCAAAATTTGAACTGGCGCAATTCTTTCATCTGGATTACCCGTTCCAGGTAAGTCACCGCTAATTACATCATCTGAAGCTTGTTGAAGTGTATCAAAACTGGTAGAAATAATGCCTACCTTAATTCCAGCGCCATCAATATTAAAAAGCTCGCGAGCAACATTAGCCTTTAATGCTCGATCGCCTTCAGTTATAACCTTGCTACTCATTTGAATCCATCCAACATGCTTTGGTTTATAGAAAAGAAATTACTAATGAGAGCGATTATTAGTTTACCTTCGACATTCTGAAAAGTTTATAATTGGGCATTTTTAGGCAAACGCTGTTCACTATAATCTACTCCTAGTAGTAACCGGCTCGATCCATACCCATGTTCTAGGGGGGAATACTCAGCAAATAAAGTGTAAATCATACAACTTACTAAATTTATTACCAAACTCAAAATAAAAATGTAAAATGTTGATTTAGCTTTATATTAAATGTAAATTTCTCAGTGAGGACTAAAAATAAGAGAAGAGGTAAGGTTTGGATAGCTTGAATCTCGCAATTTTATACATATTGAAATGCTCGTAATTAATTATTAGTTCAACGCTGAGAAAAGATTTTTGAAGAGATCATTTCAAATACCTTTCCAGCGAACAAACCGACCACTACAAAACTAATTGCAACAACAACAATAACTTGAGTAATTATTTGGATGGGGATAGACGTAATAGAAATAAAAGCAAATGTCATTACACCAAGAATAATCGCCATAGTACAGCCCAAGACAATGCATTTACGTATAGTGTTTCCAAGGCTTATCTCTCTACTTTTAATAAGTAGTTCGGACACTTCATCTATAGCCCCATAAACCACACCACTAACAAAGCCAGCACTGATACCGATTCCTACAGCTTGGTCTATTTCTGTCAAATTATGCATATCTAAATCTTTCTTAATTAAATAATCGACAGTCTATAATTAAACCTATTATAACTAAACCTAACTTACTTCAGCAGTTGAACTCTCTCTCGGTTGAAATGCGAGGGAGAGTTCAAGTAGGGATATATTTTACGATCTAGTTTACGATCTAGTCATCTCCAGCTAAACTAGCGCCAGTTACCGATCCCGCCAAAGCGCCAACAGTTCCTGTGGCAAGACCTACAGTTGCAGCTCGTCCGAGATTAGAAAAGCCAAATTGACCAGTACTTCTAGCGTCAAAAGCCGAGCCAGCTAAGCTACCGAGAAAACCACTGGCAAAACCAGCAGCCCCACCACCCTTCAAGTCTTTTAGTTCCCGTTCAGTTAAGTCAACTAAAGTAGATTGAGTTAGAAAATTTTCCTGACGAGAATTCATGAGATTGTCGATCTCGATCATTTTAGTTTCCTTCTAAATTAACTATCAACAACAGGAGTCAAGATTAATGGAAAATATTGTGATTTTTTCCATTGGGTTTAACTTGATTAGTAATTTACATAAATCCAAAAAAAAGCAATAGACCTCCTGCAAAAGTGTTACGCGATCGCATAATTGGAGTGGGAAAGAAGTTCATAATTATAAATGCCAGCAATCAAATTAAATCTCAACCCAAACCGTCTTCTTCGGTTGCGATATCGACTTGAAAGAATTCTGAATATTTTTAGACTGCGATGAATATTTTCAATTACAATCCTTTCACTTGCTAACTTACGATTAAACTTCTTTTGCTCTAGACTTAACTGTTGATTGCGCTTTTTTTGTTGGGAATTCTACTGTTGGGATGAAGTTTCTGAATTCCTTGATATCCTTTATCAGCCAAACATTCTATCTGTTGTTCGATTCCTATTTTACTATTTTTCCAAATCTTAAAATCATGACTTTTTCCCTTCTCATGAGCAATACAAAGAATTTGTCTCGTTTTTGCGTCAGCTAAAACTTGCGATTTTATCGTGTGACACTTTTGCCGACCACTGTAGTAAGCTTTTTGTTTTTTTTCGGTCTTTCTATTTCATGTTCTGCTACATCTACTACGACAATTTCAATTTCTGTATTTTGGGGTTGAACAGCTTTTTTCCCAGGCAGATTGAAAAGTCCCGATTTCATTAAAATATCTTCTACTTTTCTGGTGATTCGTAAAGCCGTTGTCTCGTTTATTCCCCAGCTAGTTCCGATATGAAAATAGGTGCGATACTCTCGCCAATATTCAAGAGTCATTAAGATTTGGTCTTCTGCGCTTAATTTATTTGGTCGTCCTGTTTTTTTTTGTAAGACTTTTTCGGCTTCTAGAACTTTTACCATCTCTTTAAACGTCTCTGGATATACTCCACAAAGCCGTTTAAACTCTGTCGGTTTTAAATTTTTTACTTGAGAGTAAGTCATAACTCGAATTGTAATTTGGTTTTATTTTACCTAACTTACTCTGACTTTTGCTGGAGGTCTAATAAATCAAAGCCTTATCAGAGATAAATTTAGGACATAAATACAGCAATTATTTCCAAAAAAACTACCCCTAAGAGGATGCACGAAAATTTGCCCCTAAGTGCTTGATAGAGCTGCTGCCGCAGAAAGACTTCAAACGCCTGGGTAGATTACATCGTGATACTTTCGAGGATTTTTTATTTCGCACCGAGTCACAGAGGCGCAAAGATAAAAAGCTAGTCAGGTAAGTCCTAATAACTAAGCTTTAAGGCGTTGACGGGAACTTCATCCCAAGAGTCAACTGTTCTCAATCTCGCCTCCCATCCTTCTTGTTTTTGTTCTTCGGTTAAGTTGTCTTGCCAAGTTTGGTGACATTCTTTTGCTGCTTGTTCGTCATAACAGGCAAGACAGGAATGAATAATGCCACAGGGATCGATTTGTTCGTTCACCCAAATTGTCATGTGCTTCCCTTTAAATTCTTTAGGTTATTCCGAGCAGATTTTTAAGCTAGAAAATTTATGAATTAATTTTAACAGCTTATCTTCGTCAGGCTTTTTCGGGAATCTTAAAAAAGAGTCTATTACAAGATAAAGTCACTATTTATGGAAATAGTAAAACAAACTTCTACTAAACTTATTATCCAACATCGTCCTGTATTCCTGTGGATGTTTGGCGGGATTTTTGTTTTGGCAGGACTTCTGACGAGCGTACTTTTCTGTAAATTAACGACTTTGACTTGTCAGCGTCAGCTAATCGAACCGACTCAAGCTCAAGGAACTTGTAATTTGATACAGACAGGTTTGCTTGACTCAACAGTAAAGAAGATTCCACTTAATATATTACAGGGAGCGAGAGTTGAGCAAAGCAGAAGCGATGATGATTATAATTACCGAGTGATTTTACTGACGATTAATGGCGAGATTCCCTTGACTTCTTACTCTAGTTCTAATCAAGCTCCAAAAAGAGCTATAGTTTCTCAAATAAATAGTTTCTTAGAGAATTCTAACCAGATGGAATTGACGGTTGTACAAGACGATCGCTGGTTTGTTATTATAACGATAATTTTTGTAATTATTGGAATTTCGATCGTTGCATTTTTTGCCCAAACGCTTGATTTGAACTTTAACAAAACTCTTGGAAGCGTAACTCTTACTAAAAAAGGTTTATTGGGAACTAAAGTTCTCAAATATCGCCTTCAAGAGTTTACTAAAGCGATTAGAGAAACTTATAGCGATCCGGATAGCTCTAAGGATACCGATAGAGTTGTTTTGATTTTAGCTTCTGGCGATCGCGTTCCTCTAACTGCTTACTTTTACAGTGGAGATAGAGAAAACAAACAAAAAATTATCGATGCTATTAATAAATTTATCAATAGCGATCGCTAGAATTAAAAACAGTGATAAAGCTGATAACTATATCCATTAATATATGGAAAGGATTGAGAGTCAGTTTGGCAATTATTTAATTTAATATTAGCATGAAAATTAACTGTCCATAAGTCCAAAGGTTTTGAGAGTTGAGACAAGTTTTTTTGAAGAGCGATCGTGGGTTCTGGGGAATTCTTTCGTTCTTGATGGGCGAGTAGAAATGACACTTGCGATCGCAGAGCATTTTGTTTCAATTCCCAAGCTATCCCTAGCATTTCTCCCGTTTGGACTAAACTTTCATGAGTTGTAGCGATGAGAACGGGAACAGAAGCCGATTTTTGTTGAATAATCGGCACTAAAAGATCGGGGCGATAATATTTTTGATACCCTAAATTAGAGGTAACTGTAATAGCACTCAATAAGCCCATTAAAAAAACTATTGAAAACATCTTTAATCCATTTTTTGGAGGATTTTGAGGTAGTTTAAAAAGGATACTTGAGTTATTGTCTCGTTCGCACCAAAAGATAGATAATATAGCTCCTACTAAAACGATGATAGCCGGGAAGTAAGTAAAACTATATCTTGCTCCGCGAGTAATATCGATCTCCAAAAAATAAGTCAGAATAAAAAACAAAAAAAGAATAATAATAATAAAATTAGTCAGGATTTTTGTAGATAAATAGGTATTAGGAATTTTCCAAAGCTCCTGAAGTCCTAATTTTATTTTGGGGAACAAACACACGAAAAAGACCAGCATGATAAAACCAGAAAAAATGACAACAGCTAAAAAAGAAGATTCTACAGGCAAAAGAGAGATAAAAGTAATCCAGGCTGCTAATAGCTGAAAAATTGGATTAATTAATGCTAAAGGGTTAGTTTGTTCGTGTTGAATCCAGTCAATCATGCCATTGCCATAGTCTTCTGGGATAACCAGCAGCCACGCCAAACCAGCCGCGATCGCGCCAGCAGCAACGATGCCTATACGCCACAAATTTTTTGAGAGAAGGAGACGGTGGGGACGGGGAGAGGGAGAGACGAATAAGATAATTAAAGCGAGGGCTTCCGCTAATAAAGTTAGACAAAAAAAGTAGTGAACTGACAGACCTAAGCTATTAATAATTATCCATAGAAAAACCAACTTAATTGGCAATTTAGTTCGATACCATAAATGTTTTGCTGCACCGATAAAACATCCCAAAGAAGCAATAACAAATAAAATAGCCAATGTATAATGGCGGGCTTCTTGGGCGATAAAAATTCCATAGGGAGAAACAGCCATTAATGCTGCCGATAAATGTGCGACTAATCGAGAATTAAAAGCTACTCTTGCTAGCCCATAGGTAGCTGGAATAGAGATTACGCCGAATATAGCAGGAAGCGATCGCGCTGCCCATAAATTGACATATTCCCCTCCCAAAGGAAATAATTTCATCCATAGATGAGCCAGAACGAAGTAAAGTGGAGGGTGGTTATCTTCATCAAGCAAAAGAGAAACTACATCCGATATAGTTGCGTCTGGGTTAGGTTGTAGGGGTTGTAGTAGAGTATCGATGGAAATAATCCGATCGATCGGTACGGAGTTAAAGTCATTCCCCAGACTAAAGACTAAAGTTGCAAATTCGTCCGTCCACGGAGGTTTGCCAGTTAATCGATCGAATCGCAGCAGACAACCGATGAGAGTCCATAAAAGCAGTAAAAGCAGATTATGGGATTTCAGATTTTGGATTGACTCCATAAAATAAATGGCTATCTGCCAACGATCGCTAACCAATACCTAATAACAAATAAAAATAAAAAACTATGCAATCGATCGACTGGCTAATTATCCTGCTGTATCTCGTCGTGACGATGGGAGTAGGATTGCATTTATCTCGCAAAGCTTCTAAAAGTTTAGAAGATTTTTTTGTATCCGGGCGATCGCTGCCTTGGTGGTTGGCAGGGACGAGTATGGCGGCGACGACGTTTTCTATCGATACTCCTCTCTATATCTGCGGGATCGTTGCCACGCGAGGAATTGCAGGTAATTGGGAATGGTGGAGTTTCGGGATTTCTCATATCGTTCTAATTTACATCTTTTCTCGACTCTGGCGGCGATCCGAAATTGTCACCGATGCCCAACTGATAGAAATCCGCTACGGGGGCAAGATGGCAGCAATCTTACGCGCGACAAAAGCCTTTCTCTTTGCCGTCCCGATTAATTGTATCGGGATCGGCTATGCTATGCTAGCGATGGTAAAAGCCGTCGATGCGTTGGAATTATGGCAGAGTCTGGGATTCGATCCGGGCGAAAACCTCAAACTCTGGAGTGTGGTGGGGGTTAGCCTTTTCGTGCTGATTTATTGCAGCTTTGCAGGTTTGTGGGGAGTTGTCACCACTGACTTTTTTCAATTTTTCCTTGCCATATTCGGCGCGATCGCGGTTTCAATTATAGCCGTCAACGATGTAGGAGGCATTCGCGAACTTCTGCCACGGGTACAGCAAGCTAAGGAGTTCGACGTTTTATCCTTCGTTCCGCTAACGCGCGGGGATGGTTTTTTAGGGCTGACTTGGAGTGATGCGGCGGGGATTACGGCAACCACTTTTTCTGCCTATTTATTAGTGCAGTGGTGGTCGTTTCGCCGCAGCGATGGAGGCGGAGAGTTTATCCAGCGTTTGGCGGCAGCAAAAGATGAAGCAGAAGCAGAAAAATCTGCTTGGTGTTTTAATATCCTCAACTATATTATCCGCACTTGGCCCTGGATTTTGACGGCATTAGTCGCGATCGCGGTGTATCCCAATTTAGAAGATCCAGAATTGGGCTATCCCAAGCTGATGCTGGACTTCCTACCCCCAGCGATGTTGGGATTGGTGGTCGCTTCGCTGCTGGCAGCTTTTATGAGTACCGTTTCCACTTCCATCAACTGGGGGGCATCCTATTTAACCAATGACCTCTATTTGCGCTTTCTCCGTCCCCAAGCTAGTCAAAGGGAATTGGTGTTCGTCGGGCAGATTGCCTCGGTTGTAGTGACCGTTTTTGGGGCAGTGGCAGCCTTTTTGGCGACAGATGTAGCGACGGTCTTTCGCTTAGTGATTGCCATTGGTACTGGTCCGGGATTGGTGTTAATTCTGCGTTGGTTTTGGTGGCGGGTGAATGCGGCGGCAGAATTGGCAGCAATGGTAACGGGGTTTGTTATTGGCTTGATTACTAGCGTTTTTCCCGGTTTTGACGAGATCTTCTCCGATTTTGGGCTTCGGTTGGCGGTAATTTCTTCTATCACTGCTATCGTTTGGATTGCAGTCATGTTTTTAACCCCGCCAGAATCCGATGAAACCCTAGATGAATTTTATCGGCGCGTGCGACCTGGAGGCATCGGCTGGAGGTTGCAACAAAAACGAACGGGTGTCGAACCATCGCAAAATTTAGCTCAAGAGTTTTTACGAATTGTTGCAGCTACTTTACTTTTGTTTGGATCTATGTTCGCAATCGGAGGGTTTTTACTGCTTCAGTCTTTGACGGGATGGATAGCTTTAGTCGTTGCCGTGACTGGCGGATTCTGGTTGCGCCAGCTTAATAAGAGAAAAATCCTGCCAATACCGCGACCGGGATTAGAGGAATGAAGTCCGCCAGGAACTTAAGTTCCTGGCTATGAGCATAGAAATTGATTTCTGGGCTTGGTATCGCTGTTAGAATCGAGAACCTCTTTCAGGGTTGTCAATAATTCTTCTGAGGTATAAGGTTTTCCCAAATATGCCTTGACGCTTGCCCCCAAAGCTTCAATAGTGCGATCGCTCGAAACCAGTCCGCTAGTAACAATAATCTTGACTTGCGGGTTCATTTTTTGCAAGGCGAGGATGGTTGTCGGACCGTCCATAGAAGGCATGACCATATCCATCAAGACAGCACCGATTTTGTGCTGATATTGAGCGTACATCGCGATCGCCTCAACTCCATCAGTGGCAGTTAGCACCCGATAGCCATAAGTTCTCAGTAATGCTTCTATCATATGGCAAATCACGGGTTCGTCGTCCACGATCAAGATCGTCGTTTCGTCTCCCCTCGGTAGTTCTGGCTTGTCCTCCGATACGACTACCCTTGTCTCTTCTGCTGGCAGGAATACCGCGAACTGCGTTCCCTTGCCAACTTCGCTAGAAACCTTAATAAAACCGCCGTGGCTTTTGATAATTCCCATTGTCGTTGCAAGACCAAGTCCCGTGCCCTTATCTGCTGCTTTAGTAGTAAAAAATGGCTCGAAAATCCGTTCCAATGTTTCCGCAGACATGCCAATGCCAGTATCCGAGACTGCGATCGCAACGTAAGAACCAACCTTGGCTTCGGGTTCCCTGCTGGCATAATTTTTGTCGATCGCGAGATTCTCAGCAGTAATTGCCAGAGTGCCTCCGTTTGGCATGGCATCTCGCGCATTCAAACACAGATTCATCAAAACTTGCTCTAACTGCGTAAGATCGCCACGGATTGCCCATAGATCGCGCGGGATATTTAGATGGATAGCGATCGACTTAGGAAAGGTTTCTCGAATGACTTGCTCGATGTCACAGACTAGGGAACGGACGGCTAGAAGCACGTGCTTCCCTTCGACTCCGCGCGAGAAAGCCAGGATTTGCTTGAGCAATGCCGCGCCGCGTTTGGCATTGGTTTCGAGAACCTTAAACATCTGCTGTCCGTGCTCGTCAGCTTCGGGGAATTTGAGCGGGAGAAGCTGAGCAATTCCCAGAATTGGTGTCAAGATATTGTTTAAATCGTGAGAAATCCCGCTAGCAAGAGTGCCAAGGCTTTCCAGACGCTGGGTGCGGAGCAATTGCTCTTGCAATTGTTTAGTCGAAGTAATGTCCGTATTGACGACAAGGATCGATTTGGGGTTTTGTTGCTCGTCGCGCACTAGATTCCAGCGGCTTTCAACAACAATCTCCTCGCCATCTTTAGTAACTTGAGGCAGTTCTCCCTGCCATCTGCCTTTCTCCAAAACTTCTTGCTGGATTTGGGCTAATTTAGGCAATGGTTTTCGATTTAAAAGCTCATCAACATTTCTTCCCAGTACTTCTTCTGCACTCCAACCGTAAAGGCGCTCGGCTCCTTTATTCCAAAATCTAATTCGATCGCCTAGATCGCGAACGAAAATCGCGTCCGTGGTAATATCTAACAGAGCCGCTTGTTCGCGAATTTTCTGTTCGGCATGCTGGCGATCGCTCAAATCCCTCAGTAACCAACACAGGCTAATGATTTTACCTTGGCGGTTACAGGTGGCAGACAGAGAAAGCGCTACTGGCAACGGTTCTCGCTCCCGTGGCTGGAGAAGGATTTCCCAGTCCTTGACCAGGAGCTTACTGGCGTAGCGATCGCATTGTTGTGACGCGCATTCTTGACTGCTACAGCTCCTAGCTAACAATTTCGTGACTCGCACCCATTGGCCGTGAAAAGCATCTCGATCGGCTAGGGCGATGAAAATGTCTAGCGGTTTGCCCACCAGATCCTGTTTAGGGATGTTGAGCAAATTGGCTGCCGCACAGTTTGCCTCCTGAATAGTCGCTCGCTCGTCAGTGACTAAGTATCCGTCCGGGGCGAACTCAAATAACTTTTGGTAGTGCTGTCTCTCCAATTCTACTTCTTGACGAGCGGCGCTTAATTCCTCGTTGTGCGATCGCAGTTCCTCTAATGCAACATCCAACTTCTCTACAGCAAAAGAGAATTCTGCGATCGCTTCTGTTTGCCATTCCTCGATCGGATTTGGCAAGTCGTTGGCATGATGCCGCATCGTTTGCAACCGCTGTTGCGCCTCTTGAAGTTCTTGCTCTAACCTGTTAAAGTTCCTCATTGCTCGGATACTTCCCCTTTGCTTGAGTAATAATCGGAGATTTCGACCTCTCCTCTTGCCATAGGTAACGTAGAGGAATTAGCGCTCGGCAATTCCCCATCTCTTGTTTCTTTTTTGCGATCGCCAAAATCTACGAAGAACTAACGGGGTCTTGCCATACAATGACAGACGCTGCATCGGTTATCGGTAATTAAACATTTGCCTCTTTTATGTTTTCGATCGATTAGAGTGTTATTTTTAATCGATGAAATGTTAATTATAAATAATTGTGAAAACTTATACAACTTTAAGTTGTCAAGTATTTATTTGGTTAAATTAAATTTTTAAAGATCGGGCAAATAACCAAGTAAAGAAAGGAATTATAATTTCTTATCGATTTTTTAAAGCTATGCAAGTTAAATATAGAACAAATCATCTTCTTTCGATCGAACTTAAGTAACAAAAGTTTACCAAATGAACTAGAAGCTTTATTTGGTTCGATAGTGCTGCTTGGCTGCGCTGTGGCGATCGCAAGGTGAATCTATACCAATTTTCAAGTAAAGAGAATACAGGATTGTTTCACCCTTTCCCCCAATCTACTAATTTTGTCTCTCATTTAACTGAAAACTGCTATGTATGTCTAGATGCCTGGTTGAGTGACAAAACTCAAATCGCCCTCACTCCAACCCCTCTCCCCGAGCGGGAGAGGGGCTTTCCACTTAAGAATTTTGCCTGAAGTCCCTTCGCCCCTTATGGGAGAAGGGATTTAGAGATGAGGGAACAAAGATTTGTCAGTCAACCAGGTCTAGATACTGAGTAAGAGGTTTTCTCGCCGATGTCGCAAGCTTAAGAAAACGCAACGCGCTGCCTGAGAAGGTTTTGATAACATAACCAAAAAACGGGGGAGCTTTTAGCTTCCTTTTTTTGGAATTGGGGAATAATAGCATTATCAAATAACGAAACGAGAAGAACGAGAGAAACAATTGATTGAAGAACGCGCCTACTGGTTAGCTTGGTCGCAAATTCCCGGAATCGGTTCTATACTGCTCAAACGAGTGCAGCAACATTTCGGGACGTTAGGAGAGGCGTGGACGGCATCGGAGCATGCCTTGGCACAAGTAGAGGGATTGGGAGTGCGGTTGGCGAATGTTATTATTGAAACGCGATCGCGCCTCGATCCCAAAGAATTTTTAGAAAAACACCTTCAGACCAATCCCAATTTCTGGACTCCTAGCGATCGCGACTATCCCCGCCTGCTGCTAGAGATTCCCAGTCCGCCGCCAGTTTTGTACTATCGAGGACAAACCGATTCTCTAGAAAATCAAGGCATTACTCCACTTATCAGCATCGTCGGAACTCGTTTCCCTACCGCACACGGTCGCCGTTGGACTCGCAAGATTGGTACAGCCCTTGCCAAACACGGCTTTACCGTTGTTTCGGGCATGGCAATGGGAATTGACAGCGAGGCACATCGCGCTTGTCTGGAAGCAGGGGGAAGAACCCTAGCCGTATTGGGAACGGGATTAGATATTATTTACCCCCCAAGTCATCGCCAACTCTACGAAGAGATCCAGCAGCAGGGATTGCTTTTGAGCGAATATCCAGCCGAAACTAAGCCTAATAAAGGAAATTTTCCGGCTCGCAATCGCATTATTGCCGGCTTGTCACGTGCTATTTTGGTGATGGAAGCCCCAGAAAAATCGGGCGCTCTGATTACAGCGCAATATGCCAACGATTTTTGTCGCGATGTCTATACGCTGCCCAATTCCCCCGACGTTGAAGAAGCGCGTGGCTGTCTGCGGTTAATTCATGGCGGGGCGGAAATGATTATTCAAGAAAATGAGTTGTTAGAAATGTTGGGTGCGATTCCCAAGCTGGATGCGGGCAAACAGCTATCTCTATTTGAGCCAGCAGAGACCACGCCCATCTCGGATTTAGCCCCAGAATATGTAAAAGTTTTGGGCGCGATCGCAACTCAACCAACTTCTTTCGATCTCGTCGTGCAAAATACGGGTTTACCAGCCGGAGAAATTTCGGGAATCTTGTTGCAACTGGAATTGTTAGGGCTAGTCTCTCAGTTACCAGGAATGCGGTATCAAAGAAAAGATTAGCGGTGAAACTTCGGATACAACATTTTAACTAACGGACGCGATGAGCGTAAATGTTGTTCGATTATAAGCGAAACTTCATCGGAACGAACCCGCCAGTACCAAATATGTTCGGGTTCGATTATTACCATTGGTCCATTTCCACATTGTCCCAAACACCTACAGCCGACAATCCCAGAAAATGTCTCCAATTGGAGACATTTTTTTGTCGGTCGGGTTCTGTATATTAAAAATTTTTATAAAACTTACCAAAAAAAGTTTTAATGTTTATCCGGCTTAAGTAGCTACCGATGATTTTGTGGCAGTCTAAATCTATAGACTGAGACAGTTAGAGTTCATCTTGGCTGACTGGAAACGGTACAAATCTTGAGAAAATATTAAAACATTTCTAAGAAAAGTACATGTAAGTTTACATTTAAGATTAGAGATTCAAAACCGCCAGCCGCTTCTCTATACATGGCTGGCATATAATAATCAAGTTCCCCCCAAGTACCTAAGTGCTTGGGGAGAACTATTTATATCGCTATGATTTTCTGGTGACATCCTCTCCCGATTTATCGGGAGCTTTCCAACCTCGCGATTGGGCATTCCTAGTTATTTCCATTGCTGGCTTTTCGTCTCTTATCTAGAACACGTTGGGAATTGCGTATGACTACTCCCACCGTTGGTTCCCCGACAGACCGACTGCATAGGCGTTTTCGATTCCCGCAAGTCCTGCGGTACTCTTTGAGTTGTAACTCAGATTCTTTAGCTACTCCGATTTATGTTCACAGACAGTGTAGAGCTAGCGGCTACAACCAATACGGCTGGTTCACTCGTATATTTTGCCAAGGATCGGATAAATTTCAGCAGCTCTTTATATCCTATATCGCTTTTGGTGCAAGCAATATGAAGATTTTGTCAAGAATCTTAGCTGTTGCCCCAAAATTCATCACCCCGATAAATCGGGGGACTTCTTTTGGAAGAGAGTTGTTAAGTCGAGTGCGGCAGCTTACAAACTTTCATCGCTTAAAAAAATTGCAAATGAGTTCGCCTGCACCATGGGGTTCAAACGATAGAACGGTTCCATCTTTTTGAATTCTAAAGCGATCGCGACAGTTATAAACTTCCATCGGTCTGACAATGCCATCGATGCTGACGGTGGCTAGATACTGCCAATGATATTTCGCACTTCGCTTGATACTCAGGATACAAATGACGCGATCGCTGTAATTACGACACAATGGAGTTGCTTGGACAGGTAGAGTAACTGCCAACGATAACGCTAGTAGCAACAGCACGACGATCGATCTTATCACTTCAGAGGCCACCAAGAAACTTTATCTCTAGTCGCACTGTAGACTTCTTTTAACCCTTCTGGGGAGACGACGCGCACGATATCTCCAGAAGGATCGCTAGCTTTAGGCGATTCTAGCAAACCTACCTGTTGCATTCCTTTGAGTACCTGTTCGACGGTGCGCTGGTTAAGCTGACAGGCGCGGGCAATGACATCTACAGGCAAATCGAATAAATAGACACCGTTGGCATCCGGTTGGTTGCCTAACTCGCGTTCTTGATAAATTAGCGCCCTTAGCAATGAAGCTACTGCTTGTGGCGGATAGGTACTGCAATTGAGCAAGTGATACTGGAATTTTTCTCCCAACTCAAATAACATTCTATAGCGATCGCGGAAAATTTCGCTATCTTCATACATTTTCTGAACGGTTTCCAAAGGAATTTTGAGCGCGTGGGTGGTTTTATAAGCTTCTACCAGACAGGGAAATGCCCTACTTGCCAACCCGTAGCTAAACGGCAAGCTTCTCATGCCAAAACAACTCCCTGGATAGTTGATAGCAATGATGCGATCGAGAGGGGTACTGTGGGTAATGACTAAACCCTCGTCCAGAATGACGTACAACACGTCTAGATATTGCTTGGGAAGAAAAGCCGTATAGACCGGACGATTGGAAAACAGCTTCTCTATTTTAAGGCGATCGTCTTGAAGATAATCGCTCAACCAAGTCTCCTCTAGTCCCCTAAATAAGTAGTTTCCCTCAATTAGTTGTCTGAGCAGACTGTTCTTTTGTTGCTGTTTGGCGATTTTTGCCATACTCTAGGTTTAGACGTTATCTCTATTCTTAGCATGGCACAAATCGGCATTACCTAGTTTTGAAATTCAATTGAATTTTAAATGTATTGAAATTTATTTCTTGTTATACAGGATTAAATTTTAAAGTAAGTTCGACTTATATCTTGCACTCTTCGCATTAGCTGCCAGGAAATTCATTTCCTGAAACCCACCTCTGAAGTCCATTTTAATGGACTCAGATACTTATACAGTCGTATGAAAACGACTTTACCTATGAAACAGCGATTAAAATCGCTGACTGAGGGACTCTGAATTGTAACGCGATCTGGCAGGAGTTGCCAACGAGGAGAGAAATCCCAACCTACATCTTCTAAGCAACTTCTGCTCGAATAGTGCTCTCTTCCGCAAACCGGACAAGTTTTTTCCCGTCTTTTTCTGTAATAACACCAGGATTGTTCCGAGCGAACACATAGAGAATGCGTAGTTCTACAATTGAACCATTGATGCTCTCAGGCTTATTGTAAACAATGTAATCCCCCAATTTTTGTCAAAATGGCAAAAGTAACATCCATATTCCCCGAACAGCTTGTTTTTAGGTATGCTGCCAAATATCCTTCCCTAATTTTTCTAACTTTTATTCTGAGTTTTTCAGCAGCACTTTTTAATGGGATTAGTACGGCTTTAATTGTTCCTTTATTATTAGGAGGTTTGTCAGGAAATTTACTGAAGTTAGACAAAGCTCCAGAACTTCTTAAAAACTTTATGTCTTGCTTTGATGGTTTTTCTGACGAGATTAAACCATTGATTATGTTTGGGGTCGGTTTTATCGCGATCGTTCTCAAGAATGCTACTAACTATCTTAGTTCTTTAGTCAACGGACACTTGTCTCGTTCCCTTGTCAATAGCATGAAGCTAGACGGGATTAAATTACTCTTAGAAGTAGATTTGGATTATTATGCCAAAAATAAAACTGGCGACATCATCAGTTATCTGGCCCATGACATTAATGAGACGGCTGGAACGATTCAGACGGGGATTTTAATCTTAAGAACTGCTGTTACTGTCTTGACTTATATTGGGCTTCTAATCTTAATTTCCTGGCAACTAACTGTCATATCTACTGTTTTAATAGCAGGAATATTTTTTTTCAATCAAAATTTTTTAAGAATTTCCAAAAAACTCGGGCAGGAACTCTCTCAGGTTTCCAAACAGTACTCTAATAAAATTTTAGAGATTGTAACAGCAAATCGTTTAATTAGAGTTGCTAAAACTGAAGAAAAAGAATATCAAAGAATTCAACAGCTAGTTTTAGCTTTAGAAAAATCTCAATTTTACTTACAAATCAACGATCAAGCCATTCAGCCGATTAATGAAGTTTTCGGAATTATCGTACTGCTAACTATCGTTATTTCGGGACGCTATCTATTTGCAGGTAACTTACCATCAGTGACAACAGTTTTATTAGCCTATCTTCTACTTTTATACAAGCTACTTCCTTTTGTAAGTCAGTTGAATCATGCTCGTAACGAATTAGCTAAAAAAGCCTTTAGCGTCAAGATGGCAACTAACTTCCTGCAAAGAGAAAACAAACCTTTTATGGTCAATCGCGATCGCCCTCAGATTTATTCACAATTAGAGGAAGGCATTCGCTTTGAAAACGTCAGTTTCGTATATCCCGACACCGACAGAGCGGTACTCAACGAGATTAATTTGTGGATTCCCAAAGGCAAAACAATCGCGCTAGTTGGTTCTTCTGGCGCTGGTAAATCAACGCTAGCCGATCTACTGCCAAGATTTTACGACCCAAGCGGAGGACGCATTACCATCGACGGCATCGACCTCAGAGAATACGACCTCAAAAGTCTCAGACAAGCGATGGGCATCGTCAGTCAAGATACCTTTTTATTTAATAACTCCGTTCGCTACAACATTACTTATGGACTCGAAGATGTCAGCGAAGAGCGCTTGATTGATGCCGCTAAACTGGCCAACGCTTATGAATTCATCATGCAACTTCCCAACGGCTTCGACACCGAAATCGGCGATCGCGGCGTGATGCTCTCTGGCGGGCAAAGGCAGCGTTTGGCGATTGCTCGTGCCTTGATCCGCAATCCCGATATTTTAATTTTAGATGAAGCCACTAGCGCCCTCGATACGGCTTCCGAGCGACTGGTACAACAAGCACTCGATCGCTTATCTCGAAATAGAACAATTCTCGCGATCGCTCACCGCCTTTCTACTATTCAAAAAGCTTATCAAATTGCCGTCCTAGATAAAGGTCGCATTGTCGAGTTGGGCAGCCACGAACAACTGCTAGCGCAAAATGGCTATTATGCCCGCCTGTACTCGATGCAATTTGCCGAGTCGCCCCGATAGGAGATGGGGAGTGTGGGGGGACTTCTGAGACTCCGAGACAATTAACTACTAACTACTAACTCTCACCAATCCTTTCATCAAAGGACTAATGACAAAGAACAAACGACCAATCCCCAACTACCGATAAACTGGCAAAGTAAAGTGGAAACAGCTACCGCATTCTGGGATACTATCTACCCAGATTTGACCGTAATGGGCGCGGACGATCTTACGGCACATCGAAAGCCCTAAACCGTAACCTTCCTTAGATTCGTCGCGCTTGAGACGAAAATGCCCCTCAAAAATCCGTTCTCGTTTTTCTTCGGGAATGCCGGGTCCGGTATCGCAAACGCTCACCTGAATTTTTTGCGTGGTGCGGTGGAGAATAGAAACTTGGATCTTTCCTCCTTCTGGGGTGTACTTGCAGGCATTGTCTAAAAGATTGACAATGACCTGGCGAATTAACTCGGCATCGGCATAAACGGGAGGTAAATCTTGAGGAATATCTTTCTCTAGCTTTTGAGACTTAGCTTGAAACTGCTCGGCAAACTGAGCCAAAATCTCTTCGCACAACGACTGTAGGTACATGCGACCGTGCTGAACTCGCAGTTCGGCATTCATGGTCTTAGACGCTTGCAGAATCTCGGTAATGATTCTGTTCATGACGCGAAACTGTTTGCGAGCTTGCTGGTAAAGTTGGTCTTTAAGCTTTGCGGTTCGTTCGTTATTCTCTTGAGTTTGCGTTAACTCCAGCGTTTCTACAGCAATCGAAGCCGCCGTGAGAGGGCTACGCAGGTCATGAGCCAACATAGCTAATACCTGATCTTTAAATTTCAACCGATCGAGGAGTTCTTCTTTTTCTTGTTTGAGACGAAAGACTTCATCGGAAAGCCGGATAAATTCTGCCGCGTACCCTACATCGTCGAGTTTAAGGGACAGAGTTTGACTACTAGAACCATTTCGTTTGGAAGTGTTGGCTATTTGCTCCTCGAAAGCCAGTTGCCAGCGAGGGCACCACTTTTTTAGTTGTTCGACAATATTACTGCCCGCAAGCGTTTGTCTGGGTTCTGGAAAAATTTTCACTAAAGCCGGAGTCGCGATCAATTTGAAATGCTCGACCAGATGCGGCTGTTCTCCAATCTCGATCGCTTGCAGCTCAATAGAATAATCTGTCTTTAGGCTTTGGAGATAATTTTGGATCTGCCCAATCATTTCTTGCGAACTGGGACGCTCGTCAACAAACAGCAAAAGCTGGATCGACACGGGTGTCGGAGTGTCTTGTCCTGGGGCTGCCTGCATGTTAGGTAGTTGCAACACAGATGATTTAGTATTAGATAGGTCAGGAGTGAGCATGCTAAATGGGCGATCGCGTCTCGAATTGTAAAGATGTCGGCTACAAAGTCCGTTCGACAATCGAAACTAAAACTCTATGACCTTCCTACAAAAGGTAGGATCTTTTTTACGATCTCTTTCATTTTAAGATCATTAAGATAGTATAAAATTTACTAAACTTCATATCCAGCATTATTCACCTAAATATTAAGTAAAGATTACAGAACTCCTATGGCTCTCGGTTATGTCGCTCTCGTCCTCCACGCCCATCTGCCTTTCGTCCGACATCCAGAAAGTGACTATGTTTTAGAAGAGGAATGGCTTTATGAAGCCATTACAGAAACCTATGTCCCTCTCTTGCACGTCTTTGAAGGGCTAAAGCGAGATGGGATTGACTTCAAGATGACCATGAGCATGACACCTCCCTTGGTGTCGATGTTGCGCGATCCCCTGCTACAAGATCGTTATGATCAACACCTTGCCAAGTTAGAAGAACTGGTTCAAAAAGAAATCAAGCATAACGAACATAATGGGCATATTCGCTACTTAGCAGAATATTATGCTAAAGAATTCCATGAAATTCGCACGACTTGGGAACGTTACGACCGAGATTTAGTTGCCGCCTTCAAACAATTTCTCGATAGCAATAACCTGGAAATCATTACCTGCGGCGCGACTCACGGCTATATGCCCTTGATGAAAATGTATCCTCAAGCGGTGTGGGCACAAATCCAGGTGGCTTGCGAACACTACCAAGAACATTTCGATCGCCCGCCCAAAGGAATTTGGTTGCCCGAATGCGCCTATTATGAAGGCGTGGAGCGCATGCTAGCCGATGCCGATCTGCGCTATTTTCTCGTTGACGGACACGGAATTCTCTACGGTCGCCCCCGTCCCCGCTTTGGTAACTACGCGCCTATTTTTACCGAAACTGGGGTTGCTGCCTTCGGTCGCGATCACGAATCTTCCCAGCAGGTATGGTCGTCTCAGGTCGGCTATCCTGGCGATCCCGTCTATCGAGAGTTTTATAAAGATTTGGGCTGGGAAGCGGAATACGAATACATTAAGCCCTACATTATGCCCAACGGTCAGCGGAAAAACATCGGGATCAAGTATCACAAGATCACCAGTCGTCATGCGGGTTTGTCGGACAAAGCGCTGTACGATCCTTACTGGGCTAGAGAAAAGGCGGCAGAACACGCAGGTAACTTCATGTATAATCGGGAGCAGCAAGTCGGACATTTGGCAGCAATAATGCAGCGTCCGCCAATTGTGGTGTCGCCCTACGATGCCGAACTGTTCGGGCACTGGTGGTACGAAGGACCTTGGTTTATCGATTATTTGTTCCGCAAGTCTTGGTACGACCAAAGTACTTATGAAATGACTCACCTAGCAGATTATTTGCGTCGCCATCCCACGCAACAGGTGTGCCGTCCCTCTCAGTCAAGTTGGGGTCATAAGGGATTTCACGAATATTGGCTCAACAATACCAATGCTTGGATTTATCCCCACCTGCACAAAGCCACAGAACGCATGATCGAACTGAGTCGAAGAGAAGCCGCAGACGAACTCGAAGAACGCGCCCTCAATCAAGCAGCGCGGGAGTTGCTGCTGGCGCAATCGTCGGACTGGGCGTTTATCATGCGCACGGGAACGATGGTGCCCTATGCGGTACGCCGGACGCGATCGCACTTGCTGCGCTTTAATAAACTCTATGAAGACATTAAAGCAGAAAAAATCGATTCGGGTTGGTTGGCAAAAGTAGAAGCGATGGACAATATTTTCCCGAAGATTAATTACCGAGTTTATAGACCATTGTAATTTTGTTATTGGTTAGTGGTTAGTTATTAAAAAAATTCTAATAACTACTAACTATTAATTTAATTTTCATTTTCTAAAAATTCTCGCACTCTCGACAGATAAGTCTCGGCATCTTCCAACATAGGAAAATGAGCGGTTTTGGGAATTTCTACATATTCAATTGCCTCATTTAAAGCAGCAGCTTGACGGCCCATAACGGTAGGAATGATGATATCTTTCTCGCCAGAAATTAACAAAGTTGGCACGCTAATTTGGGCGAATTTCTGCGGCATAATTTCTACAGCTTTTTTACTGACGGAAGTGTAAATCGTTCCTAAAGCTGCTTCATAGTCTGCTAAGAGAAAATCTTCTAAAAAAGCTCGCCGATCTTGTTTACTAATGGGACGATGAAGAAATCGCGACATAAATACGCGATCGGCAAAGGGAATATTTAAAAACCACTTATAGCGAAATTTGACAACGTAACCGCCAAATTTATAAAAAGCAGCAAAAGCTTTTTCATCGTATTCAAATATGCCATTACAGACTAAAATTGCCCGTTTGACTCGTTCGGGATATAATGTGAGAAACCAAGCAGCTACCGATGCGCCCATTGAGTGACCGTGAAGATAGATTTTATCTACATGTAAAGCATCGAGTAAAACCCCTAAATCTTTGGCATATTCTTCAAGTTCGTAACTTAGTTTGAACGACGAACTCTCGGTTGAGGAGTGGGGGAGGCAAGAACGTCCAAATCCCCTAAGATCGTATAGCAAACAATCGAAGCGATCGCTGAGTGCCCTTGCCGTGTTGCGCCAATACCGCGACGATCCTCCCCATCCGTGAACGAACGCCATCACGGGTTTGGAGGAAGTTTGAGGCTGGCGAATCCATTCATAATAATGCTCGACCCCGCGAACGTTAACTTTATCTTTCAAGCTACCGATTGTCATGGCTGAGTCCTAATGTTTCTATTTTTGAGCAGGAGTATAAGGCAGATATTTTAGTAGTTGAAAATAAAGTAGGCAACCTTTGCGTCCTGTCAAGCCTGCTCGTCGAGCGCGGCTATCAAATCAGACAAGCCCTCGATAGAGAAATGGCAATCATGGCAGCACAGACAATGCCGCCCGATTTAATTTTACTCGATGTTAAGCTTCCGCGTTTGAACGGTTACGAACTCTACCAGCAACTAAAAACGATAGAAACAACCAAAGAAATTCCCGTAATTTTCTTAAGCAAGTTAGACGCAAGCTTTGATAAAGCGAGAGCGTTTGCTGTTAGAGGAGCAGATTATATTGCTAAACCTTACCAACCCGAAGAAGTAATCATGCGGGTAGAAACGCAACTCAAATTGAGTGCCCTGCAAAAACAACTCGCCCAAAAAGATGCCAAACTAGAAGAGCAACTCCGCCTCAACGAGATCGTCCATCGATTTCATCCCCAACCTCAGCTTAATTTACTACTACTCGATCGCGCGATCGCTGCTACTCCTAACGGCATTGTCATTACCGATGCAAACGCGCCCTATAACCCGGTTATTTACGTCAATCCAGGTTTTGAACGCATGACAGGGTATTCATCGGCAGAAGCCATAGGAAAAAACTGCCGCTTCTTGCAGGGAGAAGATAGAAAGCAACCCGCCCTCGAAATCATCCGACAAGCTATCCGACAACAAAAAGAGTGCCGGGTCACCGTGCGTAACTATCGCAAAGATGGAACGCTATTTTGGAATGATATTTCGATTTCTCCCATAAGAGATGAAGCGGGAAAAGTAACTCACTACATCGCCGTTCAAACAAACATTACCGAATACAAACGAGTGGAAGAAGAGCGACAAAGGTATCAATCCTCGCTCCAGCAAATGAACTTGGAACTCTATCAACTCAACCAAACCTTACACCGCCTAGCTAATTCGGACGGCTTAACTGGAGTAGCCAATCGCCGCCGTTTTGAAGAACATCTCGAACAAGAGTGGCGGCGGATGTTAAGAGAACAATTGCCTTTGTCGGTAATTTTAGGGGATATCGATTACTTTAAACCCTACAACGATTCTTATGGTCATCTAGAGGGAGATGATTGTTTAAAAGCCGTGACGAGAGCGATCGATCGCGTTGTCAATCGTCCGGCGGATTTAGTGGCTCGTTACGGGGGAGAGGAGTTTGCCATTATCTTGCCCAACACTCCCGCTACAGGAGCGATACAAGTGGCACAATCAATCCGCAAGGCAGTACTACAACTCCAAATTCCCCACCAATCTTCGCCTGTAAGAGAGTATGTCACCATGAGTTTGGGCATCGCCACTCAGATACCGGCTCAACAGCTGTCGCCTAAAAATTTAATTGAGGCGGCTGACCAAGCACTGTATCGAGCTAAGGAACAAGGTCGCAATTGTGCCGTCGCCCAAATTGAGTAAATAATAGACCAAGCAGTTATTTTGAAACTGGCGTGTCTGAGAAGAAAAAATCCCCTCGCTCTCTAGCTGGTATCGCGCGCATCGTCGCCATTGCCACCCTGATCAGTAAAATCTTTGGCTTAGTTCGCGAACAGGCGATCGCATGGGCTTTTGGCGTGGGAGCCGTTGTCAACGCCTACGCCTATGCCTACGTCATTCCCGGTTTTCTGCTGATCTTGCTCGGCGGCATTAACGGTCCCTTTCACAGCGCTTTAGTGAGTGTTTTGGCAAAGCGGAACAAGTCCGAAGCCGCCCCCATCGTGGAAACGGTAACAACCCTCATCAGTATCGTCCTGTTACTCGTTACCGTCGTTCTAGTCGTCTTTGCCGGAACGTTTATCGATATCCTTGCGCCAGGGTTAGACGGGATAGCAAGAGCTAGCGCTATTCTACAGCTACGGATTATGGCACCGCTAGCCGTATTTGCCGGATTGATCGGCATTGGTTTCGGTACGCTAAATGCCTCGAACCAATATTGGTTGCCAAGTATCAGTCCTCTCTTTTCCAGCTTAACTGTCGTCATTGGTGTCGCCGTTCTCGCTTGGCTGCTGGGAGAGCAAATTAACGATTCTCGATACCTGCAATTAGGGGGAGTAGTGCTAGCGGGAGGAACGCTAGCAGGCGGACTTTTGCAATGGGTGGCACAGTTAAACGCCCAGATTCAGTCGGGGATGGGTAAGTTGCGGTTGCGCTTTGATTGGCGCATTCCTGGCGTAGGAGATGTTATGAGAGTCATGATCCCCGCCTCCCTTTCTTCTGGAATGTTACATATTAACGTTTATACCGATTTATTTTTTGCCTCTTATATTGAAGGTGCGGCAGCCGCAATGCGCTACGCTAATTTCATTGTGCTAACGCCATTGGGCATTATTTCTAATATGATTTTAGTGCCTTTTATGCCCGTCTTTTCCCAACTCGCTGCCCCAGAAAATTGGCAAGAATTAAAATTTAGAATTCGTCAGGGATTATTATTAACTGCCCTCACGATGTTACCTCTGACAGCAATTTTTATTGCGTCAGCCACTCCAATTATTCGGATAATTTACGAACGTGGCTCTTTTAATCTGGAAGCTTCTCAAATGGTCATTCCCGTTTTAATGGCTTATGGATTTGGAATGTTCTTTTATTTAGGTCGCGATGTTTTAGTTAGAGTCTTTTATGCTTTGGGCGATGGAGAAACGCCCTTTCGCGTCAGTATTTTTAATATTTTTCTCAATGCCGGATTAGATTATTTATTGATTCAATCTTTTCAAACTCCAGGATTAGTCTTAGCTACTGTTGGCGTTAATATCACTTCCATGGGAGCATTTTTGTGGATTTTAAACCGCCGACTTAATGGCTTGCCGTTGGGTGAATGGGGATTGGCTTTATTACAGTTAACAGCAATTACTATCGTGTCGGCTATAGCAAGTTCGGGCGTAAATTGGGGATGGGAAAAACTTTTAGATAGTAATAATCTGTTGCTTTTGTTATTACAATTTTGTCTATCAGCAAGCGTTGCCTTGGGAGTTTTTGTTCTATTAGTAATGCAGTTAAGGTTGCCAGAAGTTGATATTATCGTGTCTCGAATTCAGCAAAAGTTAAGCAAGTAATAGCTCATATCTTGTCCGCCAGTAGAGCAGTTAAAAGAGGACGAACTTGAAAGGCTCGCCTTGCGATCCCATTCCAGTAGTGAGATTAACTCAAATATGATGGTTTAATTATTCCACCCCGCGACGATGTCGCGATCGAGGAGACTATAAAAAGGTTAATTTGCGATCGCTCCTATTTAAAGTGGTTGCGTCGTAATGCTTATAGTACTGCACAACAATATAGTTGGGCAAAAATCGCTCGTCAAAACCTTGTTTTTTATCAAGAGGCTTTAGCTTTGAAAGAAAAGTTATAGCACTTTTCATTATTTGAACTTTAGCCAACCGAGTCAAAAATCTGTTGCGCGGTTAAATTTAATTGGGGAAAATTTGAGGAGACAATTAGGTTATTGCTCTGAAATGGAGTCATTTGATACTCGCCATCTACTAACTCGCACACGAAAATAGTCGGCTGCTTGGGATTTCCGAGAAACTTACGCGCACCCAAGGCAGCATAATCAACAATCCAATATTCGGGAATGCCCATCTCCTCATAATCGGCATATTTTTTGTGGTAGTCATCCCGCCAGTTATTTGAAACAACTTCAATTACCAATGGTATTGATTCGGATTGAGTAACTGTAGATTCTTTTTTCCAAAGTGGCTCGTTTTTCAAATTATTTTGGTTTAGTACCAATACATCGGGCAAGTAGCACGAATCAGCACTCTTGGTTCTAACAAAACCTGTTTTTGGAATATTAAAAGGAAGATTTAGCCGCTCAATTTCGACTGCTAATTTTCGTGTCAAAAAACCGACAACATCCTCATGGTCGCCAGATGGTGGGGGCATCTCAACTATTACTCCTTGATGCAGTTCGTAGCGTTTACCGTCGTTGGGATACCGTTCAATAAATTCATCGAAGGTTAGTAGCTTGGGCAAGGCTGCGGTCATAATTTCACCTCCATGTCTATTGAATATCATAAGCGTTACAGAAATTTCAAAGCGATCGCTTAATGCTATGCTATCCTCTTTTGTAGCGAACGTTGTTTACTCTAATATGCTAAGAGTAGCTTTTAATAATTTTTTTGAAAAAAGAGCTAACTATCCAAGATTCAAATCAAAACACGGGAAACAGTCTATTCAGTATCCTCAAAACGTCAAAGTTTCTGATAGCTATTTAACCCTATCAGTAGATAGAGAATAAATTCTCTGTCCGAGATGCTAAAGTTGCAATTAAGATCTTGTATCATTCTCAACAACTACTCTTGGAATTAATTTCCTGACTGATAAAAAAGTCTTCTCAAGAAGACTCGATAGGAATTTCAGTCTATTTTAATAGAGTTGAGATTTGAGCCTAGAACTATAGTTCTAGGCGTTGATGCCAAAGGAACAAAATCTTGAGTTTAAACGGACTTTAGATTTGGGGGACAAGAAATTTATATCAATTTCCTCTTTTCTGGCTACAGATAAAGAGAGAAGGAGGTGTGTGGAAAGTGTGGATGGATTAAATAAGAGATTTGTAGCGGGCATTTTTGAAAACGGTATTATTTCATGGCGAAATAAAGTCAGAATGAAATAAACTTGGCTGTTTTACAGGCTTATTGCATCCATTGCCTAGTCCCGAAAAATTGACAGGAATAAGAGGCAACCTGAGTCGCACAAGAAAGCGCGTCAATAAAATTTTTTTGAAGAATATAGTGGCAAAAAGCACCGTGAAAGATATCGCCAGCACCTAGAGTATCGATGGCTTTTATCGTAGGAATTTCTATTTCTCCCTTTTCTCCTTGAGAGAGATATTGAATGGGGTTTTCACCTTGAGTAATCGCAATGTGAGGAATGCCTATTTGTTGAAGATAGATAAATACATCTTCCTGATTATAGCAATTGGGAGGATAAAAATTAGCCGAACAAATTGCATAATCGACAAAAGGCAACACTTCTTCAAAACCCGATTTCCAACTTCCGCCATCGATCGCGACTGGAATATTTCTTACTCTAGCTTGTTGAGCGATCGCAACGCTAAGCGCCATTTGATGCCCGTCAATTAAAATGAGTTCGATATCCTGTAAAATATCTGAGGGGATTTGTTCGGGAATCGCTTGAAATTTAGTAGCATTAGCAGAAATAACCGCTCGTTCTCCTGTCGATTGGGTGACGATAATAGAAGAAACTGAAGGTAATTCCGTGCGATTTGGCGCTAAATCTACAATTTTGACCGAATAAGTTTCTAGATCGCAGCGAATTATCTGACTAATAGAATGGTTGCCAATAACACTTAGCAATGTAGCGCGATCGCCCAGATAACTAAACGTTACGGCAGCATTAGTAGCAGGTCCTCCAGCTGCAATAGTTTGGTCTAAAGCAACAATTTTCTGATTAGTTTCTGGGATATTTTTAGTTAGATAGATGAAGTCTAACGTAGATAAGCCAACAAATAGTCCATGTCGTTTCATGTTTTAGACTCTGCGACATGATGCTTTTCATATATTGTAGACAACAGTCAAGATTATATAAAAAAAATCGATCCGGAACAAAAACACAATTAGTAAATTTAATCAGTCGATAAAAATACCGATCGCAAATTTCCTTTGCAAATAGAAAGATCGGTAAATTCGCGTATTTACTGACTCAAAATCTATGCTTAAATATTTTTAACAAAAAGGCTTAGACCCTTTTATAGATAGTTAATGCGCGGAATAGTCAATAGCTTACACTTCAATTGATTATCTATTTTTTTACATTTTATAGTGTATCTTTGCAACGCGAATGACTATTCAAAAATGTAACTAATGCACTAAGCATTAATGAGAGCTGAATGCAGCTTTAAGTTGTTTTAATGAAAGGAGAAACTTGTGACTCTAACCGACCAATTTGACCAAAGAATACTCGGACTCGTAAACCAAGAACGCGCTAAGCAGGGCTTAAGATCCTTAAGCCTCAGCCAAAAATTAGATGCTGCCGCAGATGGTCATTCCGGTCGTATGGCGAATGGCGACTTTTTCAGTCACGTCGATCCGGGTAATGGGTCAAGACCGAGCGATCGCGCTACTCAAGCGGGTTATCGGTGGACAACTGTGGGAGAAAATATTGCTGCCGGTCAAACAAGTCCAGAAGCCGTCATGCAAGCGTGGATGAATAGTTCCGGGCACCGTGCGAATATTCTCAATCCCAACTACACTCATCTAGGAGTAGGATATGCCTACCTAGCCAACGATAGCGGACGCATCAATTATCAGCGCTACTGGACTCAAGTATTCGGTGCAGGCGATCCCAACCCAGGCACCTACACAGCTCAGAGTGACGGTTCCTCGACTCCATCGCCTAGCCCCAATCCTAACCCTTCTGGAGAAACTCAAGGTTCCGGGGGAATTAAGGGCACCAACGGAAACGACGAACTGACTGGCGACTCTTCTGCTCAAACCATTTACGGTTATGGAGGAAATGACACCCTTAGAGGTCAAGGCGGTAACGACAGACTATTCGCTGGTTCGGGTAGCGATCGCGTTTATGGCGATGGAGGAGACGATTATCTCTCCGGCGGTTCTGGTAAAGATATGCTCCTCGGTGGGGATGGAACGGATACACTTGTCGGTGTCGCTACCAACCAACAACCAGGGAGAGGCGAAATCGATACGCTCGCAGGCGGTGCAGGTGCTGACACTTTCAGGCTAGGCGATAGCAATAATGTCTACTACAACGACGGTCAAAATAATACTCTGGGTCAGGCAGATTATGCTCTGATTCAAGATTTTAGCCAAGCTGAGGGTGATATCATTCAACTTAAGGGTAGTGCGAGTAATTATGCCTTGGGATCTGCTCCGCAAGGATTGCCCGCAGGTACGGCAATTTACCTAAAAACGACGGGTCAAGACGAACTGATTGCCGTGGTACAAAATACCAGCAACCTTTCTCTTGAAAGTAATTCCTTCAATTACGTTTAGCCGATAAGTTAATAGGCGTATAATGCCTACAGCGATCGGGAATTTCTCTTCTGTTGTCACTCCGACGGAAGAGAAATTCCCGATATTAGATCGATAAAACCATAAGATGCGGGAAGATGGGCAACGCTTATCCCACAGATTGACCGTTCCCAGCGATATAATCCTGCAACGCCTTTACGTCTAAAGGTTCGGACTGTAAAGAACGAATAGCTGCTACAGTTGCCTTGGCACCAGCGAGAGTAGTGATAATTGGCAACTTATAATCCAATGCCGTGCGACGAATTAGGCGCGCATCGGTGTGGGATTCTTCTCCATTGGGAGTATTAATGATGAATTGAATCCAATTGTTTTTGATCCAGTCAATTACGTGGGGACGACCTTCGTGGAGTTTGAGGACTAATTCCACATTATCGATTCCATTTTCTAGCAAGACTTTGCGCGTTCCCGCTGTCGCGACTACTCTAAATCCTAAATCGATGAGGTTCTTAACGACAGGAACCGATGCTACTTTATCGCGATCGCTCATCGAAACAAATACCGTTCCTGTTGTAGCGAGACGAACGCCCGCGGCAATTTCTGCCTTGGCAAATGCCCTGCCAAAATCGCTGTCAATGCCCATTACTTCGCCCGTAGACCGCATTTCTGGACCGAGTAGAGTATCCGTCCCCGGAAACTTCTCGAAGGGCAATACAGCCTCTTTAACAGCGATATGGTGAGGAATATACTCAGAGGTAACGCCTAGCGATTCTAGGGTTTTCCCAGACATGACGAGAGAAGCAAACTTGGCTAAAGGAATCCCCGTCGCCTTGGAAACGTAAGGAACGGTACGAGAGGCGCGAGGGTTGGCTTCTAGAATATAGACTCGTTCCCCTTGTACGGCATACTGAATATTAATCAACCCTACCACTTTGAGCGCCTGGGCGAGTTTGACTGTCCACTGACGAATGGTATCGATCGCGCTATTGGCTAAAGAGGTAAAAGGAATCGAACAGGCAGAGTCGCCAGAATGAACCCCCGCTTCTTCGATGTGTTCCATAATGCCGCCGATGATGACTTTCCCCGTAGAATCGCATAGCGCATCGACATCGACTTCGATCGCATTTTCAAGGAACTTATCGATCAAAATGGGGCGGTCGGGTTCTACCTGAACTGCATAGGTCATGTATCGTTGCAGATCGTCGTCAGAATAGACGATTTCCATTGCCCGTCCGCCTAAGACATAGGAAGGACGTACTACCACCGGATAGCCAATTCGTCCGGCGATTGAGAGGGATTCTTGGTAGCTGCGGGCGATTCCGTTAGGCGGTTGGCTAATATTTAATTGGCGCAAAATTTGCTCGAATCGTTCCCTATCTTCAGCGATATCGATCGAATCCGGTGACGTTCCCCAGATTTTGGGCACGAAATCAGCCCCATTGGCTTCTCTTTCATCTAGGTATTCCTGCAAGGGAACGGCTAATTTGAGGGGCGTTTGACCGCCGAATTGAACGATAATGCCTTCGGGACGTTCTGCTTCGATGATATTGAGGACATCTTCTTTGGTGAGGGGTTCAAAGTAAAGGCGATCGCTCGTATCGTAATCGGTAGAAACAGTTTCTGGGTTAGAGTTGACCATGATCGTCTCGAACCCTGCATTTCTCAGAGAAAAGGAAGCGTGACAGCAGCAGTAGTCAAACTCGATTCCCTGTCCGATGCGGTTTGGTCCTCCGCCGAGAATCATGACTTTGCGCTTCTCAGAGGATCTGACTTCCGATTCTTCGGGTTCGTAGCTAGAGTAATAATAAGGCGTGAAGGCTTCAAATTCTGCCGCGCAAGTATCGACGAGTTTGTAGACTGGGATAACGCCTAAATGCTTGCGATAACCTCTCACTTGGTCTTCTGAGGTTTTCGTCGCAAAGGCGATTTGGCGATCGCTAAATCCTTGCTGTTTGATAAACTGCATTTGTTCTTTGGTAATTTCGTGCAGGGGAGTCCGCTTGAGAAACTTCTCGGTTTCTACAAGTTCCTGCATTTTGTCCAAAAACCAAGGATCGATCGCGGTAAGTTCGTAAAGTTCTTCCACCGTCATTCCCAAATGGAAGGCGTGATGGATGGTAAAGATTCTCTCTGGATTGGGCGTTCTCAGATTTGCCCGAATTTGGGAGAGAGAAGGGAGGGTTTCCTGTCTGTCGCAACCGAAGCCAAAACGACCAATTTCTAGCGATCGCAAGGCTTTTTGAAAAGATTCTTGGAAGGTGCGTCCGATTGCCATTGCCTCGCCTACCGACTTCATCTGAGTCGTCAGGATAGCTTGTGCGCCTGGGAATTTTTCAAAGGCGAAACGGGGGATTTTGGTGACGACGTAATCAATGGTCGGTTCAAAGGAAGCTGGGGTTTTCTTGGTAATATCGTTGGGAATTTCATCGAGAGTATAGCCCACTGCTAACTTCGCTGCAAATTTAGCGATCGGGAATCCCGTCGCTTTCGATGCTAGGGCAGAGGATCGAGACACGCGGGGATTCATTTCGATGACGATGACCTCGCCGTTGACGGGATTGACGGCGAATTGAATGTTCGATCCGCCCGTTTCTACGCCAATCTCCCGAATAATCGCTTTAGAATAATCCCGCAGGCGCTGATATTCTTTATCCGTCAGAGTTTGGGCGGGGGCGACGGTAATCGAATCTCCCGTATGTACGCCCATCGGATCGATATTTTCAATCGAACAGATAATGACGACATTATCTGCCAAGTCGCGCATGACTTCTAGTTCGTATTCTTTCCAACCTAGAAGGGATTTCTCGACTAAAATTTGCGAGACGGGAGACGCATCGATTCCGTATTGCGCCATCTGTTCGTATTCTTCCTGGTTGTAGGCGATGCCGCCGCCAGTACCGCCGAGAGTAAAAGCAGGACGAATAATTAAAGGATAGGAACCGATTTCTTGCGCGATCGCTTTTGCTTCCTCAATATTGTTAGCGATTCCTGACGGACAGACGGGAACGCCGATGCGCTGCATGGCTTTTTTAAACAGTTCCCTATCTTCTGCCTTTTCGATCGCGTCCAGCTTTGCCCCGATTAACTCAAGGTTATACTTTTCCAGTACGCCACTTTTTGCCAATGCCACGGCTATGTTTAATGCCGTTTGTCCCCCCATCGTCGGCAGTAAAGCATCTGGTTTTTCTTTGGCAATGACCTTTTCAACGATTTCTGGCGTTAGCGGTTCTACATACGTTCGATCTGCCGTTTCCGGGTCGGTCATAATTGTAGCGGGATTGGAGTTGACCAACACGACTTCATAGCCTTCTTCTCGAAGCGCTTTACAAGCTTGTGTGCCAGAATAGTCAAATTCGCAGGCTTGTCCGATAACAATCGGACCCGAACCTAGAAGCAGGATTTTACGTATATCGTCGCGGCGTGGCATAGGATGTGTCTCGTTGAGTGAGAGAAATTAAACCCAGATCATTGTATAGGTTCTTGGTACGACTAATGCCGAAAGCTTTATGTAGGTTTAATGACTCGATCTCTAAAATAGCGCTCAAAACTGCGATCGCCTCTGAAAATTTTATCGAGAAGGCTGTTCTACTTTTGGCTTGGTTTTTGCTTTTCGCTTCAATTCTTTCTCAATATTTGACATTTCATTGTCTATTTCTTCTAATTTTTGTTCGCCCAATGCAATTAGATCGTCAATTTTTTTTAAAATTTCTAGTGGCTCTTGTTGGAAATCTGGTCGCTTCACTTTAATTTCTTCAAACCTGTAATTATGCCAGAAAAAATGCTTTTAGTTTCTAAAATTAGCTCTAATTCGCGATCTAATTTTCCTGCTACCTCTTTAAATTCTTCATAAGTTGCCACGTCTATGACATTAATCTCATTAACAATTATCTGAAGTCTACTTCTTTGAATATTGACAAAAAATATCGCATTATTCAAAAAAGCGAACAGGCGAACTAGCGTAGGGTTTTCGGGAAAAAGTTCGAGAACGATTCTGGTAAGTTCTAATCCTTCTGTTGCTTTCCCTTCAATCCAATCTAACTCGTTATTGAAACGCTTTATTAACGCATTAATTTCCGGCGGAGTAGATGACATAATTGGCTATCTTCTCATAAAGATAGCCAAAACGCGATCCGCCTTGGCGTTACCTGTGTGCAGGATCTAGTCGGCATTTTCTGTTATTCATCTGAAATCAGATTCAGAATTGCGATCGCTTCCTCGCACCAAGCCGATCGCTCAGTTTCGTAGCGAATCCAATTGCGCAGGGTCAAAATGGAGTCGGAAGTATAGTCGATAAATCGATTTAGGAGCTTAAAATAATGATTCTACACTTTATTTCGGGCGATCGCATTGATGAAGCGGTTGAAATTCTTGCCCTCTCATTCCAAAATTATCCTCTCATGCGCTATTTTCTTGGGAGCGACGATCTCAACCGAATTTCTGCTTTCTTCCGTCTCAGCTACCAATGGCGATTGGCGCTTCAGTCATTTTGGCTATCGCGTAACTGCCAAGACTCGACTTGACAATATAGATGTTTGGTGCATGTTTCGACCAAACGAAGAAGGATAAGCATGTTAGAGAAATTATTAGAGAATCCAATCATTGACCAAAACAATTTTGGAGTTTAAATGAAAGGATTATCGGTTATCCTTTCACAGAGGAAACAGCGATGCTGGGAGCGATCGCCAACCTAGTAACATAGAAAGGGGTTATAGGTTATCTATATATCTAATTAATAATTAACACCTAACGATAATCGATAAATGAGCGGAAACTTCTCCAATTTTGTAGACCTATTAAGCTATAGAGCCTCGAAACAATCTGAAAAAATCGTTTTCACCTTTCTAGGCGACGGGGAAAGAGTAAGCGACAGCCTTACCTATTATCAGTTAGACGAACGAGCAAAAGCGATCGCAGCAACGCTTCAATCCCTTAACGCTCAAGGCGAACGTGCATTATTACTCTATCAGCCAGGTCTAGAGTTTATTTGCGCATTTTTCGGTTGTTTATATGCGGGAGTTATTGCCGTTCCCGCCTATCCGCCTCGCGCCAATCGTTCTCTCGAACGCCTACAAGCAATTGTTTCCGATGCCCAAGCAAATTTTGCTCTTACCACAGAGGCATTAGTCAGCACGATCGAGGGACGGCTAACCAAATATCTCTCTACAGAAGCCATCCGCTGCCTTACGACCGACAATATCGACTCTCACTCAGCCAGTCAATGGCAACCCATTAACCCCAGCGAAGATAACCTGGCATTTTTACAATACACCAGCGGTTCCACCGGAATGCCCAAAGGGGTAATGGTCAGTCACGGCAATTTAGTTCACAATTCCAGCTTAATCAATCGATGTTTTCGAGATACTGCTGAGAGTAAAGGCGTTTCTTGGTTGCCTCCTTACCACGATATGGGACTTATTGGCGGGATCTTGCAACCGATTTATGTCGGTGCTTCCCAGGCGCTGATGCCTCCCGTAGCCTTTCTCCAGCGTCCTTTGCGTTGGTTGCAGACAATTTCGCGCGATCGCGCGACAACCAGTGGCGCACCGAATTTCGCTTACGAACTATGCGTTACTCAGATTGCGCCCGAACAGAGGGAAACCCTCGACCTCAGTTGTTGGACATTGGCTTTCACGGGTGCCGAACCCATTCGCGCCGAAACCCTAGAACGCTTTGCCGAGGCATTTGCTTCCTGCGGCTTCCGTAAAGAGGCATTTTATCCCTGTTACGGGATGGCGGAAACAACCCTGATTGTCTCTGGCGGATTAAAAGAAGCAGCGCCGATTTTAAAAACCTTTGATGGGAAAGCCATAAAACAAAATCGAATTATTAACACGAGTCCATCGGAGAATGGCGGTATTACTTTAGTTGGATGCGGACAAACCGTCGAAGATCAAAAAATCCTTATTGTTAATCCTGAGACTTTAAAACGTTGCCATTCCAATGAAATTGGCGAGATTTGGGTATCCGGCAAAAGTGTTGCCCAAGGCTATTGGAATCGCAAGACGCAAACAGAAGAAACCTTTAATGCCTATGTCGCAGACACTCAAGAAGGTCCCTTTCTGCGCACCGGAGATTTAGGCTTTTTACAAAATGGCGAACTCTTTGTTACAGGTCGCCTAAAAGATTTAGTTATCATTCGAGGTCGCAACCATTATCCTCAAGATATTGAATTAACGGTAGAAAAAAGCCATGAGGCTATCCGAGAAGCTGCTGGGGCGGCTTTCTCTGTGGATGTGCATGGAGAAGAGCGCCTTGCGATCGCCTGCGAAGTCAAGCGCCATTATATCAGGAAGCTCGATCTAGAAGAAATTACCAGTGCTATTCGCAAAGCAGTCGTCCAAAACCACGAATTACAGCCCTTTGCTATTGTTCTCCTCAAAACGGGCAGCATTCCCAAGACTTCTAGCGGCAAAATCCAACGTCACGCTTGTAAAGCAGGTTTCCTAGAAGGAAGTTTAGAGACACTAGGAGAGTGGAGACAGGGAGATGGGGAGATAAGGGAGATAAGGGAGATAAGGGAGATAAGGGAGACCAATAACCGACAACAACTAGCCAATAACCAGCAACAAGCAATTCAAGCCTGGTTGGTTTCAAATATTGCCGGGCGATTGGGAATTTCACCCCAGGAAATCGACGTTCGAGAACCGTTTGCCAGTTATGGTTTAGATTCTGTGCAAGCCGTTCGTCTGTCAGCCGAATTAGAAGACTGGTTGGGACGAAAATTGTCTCCTACCCTTGCCTACGATTACCCCAGCATTGCAACCCTGGCAGCGTATCTGGGACAAGAGGACTCCGGGACAAGGGGACAGAGAGAAAAAGAGATTTCCCAATCCGCCGTTCTCCTGGAACCGCTGCCGGTAGCATGCGGCGGCTTCACCAAAATCGAACAATCCCCAATCGCCGTTATCGGCATTGGATGTCGCTTTCCTGGCGCTAATAATCCCGAAGCCTTCTGGAAGCTGTTATGCGAAGGTAAGGATGCTATTACTCAAGTAAATAGACGTTGGGAAGGCAATGACTGGGGAGGATTTTTAGAACGAGTTGACCAGTTCGATCCGCAATTCTTCGGCATTTCTCCCCGCGAGGCACATGAAATGGACCCTCAGCAACGATTGCTGTTAGAGGTGAGTTGGGAAGCTCTAGAAAGTGCAGGCATAGCCGCCAATCAACTAGCTGGTAGCGCAACAGGAGTTTTTGTTGGCATCAGTAGCAGCGATTATTCTCAGATTCGACTGAGGCATCAATTAGAACCGGATGCTTATGCTGGGACGGGAAATGCTCATAGCATTGCAGCGAATCGTCTTTCCTATTTTTTCGATCTTCGAGGACCTTCCCTGACGGTAGATACGGCTTGTTCCTCTTCTTTAGTCGCCGTTCACCTAGCAGCGAAAAGCTTACAAAATGGGGAATGCGATCGCGCCCTCGTTGGTGGGGTCAATCTCATTTTATCCCCAGAATTAACCCAAACTTTTACCCAAGCAGGGATGATATCATCTGACGGTCGCTGTAAAACTTTTGATGCGAGTGCGGATGGCTACGTGCGCGGAGAAGGTTGCGGCGTTATCATTCTCAAACGCCTTGGCGATGCTCAAAGAGATGGCAATAATATCCTAGCAGTCATTCGCGGTTCTGCTATTAACCAAGATGGGCGTAGCAACGGATTGACCGCACCAAACGGACTTGCCCAGCAAGCCGTCATTCATCAAGCCTTGTACAATGCTGGCGTAAATCCCGCAGAGATTAGCTATATCGAGACACACGGAACGGGGACTTCTCTAGGAGATCCGATTGAGGTAAACTCCCTCAAAACCGTTCTGATGCAGGGACGTTCTGCTAACCGACCGCTATGGTTGGGATCTGTCAAAACTAATATCGGTCACTTAGAAGCGGCGGCAGGAATTGCAGGCTTAATTAAGGTCATTCTCTGTCTTCAGTACGAAGAAATTCCCGCTCATCTTCATCTGAATGCGTTAAACCCTCATATCGACCTGCAAGAGACTTCTATTTCTATTCCTACTCAACGTCAACCTTGGAATCGAGGAGAACAGCCTCGTTTGGCTGGTGTCAGTTCTTTTGGCTTTGGAGGAACGAATGCTCATGTTGTTTTGGAGGAGTCAGGAGTCGTAGGAGCGGGTTTATCTAGAAACTCAACCGACTTACCGACAGTTAGTGTTCAAAAACCGTCCGTACACAAGTCAGAAGTCATTGAACGTCCTCTACATATTCTGACCCTTTCAGCAAAAAGCCAAACCGCTCTCAACCATTTAGTTAAGTCTTATGAAGAATACTTGACAAATCATCCAGAAACTTTATTAGAAAATATTTGTTTTACGGCGAATACGGGGCGATCGCATTTTAACTATCGTATTGCGATTGTAACCGATTCTGTCAAACAATTGCGATCGCAGTTAGTGGCTTTTGGGAATGGACAAGAAGCCCCCGGACTAATAACAGGCACGGCAGACACGGGAATCGAGCGCAAAATTGCCTTCTTATTTACGGGTCAAGGTTCCCAATATGTCGGCATGGGTCGTCAACTTTACGAAACCCAGCCGACTTTCCGCGCCGCCTTAGATAAATGCGCCGAAATTGTGCAACCCTATCTAGAAAAGCCACTACTTGAAGTTTTATACCCCCAAGAGGGAACATTTTCGCCCATCGACGAAACTGCCTACACCCAACCCGCACTATTCGCCCTCGAATACGCCCTCGCGCAATTATGGCAATCTTGGGGCATAGAACCCACTGTCGTCATGGGGCACAGTGTCGGCGAGTACGTTGCCGCAACTATTGCTGGGGTATTCAGTTTAGAAGATGGGTTGAAATCGATCGCCTATCGCGGGAAACTCATGCAAGCCTTGCCACAAACGGGGACAATGGTCTCGGTCTTGGCAGATGAAACAACGGTAAGAGAAGCGATCGCACCCTATGCAGAAAAAGTTGCGATCGCGGCAATTAATGGTGCCAAGAGTATCGTAATCTCTGGAGAAACAGAAGCTATTCAACAAATAGTCTCTGGGTTCGCATCTGAGGGCATAAAAACGAAACCATTACAGGTTTCCCATGCCTTTCACTCGCCTTTAATGGAACCGATGCTAGCGGAGTTTGAACGAGTTGCTAGCGAGATAACTTATGCTTTACCCCGGATCGATATTATTTCTAACCTGACGGGAAAACTCGCAACCGAAGAAATTGCCACGCCGCAATACTGGGTTGCTCACGTGCGACAACCCGTTAAATTTGCCGCCAGTATTGAATTTTTAGAGAGGCAAAATTATCAAATCTTCTTAGAAATTGGCGCCAAACCCACCCTTTTAGGCATGGCACGCACGGTTTTAGCAAATCCAAAACCTGAAATCCAAAATCCAAAATCTAATTTGTGGTTGCCCAGTTTGCGTCCCAGACAAGGAGATTGGCAACAAATCCTCACCAGCTTAGCGATTTTATCTGTTAATGGAATTGAAATCGATTGGGTTGGGTTTGATAAAGATTATCAACGACAGCGAGTCTGGAATTTACCTACTTATCCTTTCCAACGCCAACGATATTGGATTCAACAGACAGGAGCAAAACAATTAACAACTCACAACCAACCAATAATTCATCCAGATTGGTTCTATCAAGTCAAATGGCAAGCTAAATCTAGAACTCCAAATTCCGAACTCCGAACTCCAAACTCCGAACATAGTTGGTTAATCTTTGCCGATAGAAAAGGAATCGGAAAAACTGTTGCCAAACAGTTAAAGCAATCCGGTCAAACCTGTGTATTAATTTATCCTGGAAACGGTTATAAGGAAATTCATAAAACCAAGAAAAATACCTTAGCATGGGAAATTAATCCGGCTAATCCTGAAGATTTTCAGCATCTGTTTCAAGAAGGTTTATCCAAGATTACCCCTTCATTAAAAGGCATCATTCATTTATGGGGTTTAGAAACAGCATCCTCCAAACAGTTAACTCTTTCAGATTTAGAGAAAGCACAAAGTTTAGGTTGTAAAAGTATACTGCATTTAATCCAAACCTTATTTACACAATCAATATCCTCTCGACTTTGGTTAGTTACGCAGTCAACTCAGTCTGTAGACTCCCAAACACATAACCTTTCAGTTGCTCAATCTCCGCTATGGGGACTAGGGAAAGTTATTGCTTTGGAACATCCCGAATACTGGGGAGGAATGATCGATTTATCATCTAATCCAGATTCAGAAGAAGTAGCACAATTAATCGAAGAGATTTTCAATTCAGACGGAGAAGATTATCTTGCCTTTCGCAACGGAAAAAGATATGTTGCCAGACTCAAGCAAGGAATTAGCGATTGGGGCATTTCGCGAAATACCCCGACAAAAATTGATTCAGAGTTCAGTTATTTGATTACTGGTGGGTTAGGAGCTGTAGGATTAAAAGTTGCCCAATGGTTAGTGCAACAGGGAGCCAAAAATCTCGTATTAGTTGGACGAAATAAACCTTTAGAAAATGTTGCTCATACTTTGCAACAATTAGAACGTTTGGGAATTAGAATTTTAGTAACTCAAGCCGATATTTCTAACAAACGAGATGTTCGCAAAGTATTAGAAAAAATCCAAGCATCTTTGCCACCGCTAAAAGGAATTATTCATGCAGCAGGAGTTTTAGATGATGGAATTCTTCAGGGAATTTCTTGGGAACGTTTTCATAAAGTTATGGCTCCTAAAGTCAGAGGAACTTGGAATCTGCATCAACTAACTCAAGATATTCCTTTAGACTTCTTCGTAATGTTCTCGTCAGCAGCATCTTTATTAGGTTCGCCTGGGCAAGGAAATTATGCAGCTGCTAATGCATTTTTAGATGCGATCGCGCACTACAGAAAAGCTCAAAAACTTCCTGCTTTAAGTATCAATTTGGGTTCTTTGTCAGATGGAATGGCAACAACAAAACGATTAGCTGTCAAAGGACTTAATCTTATTAAAATAGAAGAAATTTTAGCATTTTTACCTCAAATACTTTCAGAGAATATGACTCAAATTGGAGTAATTTCTATAAACTGGAAAGAATTGAGTCAACAATTTCCTTACTTAATTCAATCTTCCTATTTTCAAGAGATAGTCAATAATTTGTCGCTCGCAAATCCAGAAAAACTGACAACTAACAAACAACAAATACCTATTTTTGAACAACTGTTGAATCTAGATCCCATTCAGCGAGAGAAATATTTAATTTCTTATTTACAAATTTCCATTTCGCAAATAATGCAGTTGAATGGAAAGTCAATCTCTCCTAGGGAAAGTTTGCTAGATTTGGGCATGGATTCTCTGATGGTTATGGAGGCAATTAATCAGCTTAAAAGCGATCTTCAGTTAATGTTATATCCCAGAGAATTTTATGAGCGTCCCAGAATTGATGCCCTAGCCAAATATCTAGCCTCTGAATTTGAAAAAAGCTATGGAAATAGTCAATCTTTAGCAGTTAGTCATCAGTCGTCAGTTATTAGTAACCCAATCACCAACAACCAACTACTAACGACTAACACAAAGCCACTAAAAATTGACAAAAAACTTCCAAAAATTGCGTTTGTTCTTTCCAGTCCTCGTGCGGGTTCTACTTTATTGAGGGTAATGCTCGCAGGACACCCAGATTTATGTTCTCCGCCTGAATTACATTTACTGCCATTCGATACGATCGCGCAACGAGAGAAAGAACTGGCGTTATCTCATTTAGGCGAAGGGTTGCCGCGCGCTTTCATGGAATTAAAAGGAATTGATGCCCAAGAAGCCCAAAATTTAGTTGCCAATTTAGTCAAGCAAAATAACTCTATCTATGAAGTTTATGCCATGCTTCAAGAACTAGCAGGCAAACGCCTGTTAGTCGATAAATCGCCAACTTATGCTTTTCATCGAGAAACATTAGAAAGAGCAGAAGCTCTATTTACAGGAGCAAAATACATTCATTTAGTACGCCATCCTTATTCAGTAATTGAGTCATTCTGCCGAATGCGGATGGATAAATTAGTCGGTTCTGGCAAAGAAAATCCCTATGAATTAGCTGAAGAAATTTGGACAAAAAGTAACCAAAATATTCTCGATTTCTTTGAGAAAATCGCTCGCGATCGCACTCACCTAATCCGTTACGAAGACTTGGTAAAAGAACCGGCTAAAGTTACAGAAAAGTTATGCGAATTTCTGGAAATTCCTTTTGAATCCTCGCTATTAAACCCCTATGAAGGACAGCGGATGATAGATGGAGTCTACAACAAATCAATGTCTGTTGGCGATCCCAATTTCCTCAAACGAAATCAAATCGATCCCACCCTAGCAGACGCTTGGAGAGACATCAAACTTCCCCATAAACTGGGAGAAACAACTCGTCATATTGCCCTATCCCTGGACTATGAATTACCAAATGAAGAGGAGTTAGAAGTCTCGAGTCAAAAGTCTCCCCATCTCCCCTTTTCCCTCTCTCTGATGAGTGAAAATTATGTAAACATCCGAGGACTAAATCTATGTCTTTGTAGTTGGGGAGAGAAAAACAACCCTCTAATTCTTTGCCTCCACGGTATCCTGGAACAAGGTGCCGCTTGGCATGAAGTCGCAGTTCGCCTTGCAGAAAGAGGATATCGCGTCGTTGCACCAGATTTACGAGGGCATGGGCGTTCCGATCGCGTCGGTCAAGGAGGGTCATATAATTTACTAGACTTCTTGGCAGATATCGATGCTATTGCAGAGCAACTAACCGACAAACCCTTTACTCTGGTTGGACATTCTCTGGGTTCGGTTATGGCTGCAATGTTCGCTAGCATCAGAACTGAAAAGGTCAAAAACCTAATTCTGGTAGAAACCGTACTGCCAACAGAAGTCCAAGACAACGATGCCGTCGAACAGCTAACGACTCATTTGGACTATCTTGCCTCTCCTCGAGAACATACAATTTTTCCCGACGTTGCTACTGCTGCCGAACGCTTGCGTCTAACTACTCCAACCCTATCAGAGTCATTGGCGATGCAACTTGCCGAACGCATTACCGAACCCCACCAAGACGGCGTGCGCTGGCGATGGGATCCTCTGTTGCGTACCCGCACGGGTATCGGTTTCAATGGAATCGATCGCGCTAAATATCTCGGACTTCTACGACAGCTTAAAGCGCCCATTACGCTTGTTTATGGCGATAGGAGCGATTTTAATCGTCCTGAAGACTTAGCCGAACAACAAAAAGCCATGCCTTCTGCAACGCGAATTATCGTTTCTGGAGGGCATAATTTACATTTAGAAGCCGCGATCGCTTTGGCTAAAATTATTGATGGTGAGTATTTTTGTTAATTATCAATAGTTAAAACCAATCTAAACCAAAATGTCCTTTGTTAACGTGAGTTCGACGGAAAAATCTAGGCAAAAGAAAAGCTGAGATGTAAACTCAAAATGCTTACTCTATAGACATCTCAGCTATGACAGATATTGTATCTCGTCTCGATATTACTCAAATATTTTGTGAGGTAGACGACTTCTATCAAACTTTTGAACGACATTGGCTTTCAATCCCTCTATTGACGGCTCAGAGTGGGGAACGATTGTGTCGCTCTCGTTTAAGCTTGAGTGAAGTAATGACGATTGTGATTGCTTTTCATGGCTCTGGCTATCGTACCTTCAAAGAATTTTACCTACGACAAGTTCTACCGGGCTGGCGCAAAGCTTTTCCTCATCTGGTCAGTTATACTCGTTTTGTGGAATTGATGCCTTGGTCGTTGATGCTGTTGTGCTACTTTGTACAGACCCGTCGAGGAGAAGTAACTGGCATTTCATTCATTGATTCGACCCCAATCGAGGTATGTCATCCTTGCCGTTCCAAGAGCCATCGTGTGTTTGAAGGTTTGGTGGGCTGGGGCAAAAACTCTGTCGGTTGGCACTATGGGTTTAAGCTGCACCTAATTATTAACCAACGAGGCGAGTTGCTGGCTTTTAAGTTAACCCCAGGTAATACTGACGACCGTAAGCCTGTACCTGACTTAACTCAAGATCTGATTGGTAAGTTATTTGGCGATCGCGGTTATATTTCTCAAGAGCTATTTGAGCAACTTTACCAGCGAGGACTCGAACTGATTACACGACGCAAGAAAAAGATGAAACAGCAGTTAGTGCGGTTAATCGACAAAATTTTGTTGCGTAAACGAGCCTTGATTGAAACCGTCAATGACCAACTCAAGAACATTTCTCAAATCGAGCATTCGAGACACCGAAGTGTTTGGAATTTTCTAGTCAATCTCTTAGCTGGATTGATAGCTTACACTTACCTACCCAAAAAACCTTCTCTCGATTTAGAACCCTCAGGCTTACCAGCCCTTCCTCCTGCCGTCTTTTAACCTTATCGAACTCACGTTTTGTTACTTGTACCAATGACCAATGACTCATGACAGATGACCCTTGTCTGCATTTACGAGACGGGAGGATGTCATATATTCAACCAAGCAGCCACCATTCCCGGTAACGGGAGAAGAATGCTAATTAACAGAAATAAAGAGAGTAAACCCAAAAAATCGCGCTTATTATCGAGTTCTGTTACGTCATTAAGAGCGGGTTGGTCGATAACGGGCATAAAAAACAGAATAATCGCCCAAAGCAAAAAATCATGTCTGATAAATGCCAGAACTAACACGAACAGTCGAGTCAATTGACCGATAATCGCTGCGGTACGCTGTCCGTACATGGCATGGACGATATGTCCTCCATCCAGCTGACCCACTGGCATCAAATTTAGAGCCGTTACGATCAACCCAACATAACCAGCAATGGCTAGAGGATGAAGATGAATTGCCGTTCCTGGCACTAATTGATTCCCCAGAGCTAATTTGCCGAAAACTGCAAAGAGAAAAGAAAATCTTGGGTCGAGAGATTGAAAGCTTAACAAGCTAGTATTTTCTGCAACGGGAACGATTTTGGACAGAGAAAGTCCCCAGATCAGTAGAGGTACGGTCAGGACAAGTCCTCCCAACGGTCCTGCGATCGCAACGTCAAAAAGAGCTTTTCGATGGGGAACTGGCGATCGCATCTGAATAAATGCGCCAAAAGTGCCCAAAAAATCGGGAAAAGGAATAAAATAAGGCAGAGTAGTCCGAATTTTATAATAAACCGCTGTAAAGTAATGACTCAGTTCGTGGACTCCTAAGATAGCAATGATTCCTAAACTATAAGGCAGTCCTCTAAAAAACGCTTGGGGACTAGAAAATATTTCTCCAGCGGGAAGACCGCTCATCCTCGCACCGACCATTGTCGTCGTTAATAACGTAATTAACAACAAACTCAAAGCAAAAACAGGACGAGCGAGCTTTTCTGGCTCGGATCTGTCTTGAGATTTTGCCCAGGGGTTAGGAACTAAGGCAAAAAAAGGCTGACCCTGAAAACTTTCTTGGAAAACGAGTAAAAAGCGATCGCCAAAGGCCTTTTCAATATTTTCCTTAATCGTTTTATAAGCCACTTCTGGCACCGATCGCAGCTTTCCTCGACAGAGAATCGCTTGCGGGCGATAATCGATATTCTGCAGATAATAAATGCTCCAAGGAAAACAATTGCGCAACGTCGCTTCTTCGCTTGGCGTAATCGGATGCACTTGAGACGATCCTTGTGTCGGTTTCTCCATTCCTGGATCGCCAGATCCTCGCGCTTCGAGAGCAGTTTCTTTGGCTTCGGAGGTCGGTCTGCCTATCTGAATTAACCACCAGTAAACCAAAGGACAAAGAATAAACGGAGCAATGACTAGGAGAATTGGAATTGGCTCATCTTGTCCAAAAATTAACCACCAGCCGCTCCAAATTAGTGCTGGCGCCATCATCACTAGCCAGAATAACCAAATTGGTGTTCGTGTAATAGTGGCAACACTGCGCTTAACAATCAAGTATGTGATTGTGCCTAGTACAATAAGGAGCAGTAAAAGTTCCATCTTAAGAAAGCCTAATTTTTCTACAAGAGCATCAAACAATTTGAAACTGCCGATGTTGAAAGTTGAGATTGGCACTTACGACGATTGACAGACATAGCCACAAAGATACGAGCAAATCGCCCGAACACCACATGTCCAGTTCATATTATCCTCTCTCAAAAATGTCTCAAGAAGGCTCTAGACCGACTAAACCCCCGCGAGTCATATTAGAGAGCTTGTTTGCATTTCCTCCCAACCGAGAAACTTTGGGTGGGAGTGCCTACTTTATTGTAGAAAAAGCTGGCAATATACTGATAGATTGCCCGGCTCCTGATGAAGAGAACTTGCGGTTTCTTCGAGAAAAAGGAGGCGTTCGCTGGTTGTTTGTGACTCATCGAGGCGGTATCGGTCAAAAAGTTAAGCAGATGCAAGCCGTTTTGGGATGTGAAGTATTAATCCAGGAACAGGAAGCTTATCTATTGCCAGAAGTTGAGGTGACAAGCTTCGAGCGAGAATTTTCTCTTTCTCCGAATTGCTACGCCATTTGGACTCCCGGTCACTCTCCCGGTTCTTCTTGTCTCTACTGGAGTTATCATGGAGGAGTTCTTTTCTCTGGACGGCATCTTCTGCCCGATCGCGAGGGAAAACCCGTCCCGTTGAGAACGGCGAAAACCTTTCACTGGTATAGGCAATTACGAAGCATAGAAGCGTTGCGCGATCGCTACAGTCACGAAACCCTTCACTATATCTGTCCCGGTGCCAATACCGGATTTTTGAGAGGCAAGGGAGTCATCGAGCGAGCCTATCAAGGCTTATTAGAGTTAGATTTAGAAACGCTCAAACAGACCCAATCTCTATGATAAGCACCTAAAATTTTTGCCTGATTTCAAATATTTTCTTGCATTTCTGGGAAAAATAACAACTTTGCTTATCTATCTATATAAGTTTTTATAATAAATAACGCAAGGTATTTACGAGATTGGGAGTGCAAGAGCAATGGCAGGATTTTTTGATTGGTTTGGGAAGAAAGCTAAATATCTCGATGAAGTAACCGAAGAAGATCGCCAGCCATCTCAAGAAGGTAGACCCTTTTTCCTCGATCCAGAGGATGCCAAAAGTCTTGGCAAAGTCAAGTCCACGGGTAAAGCAGAAATCGATCGCAAACCTTTTGAATCTAAGTCGAGCGTTCGCGTCTCTGTCGAGATTCCCAAACGTCGCTCTGCTGACAGCAACATGGATATGTTCCGCAAGATGGCTCGCGAATTGAACAAATAGCTGCGATCGCTAGTACTATTCCTTAGAAAAGCACGGGAATCCCGTGCTTTTTTTAATTATTAGAAAATTTTAAGTCATAATTCTTTATAATATTCAACATAAATTAACAAAATATTGGGAGTGCAACCGTAAATGGCAGGATTCTTTGGATTATTTGGCAATAAAGCCAAATATGTAGACGAAATATCAGCAACAGATCGACAGTCAACTCAAAAAAGCGAAGCCTTCTTCCTCGATTCAGACGACGCTAAAAGTCTTGGCAATGTCGAGTTTATGCGTAAGGCGAAAGTTATTAAAAGAACTTTTCCAAAAACGCTTAGCTCTCAAGGAGGAGAATCAATTGAGCAGATCTCCTCTTTGGAAAAAGCCAAAATTATGGGGAACGGATCTGCTCCGGTTGCTCCTAGTAGCAATGGAACGACACCAGCAACTCAAGCGACTCAAGCTCAACCAGAACGTCGCTCTAGCGATAATAGCATGGACATGTTCCGCAAAATGGCTCGAGAACTGAAAAAATAAGCTCCGAGCATGAAAAGCACCGTAATCCCGTGCTTTTCATTCTTAAAAAATAACGATAGAAACGAGTAAATAAGTTTAGTTTTGAAAAACAGTTTTTTTAAACGCGAGACGATCCTAAATCTCTTTCGGTTGATAATGCTCGCAACGACAAGGCCCATTAGGCTTGACAGCACATCGAAGCAATGGCGAACAGGCATTATATCGGCAAGTTACATCGCCTATGCCTACGGGTTTTTCCTCTCTCGTGTGGGTACTATAGCCAACTTGAAAAAAAAAAGCTTGGTGTGACAGAAAATGATACTGAATAGAAGAAGAAAAACATAAGCAGTTGTTGAATCTATAATTCCATTACTAACTTTTTCAACAATAAAATCTAAATTTGAGGAAATTGTGAGGAACTCGACCGATTTATAACGAGGTGCTATCGCGCGCCGAACGGGTTTCGGTTTTTCTTTTTGAATGCGATTCGATTTTAGATATAAAATTTTACGAACGTAGTACCTTATCACTCTAGCAAGATGCCTGATTTTCACCTAAACTACGTTCCGACTTTCACGCTTTTGCAAAAAGAGACGTTAGCTGCAATGGAAGAACGGCTCTTGCAGGCTTCGACTCGCATTCCCGTTGGAGTCTTAATTCCCGCTCTCTACAGCGACCTAGCCAGTCCTGCAATGGCTAATATCATCCAAGAACTCACTCAGATGCAATTCGTTGGGCGAGTTTATATCAGTTTAGATCGTGCAGATTTAGAAGATTTTCGTCGGGCAAAAGAAATTGTTGCTCCTCTAAAAGATAAAGGGTGCTTGCTCTGGAATGACAATCCGCAAGTGCAAGCCGTCATTCAAAAGATTGACGATCTACTTCCACTCGGTCCCCGTGGCAAAGGACGAGCGGTTTGGACTGCACTCGGCTATATTTTGACTAAAGGAGAAGTTGCCGTTCTAGCTTTTCACGATGCTGATATCCTGACCTACGATCGCACTTTTCTGGTGCGTCTTTTATACGCAGTCGTGCAGCTACGCTATCAGTTTGCCAAAGGATTCTATGCTCGCTACGGCGATCGCCTTTACGGTCGCGCGGTACGTCTGTTTTATTTTCCCTTCGTGCGTTCTCTGCGGGTAATTCTAGGAAACCTAGACTTTTTGGAATACATGGCAGACTTTCGCTATCCCCTAGCTGGGGAATTTGCTATGTTCACCAGCATCGCCAGAGAAATGCAGTTTCCTTCCGATTGGGGGATCGAAGTCGGCATTCTCTCAGAAATTTATCGTCTCGTTCGGGTGCCTCGCATTTGCCAGGTAGAGTTAACCAATCGCTACGACCACAAGCACCAACAACTCGGCACGGATCCGCACTCAGGACTGCAAAAGATGATCGCCGACATCGCTCGCACTTTCTTTGCCCAATTATCTTCTCAGGGAATCGTCCTCAGTCACGAATTCTTCCGCACCCTCAAGCTCACCTACCTCACTCACGCTCGCAGTGTCGTGGGAGTATACGAGGCATTTGCCGAGATGCACGATCTCGAACAATACGATCTACATAACGAACTGACGGCAGTAGAAACTTTTGCCCACGCCCTCGACAATGCTTTTGAGGATTTTCATCATTATCCTTTTGGTTCGCCTTTTATTCCCGATTGGCGGCGGATTGAAGTGGCGATCGAGGGAATTATGGAGGAGTTGACCGCAGCGTTGGACTATCCATTATAGTTGAAAATTTTGAAAAAGCGATCGGATCGGCTCCAAGTGCCGATCGCTGAGGGTTAAATGCTTAGGAAGCGCTGGCAAGTTGTTCGGTTTGAACTGTCAGATCTATCACGCGATCGCCTCGTTGAATTTTGAGCTTCAGATTGCGATTAATCCCAGCGTTTTCAACGATTGACTGCAACTGACCCCCATCATTTACCCGTTGATTGTCAACCGAGAGAATGACATCTCCCATGCGAATCCCTGCTTTCTCAGCAGGAGTATTGGGTAAGACGCGCACGACGAGAACGCCTTCAACTTCTGGAACCATGAAAGGAGAATTGGGATTGCTGTTGTTTTCTCTGGCTAATTCTGGAGTCAGGTTGAGCATCTGAATTCCTATGTAGGGGTGAGGGACTTGCTTTCCGGCAGCTAAGAAACTTATCAGCGATTTAGCTTTATTAATTGGAATCGCAAAACCGATCCCCATGGCATCTGCTCTGATGGCAGTATTGATGCCAATGACTTCTCCTCTAGCGTTTAGTAACGGACCGCCAGAGTTACCGGGGTTGATCGCCGCATCAGTTTGAATAAAATCTAATCGTTTGTCGGGAATGCCTGCCTTAGCTGCCGAACGACTCATCGTGCTTACAATACCGAGGGTGACGGTATTGTCGAGTCCTACCGGATTTCCTACTGCGATCGCCCAATCGCCTACTTGAACTTTAGAAGAATCGCCTAACGGCGCGACTGGCAGGTCAGCTCCTTTGGGATTAATTTTAACGACTGCTAAATCGGTTACTTCATCGGTTCCTTTAACTTCTCCATTAAAAGTCCGTCCGTCTTTAAGCGTTACTGTAACTTTATCGGCATTGCTGACGACGTGAGCGTTAGTTAATATAATCCCGCTGCGATCGATGATAAATCCCGAACCTTGACCTACCAGGCGCTGTTGCTGGGGTGGTATTCTAAAGCGATCGCCAAAAAACTCTCGGAAAAAGGGATCGTCAAAAAAAGGATCGATCCGTCGCGTAACGATCGCTTCTGTGTCAATGCGGACGACTGCTGGACCCGTCCTGTTTACTGCTGCTGCCACGAAACTATCGGGACCGCTTGGAATCGGAACCGATGCCACACCAGTAGAATCTGACTGGCTTTGATTTTGGGCTAAGGGGGCCTCGGCAATGGGTTCTGCCAGAGAGGATAATAGGTGGAAGTTACTAAAACATAGGATTACGCCTAGCAAGAACGAGAGGAGATGGCTACCAAGTTGGCGTAGCAATTTTGAAGGCTTCATAGTTCTAAAACAACAGTTAAGCGTTCCGTAAAATACTTGTTTTTTTTTATAGCTTTTCGATCGCTATCTTAGCAAAATCAGTCGTGAAATCGACTGAATAATCCGCCTTAACTCATTTAATCGGCTATTATTGATGCAGATTTAAAAGTTCGCGATCGCTGGTTTTTCTTCTACATAACTAATTATTTTTAACTTTTTATTAAGAAATTTTGATAGTAAAAATAAATTTATTTTAAATTATCGATTAATAGTGATAAGTGTTTTATAGAGATTGTTTTAAACAAGTACAATAAGTTAAACCAAGCAAAATAGTCAAAGATTAGAAAGTAATTTATAATTTATTAGCTATCTGAGAGAATTCTAGAAGAGTTCGAATAGCCGGGAAATGTAAACATGAGTGTAGTCATACAAATTGGCGAGCTAGAGATCGCAGATGAAGATTTATTTCCATTGTTGGCACAGCATAAAATGCTGCCGCAGTTGGCTAGAGAAATCATCATCGATCGCGCGATCGCCGATATAGAATGTACATCCGAAGAAGAAGCGATCGCTAAACGAAGATTCTATCAGCAATATCAATTAACTGGGGAAGCGCAAGTTAAGCTCTGGTTAAAGTATCATGGGATGACCCCAGAGCAACTAGACCGTTTGATCCTTCGGGATATAAAACTGGAAAAATTCAAACAACAAACCTGGGGAAACCAAATAGAATCGCACTTTTTGCAGAACAAGCGGCAGTTGGATCGAGTCGTCTATTCCTTGATCCGCAGCAAAGATGCTGGGATCGCTCAAGAACTGTATTTTCGGATCGAAGAAGGAGAAACCACCTTTACCGAACTTGCCAAACAATATTCTGAAGGAGCGGAAGCAGAAACCGGAGGATTAATCGGACCAGTCGAACTAAACGTACCCCATCCCAAAATTGCCCAATTGCTATCTACCAATCAACCCGGAAAATTGATCCCGCCTGCCCGCATCGGAGATTGGTGGATCGTTCTCCGGCTAGAAAAATATTTATCTGCTCAACTTGACGAACCAATGCGGCGGCGAATCCTCAACGATCTTTTTCAAAGTTGGTTGAATTCAGAATATCAACAACAAGTTTCCTTTAAATCGTCGATACTTTTTTAGTCAACAATGAACCGATCGCTAACATGAGATTGCCAAATCAGCGATGGCTTATTTCATCTACCAACCCCGAACAAATAGACGAACTGGTAAAAAGTACGGGACTTTCTCCCCTTCTGGCGCAGGTGTTGGTGAATCGAGAGATCGTCACCCCGAAATTAGCGCAGGTATATATCGATCCAGAATCACAACTCTTGCCGTCGCCGCTAGAAGAATTCTCCGATTTGGCACTTAGCGTCGAGTTATTAGCAGAAGCGATCGCAACCAAAGACAAAATAGCCATCTGCGGCGACTACGATGCCGATGGGATGACCAGCACTGCCTTATTATTACGCACTCTCAGATATTTGGGGGCAGAGGTAGACTATGCCATTCCCAGTCGCATGAAAGATGGCTATGGCGTCAATCTGCGTATTGTTGAAGAGTTTGCCAGTGCAGGCGTAGGCATTATTTTAACGGTTGACAATGGTATTTCTGCCTATGAACCGATTGCGCGCGCGATCGCGTTGGGTATGAGCGTTATCGTTACCGATCACCACGATCTCCCAAAAAAACTCCCTCCCGCTCATGCGATTCTCAACCCTAAGTTACTTCCAGAATCCTCTCCTTATTGCGGACTTGCAGGCGTTGGCATGGCTTATATTTTAGCAGTGACTCTCGCTCGAAGTCTGGGAAAAGAAGAGGAATTGACGGATCGATTGCTAGAACTCTTCACCTTGGGGACGATTGCCGATCTCGCGCCTTTGGTGGGAGTGAATCGCCGTTGGTTAAAACGGGGATTGCGCCAGTTACCCAAATCCCAATTAGCAGGAATTCAAGCGTTAATGCAGATGGCAGGGGTTAGCGACGCGCAAAAGCAACTGAAACCCGACGATATCGGTTTTAGGTTGGGTCCCCGGATTAATGCCGTCGGACGCATTGGCGATCCGCAAATGGTTATCGAATTGCTGACGACTGACGATTCTGGACTGGCTTTAGAAAGGGCGATGCAATGCGAGCAGATCAACCGCAAGCGCCAGGAATTGTGCGAACAAATCGAACGAGATGCGATCGCGCTGATCGAAGAAACTCCTATCGACTGGAGACGCGATCGCGTTTTAGTCGTCGTTCGACCCGAATGGCATCATGGGGTCATCGGCATTGTTGCCTCTCGTTTAGTCGAACGCTATGGCGTTCCGGTGTTTATTAGCACTTACGAAGAAGATGCTTCTATCTTGCGCGGTTCGGCAAGAGGCATTGAAGAATTTAACGTCTTTGAAGCCTTAGAATTCTGTCGCGATTTATTGGGAAAATATGGGGGACATAAAGCGGCTGGCGGCTTTAGTTTACCCGCACAAAATTTGGACGCTTTCAAGCAAAAACTCAGCGCTTTTGCCCATCGATGCCTCAAATTAGAACATCTCAAACCTCTCATTAAAATTGATGCCGAGGCGAATTTTATTCAATTGACTCCCTGTCTGTACCAACAAATCGATAGCTTGCAACCGTGGGGAATTGGTAACGATTTTCCTATCTTTTGGACGCGCAATGTTAGGGTTAAAGAACAGCAACCTGTAGGAAAAAATCAGAGTCATCTAAAGCTGACTCTAGCTCAAGATGATCATAGTGAAATGAAAGCGATCGCTTGGCGTTGGGGCGATTATTTTCCCTTACCATCTCGATTGGATATTGCCTATAAATTGCAAGAAAATGTTTGGAATGGAAACAAAAATATTGAATTAGAACTTGTTGGTGTAAGACTTCCCGATCCTAACTTTATTTTTGCTATTAATTCCGCTACGAAAAAAGCGATTTTTGAATATAAAGGACGAACTTATGTTTGTAGTTGGTGGGAAACTTTAAATGAATTGAGAATTCAAAACGAACAAGGCAAAGTATTAGCCGTTAGTCAAGGACAAAATATAGGCTTACTGGGCGATAGCTGCGAATGCACTCAACAAGTCGATCTGACTCGACCTCATTACTCTCAACTAATTCACATTGCGTTTGCTGCCTTAAACGATTAGTAAAAATACCCCTCCTAATTGCTAGGAAGGTATTTTTTTAACGCAAATTTGATAAGTAATTGCTCTTACAAATCGCCGCCACGGAAAGCTAATAAAAAGATAACCGCCGGACCAGCAAGCATGATTAAAGATACAAAAACCAAATTAAAAATTACTTCCCAATTAAGGCTTGTTACAGGATCGAGCAGGTTCGTTAGAAAATCCATTTTTCCTCCCAGTTTTATAAGTCAATCGAGTAGCTGCATATTACATAATAAGGAATCATACCCGATCTTAGGGGTCAAGTATCCGCTCTTTTTCAGCAACGATACAAAAATACATAAACTTTTGTTTCAGAAAGGCAGTTGGAAATCATGGCAACTTGGCGATGTGTCAAATTTTGTGGGGCTTGCTGTCACCTAGAACCCCGCGATCGCCCGGATCTAGATAAGTATTTATCCCCAGAAGAATTAGAGCTATATTTGAGTATGGTCGGAGAGGGAGGATGGTGCAATCACTTCGATCGCAGTACGCGAGAATGTACTATTTACGAACGGCGACCGCGTTTTTGTCGCGTCAAGCCAGATATTTTCCAGCAGATGTATAGTGTAGACGTAGCAGAGTTTAATGATTTTGCCATTGAATGCTGTCGCCAACAAATTCAAGGCGTATACGGAAAAAATGGTTTAGAAATGCATCGCTATAACGGAGAGGTAAGTAAATAAACCAAAGATACGTGACTGATGACGGGCAATTGGAATTTCCGTCCAATTTTTGGTAAAAATGAAAAGAGTATGAAAAATGTTACTCCAAAAATTGCATGACATCAATTAGGTCAGTCCAAAGAGAACGAGTCGAACAGACACAAGCTCAAGTAGAACCCCCCTGTACTATTGTCGAATCGACCGAGCCTAGGGAAAACCGAGAGACTTGGAGCTTCTGGACAGTTTTTAGCTCGACTTTCTTGACCATCTTTGTAGCCGAGATAGGAGACAAGACTCAGTTAGCTACTTTGTTAATGAGTGCAGAGTCCCAATCCCCGTGGATTGTCTTTGCCGGAGCTGCTGCCGCCTTAATTGCAACCAGTCTACTAGGCGTTCTAGTCGGTTGCTGGATTGCTAGGCGATTATCTCCTCACACCCTAAATTTTGCAGTTGCTCTGCTACTGCTAATAATTACAGGTTTATTGATCGGGGATGTGATTAGCTAGTTAAGAATTAATACTTGATAACTGAGAACGGGTAACTGATAAATGGATTGGCAACTGTTCGGACTGAGTTTTCTAACGATATTTTTGGCAGAAATTGGCGATAAAAGTCAATTAGCGGCGATCGCTCTTGGCGGAAGTTCTAAATCGCCTCGTGCCGTCTTTTTTGGCTCTATTACTGCGTTGATCCTCGCTAGCTCGCTCGGAGTAATCGCTGGTGGCGGAGTAGCTCAACTCCTGCCAGAAAAAGTGTTAAAAGCGGTTGCAGCGATTGGATTTGCGTTAATGGCAGTAAAACTTTTATGGTCAAACTCGCAAGACTAAAAATAGGGTTACTGCCAAGTCGAAACGGAACGCAATTCTTCGGGAATTTGCGTATCGGCTGGGAATTCTAATACAGTTTCAGAACCCCCTAGATATCCCGATTGATTAAAAGCAAGTAACATTCGGGATAAAGCAATCCACACCTCGCGATCGAATTCCCAATCGCATCCTTTTCCTGAATAGCAAGCGATAGATTTTAATGCCCAAAAATAGCTATTGCGAACGATAGAGCCGCCTTTAGAATTAATGATAGAAATGTTATCTTTTAGATGAACTTTCATGATTAATAGGAAGCCGGATCGATCGAACTGTTGTGAAATTAAATATTTAGAAGATTTTGCTTTCCTTAGGGAACCAGAAAGCGGAAAATAGAGGTTTGGGAGCGATCGCAAGGAGAACAAATTAATGTCAGATAATTTTAGAAGTCGAGTTGTTACCCAAGGCACGCAACGCACTCCTAACCGTGCCATGTTGCGGGCAGTAGGCTTTGGCGATAGCGATTTTAGCAAACCCATCGTGGGAATTGCCAATGGCTATAGCACTATCACCCCTTGCAATATGGGGATTAACGAATTAGCCAAATGCGCCGAAGCAGGTGCGAGAAATGCTGGGGCGATGCCGCAGATGTTTGGGACGATTACTATCAGCGACGGAATCTCGATGGGAACCGAGGGGATGAAGTATTCTCTCGTCTCCCGCGAAGTCATTGCCGATTCGATCGAAACCGTTTGTAACGGACAGAGTATGGATGGAGTCTTGGCAATTGGCGGATGCGATAAAAATATGCCGGGAGCGATGATTGCCATGGCTCGCATGAATATCCCTGCCATTTTTGTCTATGGGGGTACAATTAAGCCGGGACATTATAACGGACGAGATTTAACCGTTGTCAGTGCCTTTGAAGCAGTCGGACAGTATAGCGCGGGTAAAATTGACGAAGCCGAATTAATGGCGATCGAACGCAACGCCTGTCCGGGGGCAGGTTCCTGCGGCGGAATGTTTACTGCCAATACCATGTCTTCCGCCTTTGAAGCGATGGGAATGAGTCTGCCCTACTCTTCTACGATGGCAGCAGAAGATCCAGAGAAAGCAGAGAGTGCCGAAAAATCTGCTGCGGTTCTGGTTGAGGCGATTCACAAGCAAATCTTGCCCAGTCAGATTTTAACTCGCAAGGCATTTGAAAACGCCATCTCCGTCATTATGGCGGTAGGAGGATCGACTAATGCCGTCTTGCACTTGCTTGCGATCGCCCGTACCATCGGCGTAGAACTTACAATAGACGACTTTGAAACCATCCGCCATCGCGTTCCGGTATTGTGCGATCTCAAACCCTCCGGGCGATACGTCACCACTAACCTACACCAAGCTGGCGGCATTCCCCAAGTAATGAAGATGCTGCTGGTACATGACCTCCTGCACGGGGATGCGCTAACCATTAGCGGACAAACCATAGCAGAAGTGTTGGTAGACGTGCCGAACGAACCCCCCAAGGGACAGGACGTAATTCGTCCCTGGAATAACCCTGTCTACCGAGAAGGACACCTCGCCGTCTTAAAAGGCAATCTAGCTACCGAAGGGGCTGTTGCCAAAATTAGCGGGGTTAGGAATCCAAAAATTACGGGTCCGGCGAAGGTATTTGAATCGGAGGAAGAATGTTTAGATGCAATTCTGGCAGGAAAAATTAATTCTGGGGACGTAATCGTTATCCGTTATGAAGGACCCAAAGGCGGTCCCGGAATGCGAGAGATGCTCGCGCCGACTTCTGCGATTATCGGTGCGGGTTTGGGAGATTCCGTGGGACTGATTACCGACGGGCGCTTCTCTGGCGGCACCTATGGCATGGTCGTCGGTCACGTTGCACCAGAAGCAGCAGTAGGCGGTACGATCGCTCTGGTAGAAGAAGGAGATAGCATTACCATAGATGCAGAGCAAAAATTGTTGCAACTAAACGTCCCTGAAGAGGAATTAACCCGCCGTCGTGCTAATTGGCAACCTCCAAAACCCCGTTATACCAAAGGAATTTTGGGAAAATATGCCAAATTGGTATCATCAAGCAGTCTCGGTGCAGTGACGGATATGGATCTATTTTGAAGCGACAGGCAAGCGAAAGAATTGCGAATTCACAATTCTCAATTAAGAATTGTGAATTCGTTTGACAGCGTCTGCTTTCTAGCAGAAAATAACATCTATATAGATGGTGATGAGATGGTAAAAGCAGGGGAGACAGAAAAGATCACGATCAACCTAGGCTTTGTCGATCTCGGACAGATCGATCTGTTGGTGCAGGAAGGCTTTTATTCCAACCGCACGGACTTTATCCGAACTGCGATCCGCAATCAACTCGCCATCCATGCAAAGACGATAGAACAAACGGTAGCGCGTAAGACTCTCGTGCTCGGTCTACAACACTATACCCGTCAAGACCTTGAGGCGGTGCGGGCGACCGGACAAAAGCTCCAGATCAAGGTGCTGGGCTTAGCGATCGTTGCCGATGACGTGTCCCCCGAACTGGCTCTGGCTACTATTGATTCTCTCGTCGTGTTGGGAGCCTTTCGGGCGAGCGCAGAAGTCAAAGCTGCCTTAGCAGATCGAATTCACTAAGGGGACGCTGCGCGTGGTAGTGTCGCTTCTCGGCGCTTTGCCCAATAACGAAGCACGAAGCTGCGGGTCGGATTCCAGCTCCTGCCACAAGTTACTGGTAATCGTTACTAATAAGGGAGATTTATAGGTATGGATGATAGAATGCTCGCTGGAATAACGGAAGCTACTCGACTCACCCGCGCGGGCAAGCTCATGGAGGCAACCGCCCTTATCCAGCAAACACTCCAAGGAATGTGCTCGCCGAAAGCTTCGTCAGACACTACCAACCGTCCCGGTGACGAACCAATTGATGTTAGCTTCGAGGTTATCGGTGCAGAACCAAGGCATGCAGAGGGGTCGACTCGTCAAAACAACACCTCCTCAGTAGCAAGGCTATTACCGCTTGACGTGACAGGAGGATCGTCTCAGGAGAACAAGAGAGCATACACCAAGCCAACCAATGCCCGACCGAACCCTGGTGAGAAGCGGCACGCTGGGGCACACACAACCATCCCGGGCACGGATAGCGAACGAACCAAGTTCACACCGCTGGTACCTAAGCATTCTACAAGCCTGAGTTTGACACTTCGCCCTCCCGGGAGTGGACGCGGCAGGACAGTATCCACACCCATGCCAAACCGAGAACGCAGCGAGACTTGGGTAGGGGGGCAGTTTATCGATGGGTCTTATACCAACCAAGCTGGAAACCTCACCTACAAGCTGTACATCCCCAGTGGATATAGCGGACAAGCCTTGCCTCTGGTCGTCATGCTCCATGGCTGTATGCAGAACCCCGACGATTTCGCTGTTGGCAGCCGTATGAATCTAATCGCAGAAAAGAAACCGTTCTTTGTCGTCTATCCCGCACAAGCAACTTCCGCCAACCCGTCCAAGTGTTGGAATTGGTTCAAACCGACCGACCAGCAGCGAGGTCGTGGCGAACCGTCCATTATTGCTGGCATTACACATCAGATTATTAGTACCTACCAAATCGATGCTCGGCGGATTTATGTGGCAGGACTGTCGGCGGGCGGAGCGATGGCTGCGATCGTGGGGATGAGCTATCCCGACCTCTATGCCGCCATTGGCATTCATTCTGGTCTCGCCTATGGAGCTGCTAAAGACCTCCCCTCAGCGTTCGCTGCGATGCAGCACGGAGGACAGATTCCCCCACGACAAGCAGATATATGCACCCAACTCGTCCCTACAATCGTGTTCCACGGCGATCGCGATACGATAGTTCACCCGTGCAACGGAGACCAGGCGATCGCGCAGTGGACGACGAGCGAAGCAGGCAGAAACCTGCTCCTAACCTCGACCCAGCAACAGGTATCCAACGGTCGTGCCTATACCCGCTCTATATACCACGACGCTAGCGGTCGTGCGGTCATGGAACAGTGGCTGGTACATGGTACAGGTCATGCATGGTCGGGAGGGAGTCCTAGTGGCTCGTTTACCGATGCCAAGGGACCCGATGCCTCGCAGGAAATGATACGCTTCTTCTACGAGCACCGCAAATAGTTGACATTTAATGCTTTCCAGACGCGGCATGTTGCGTCTGGAACATCCTCTTTAGATCCTTCACTCCCTAGTAACTGGAGAAGTTACCACTTCAGCCTGACTTGCAGCACGACGATTTTGTCCCCAGACGATTAACCGCTCGATGACAGAAGTCGGTATGCCAGATAAAGCAGTAGCTTGCTCTAAACTTTTACCGCGACGAAGCAATTGGATAGTACTTTGAACTCTGCGATACATCCTCGTACCGTAGTTAATTTCTCCTTTTTGTCCGGCAATTATCAAGCCAGAGACAATATCGTTGGCGTTAGGAAAAACGAAATTTCAAATCGTTATCAAAGTTGAAAATGAAAAACTTTATAGATAGCGATCGCGCGATTTGATAACGATACTCGGATCGATAGCTTGAATGGTTGGGCATCCACTTAACGCCATCGCTAAATCCAACTCATCGCGCAACAATTCCAAGACGTGGCAGACTCCTGTCTCTCCGCCAACCGCTAATCCCCATAAAATGGGACGACCGACTAAAACCGCTTTTGCACCTAAAGCTAAAGCTTTGAGGATATCTGTTCCTCGCCGAATTCCGCCATCTAAGAGGATATCTGCTTTACCTCCGACAGCTTCTACGATTTCTGGTAAAGCATCCAAGGACGCGATCGCACCATCCAATTGTCTCCCGCCGTGATTGGATACAATAATCCCCCTCGCGCCATATTCTACAGCTGTTTTGGCATCATCTCCCCGTAAAATTCCTTTCACGATGACGGGTAAGCGGGTTATCGACTGCAACCATTCCAAGTCTTTCCAAGTGACGCTGGGATCGATTTGCTGGGTAAAATAGGCAAATAACCCCGACTCGCCAGCGGTTTTGGCAATAGTTAAATCTGCCATGCAAGTTAAATTAGCCAGTTCCATTCCTGGCGGTAGGGCAAATTGATTGCGACAGTCCCGTTCTCGTTTTCCCAAAAAAGGTGCGTCTACCGTCAGACATAAAGCGCTAAAACCTGCTGCCTGAGCCATTTCTACCAGAGTTCGAGTCAGAGAGCGATCTTTATGAACGTACAACTGAAACCACTGGAAAATATTTTTTCTCTCGCTTGCTACCGCCGCCAAACTTTTGGTCGATAGCGTACTCAAAACCATTACAGCACCCAACTTCTGCGCTGCTCTCGCGGTTGCCAATTCTCCCTCAGGATGCGCCAAACACTGAAATGCCATCGGCGCAATTAAAATCGGCATCGGCAAAGATTGACCCACAATAGACGCGCTCAAATCTCGTTGACTGACATCGACCAACATCCGAGGGCGAAATTGATAGCGATCGAAAGCAGCGCGATTGTATCGTAAAGTTAATTCATCGCCAGCACCACTGCTATAGTAATCTAGCGCCATCCGAGAGAGATTTTGCTTGGCAAGCGATTCGTACTCGAAAAGATTAATCGGGCGAAGCATGGGATTTTGGATAGATTGTATAGATCGATTAGCGAAAATCGCGCCGCAAACTTTACAAAATTTGCGAGAGAAATCTTTGGGTTCGTTCTTCTTTAGGATGGTTGAAAAATTCGTCAGGCGGGGCGATTTCTACGATCTTGCCGCCATCCATAAATACGACGCGATCGGCGACTTCGCGGGCAAAACCGACTTCATGAGTCACGCAAACCATAGTCATTCCGGAATTAGCTAGGGTGCGCATCACGTCTAGGACTTCCCGAACCATTTCTGGGTCTAGCGCTGAGGTGGGTTCGTCGAATAGCATAATTTTGGGCTGCATCGCTAAAGCGCGCGCGATCGCAACTCGTTGTTGCTGACCTCCCGACAGTTGTCCCGGATACTTGTGCGCCTGTTCTAAAATTCCTACTCTCTCGAGTAGCTGTATTGCCACTTCTTCTGCTTTCTGCTTCTTCCAACGGCGCACCCAAATGGGGGCTAGCGTTACATTATCGAGTACTGTGAGATGAGGAAAAAGATTAAATTGTTGAAAAACCATTCCCACTTCCCGACGAATCGCATCGATATTTTTAAGGTCGTGGGAAAGTTTTATGCCATCGATGACGATACTTCCTTTCTGGTAGGGTTCTAGGGCATTAAACGTGCGAATAAATGTTGATTTTCCCGAACCCGAAGGTCCCATAATTACAACAACTTCTTGTTTATTGACGCTGAGACTGACTCCTTGGAGAACGTGAAAATTATTGTCGTACCATTTTTCAACGCCTTCAGCGACAATAATCGCTTCCAAATCGGTAGAATTTTGAGAACTCATCGGTCTTTTCTCTGGTTTTTCTTTCGTTATAGCGCTCTAGACACTATATTTTATATCTTCCCGATAATGACACTCTCTATTCTTCTAAAGCCTGTCTTTTCATAAACTATCTTTGTAGATAAATTTTCCCATCATCTCATCTATAGTTGCATGAAATTGAGATGAAATTGGATGTTTCTTTTCTTTTAGCGATTTGCTCTGACTCTGCTGAATCGATGGATTACTACCCTCTCTAATTTTTATTTCAGCACAAGTATTGTCAAAAATTTCGCAATCTTTTACCGTTCCTTTACTATTTTTCTCAAAGAGAACGCCATATTTTCCGCTCTGGTAAATTTTACATTTGCGAATCAATGGGTTGCTTCCTTCTGTTACTGCTATTCCGGCATAAGTATTGTCAAAAATATCGCAACCCTTGACTATTCCTTTTCCATTCTTGGTAACTACAATGCCGCATTTTTGATTGTGGTAAATTCTACATTGGTGAATAAACGGATTGCTTCCTTCTCTAATTTCGACTCCCGTATAGAAATTATCAAATATCTCACAATCTTTTACGATTCCTTTACCATTTTGATAAATCAGAATTCCAGATTCTTTTTCCTGATAGATTCTACATTGATAGATAACTGGATTGCCGCCTTCTTCAATCGCTATTCCCTGTAAACCATTTCCAAAAATCTCACAATTTTTTATGATACCTTGACCGTTGGAATGCACAAAAATTCCACTTGTTTTTCCTTTATAAATCTTACAATTTCGGATAATTGGATGACCATTCTCTCTAATTTCTATTCCCGTATTAATATTGTTAAATATTTCGCAATCTTCGATAATTCCTTGACCACTATCATATACTAAAATCCCATTGCTATCTCCCTTAAAAATCTTACAGCGACGAATAATAGGATTTCCGCCATTTTGAATGATCGCTCCTGCTAAACCATTGCTAAAGATACTACAATCTTCTATTATTCCTTGACCATTCTCATAAACAGAAATACCGCTTTCTTTTCCAGAAGAAATAAAACAACGTCGAATAATAGGGTTAGCTTTATCGCCATGAATGGCAATGCAAGATAAAGAAGCAGAGGTAAGATAACAATCCTCAACAATTAGTTGACCTTGAGGAATATTTACTACAAAATCTTTATCGCCTGGGTGTCTTGCGCTTCCCTGTAATGTTAAGTTTCGGACTACTGCGTAGTCGGTTTGCATGAGAAGGCAATCGCGATCGGGACTTTGAATTATTATATCTTGAGCTTTTCCATCTCCGAGAATTTCTAATGGTTTATCAATGACAAGGCTTTCTAAATATAAACCGGGACGGACTAGAATTCGCATTCCCGATCGCGCATTATTAATAGCTTCTTGAATTGTTTGATAGTCGCCATTACTTTGCTTGGAAACAACAAGGCAAAGTATAGCCCAACTTCGCTGTATGAGCTGAGTATTAACGCGACCTTGAATCGAGTCGAGAGCAGCTACTACAGAGATTTTTTTCAATACCTCTTCGGGTAAGTCAAATCGATCTAAATTAATGGAATTTTCTTCTCGAACTTTTTCAAAGGTTTCTCTCAATTTTTCTTGCTTGATATTGCTTTTAACCAAGAAATTCAAAAGGCTTTCTGACAAGCTTTCTGACTCGTCTAGAATAAAAGATTTAGAGTTTTGATTGCGAATGTCCTCAACTAAAATCCTAATTTCATCAACCTTGCTAGAAAGCTCATTATCGATCTCAATAACTTGTTCGATTACGTTCTGAAATGCGCCAAAATAATTTTTTAAGTAATCTTCAAAGTTGATGGCTACATCTGCTAAGTTTCTAATATTTTCTTCTATCCAATTAATTTTTTGTTGAAGCCGAGAAACTCTGACGTAGTTTTTAAGACGTTCCATCATTTTTTCAAGCAAGGCTCTTTGAGTTTCTTGCTCTTGGGCGAGTTTTTTGATACTATTTTCAATCAGTTCTACTTTTCTTAAGACTAATTGAGCGGCTCGATGGAGTAGGAAAGCACTTCTAAGAATTTGTAGCTTTTGGCTTTTTAAGAAGGAGAGAAGATTTTCATTGTCTTGAACGCTTCTCTCTAATTCTAACCTTTCTCGTTCTGCCTCGGCTAATTCTTGACATTGTTTGCCTACAAAAGCTCTAAGTTCGTCAACTACTTGTACGAAGAAGAGTTGATAAGCTTCTTGATATTTTTTTAGAAGATGAATGATACTATCATAGTCTCGAACTAGCTTTTCCAGTTCGCTGAAACGTTCTTCAAAGCCGATTAGTTCTTCAGTTTTGACTAACCCAAACCACTGAGATTGCGATCGAATTCCTTGTTGAACTAATTTTTGTCTAGCCTTAATATTTTCCTTCAGTTCTAAAAAAAATGGGCTAAATAAAACGGGTAATTGATAAGAATTTTCGTAAATTCTGATTCTTTCTTTGAAAGCAGCACGAGCTTGGCGATCCTTGGTCATAGATTGAAAAAGGTAATTATAATTCCCATTATCTCATCGTTATATTAGCAGTTGAATGCCAAAAAACCATAAAAATTAAAACAAAAAACTTAAATTGCATGGATGTTTAAAAATCTCAATCTTATTTAAGTTTGTTTTGGATTAAACTAATAATTAGTTTGCCCATTGCATTTTTATGCAATTTAAGATATTGGATTGAGTTGAGGTCGATCGCGTTCTCTTTAATTGCGATCGCAATTTCAGTAAACCCTGTAAAAATTTAAGAATTTATTGACTTTAAATCTCGAAGTGCTTTCTTGGTTTTCTCTTGCCAAGCCAAAGAAAATGAAATTTTAAACTTTGTCCTTTGCCAACAAAGCTGTTAATAAAAATAAATTGGTAGTAGATAGCCCCAATTCATCCCCCAATCTCATGAAAGTTTTAATCTTGAATGCGGGTTCTAGCACTCACAAAAGTAGCCTGTACGAAATCGCAGGAGAAACTTTGTCAGAGCGAGCAAGCGAACCCTTATGGAAAGCAGGTATCGATTGGACGGCAACGGCAGATAGAGGCGTTTTAAGCGTAAAAGCTAAGAGATCGACAATAGAGATCGAGTTAGAATCAAGCGATCGCCCCCAAGGAATCGCACGAATGCTAGAAACGCTGGTGCGGGGAGAAACTAAAGTCATAGAACAGTTTTCAGAAATCGATGTCGTCGGTCATCGCGTCGTACACGGCGGAATCGACTATACTCAAGCCACCCAAGTCACGCCAGCCGTCAAAGCGGCGATCGCCCGCCTCATTCCTTTAGCACCCGCACACAACCCCGCGCATTTAGAAGGAATTGACGCGATCGCGCAGGTATTGGGCGATATTCCTCAAGTCGCCGTTTTCGATACTGCATTTCACAGCCAAATGCCACCTCAAGCAGCCGTTTATCCCATTCCCTATGAGTGGTTTGAGAGGGGCATCCGTCGCTATGGCTTTCACGGCATTAGCCATCAATATTGTGCCCGACGAGCAGCCCAACTCCTCGGCAAACCGCTAGAATCGCTAAAACTCATCACCTGTCATTTGGGGAATGGCTGTTCCCTTGCTGCCATTAAAAACGGCATCAGCATCGATACCACGATGGGATTTACGCCTCTAGAAGGATTGATGATGGGAAGTCGCAGCGGTTCCATCGATCCGGCAATTCTCATTTATTTGATGCGGGAATACAATTTTGATGCCGATCGCGTTAATGAAATGCTCAACCAGGAGTCGGGTTTAAAGGGCGTATCGGGAGTTTCGTCCGATTGGCGGGCAATAGAAGCCGCGATCGCCCAAGGAAATCAACGCGCCCAACTTGCTGTTGATATTTATATTCATAGACTGAGAGCCTGTATCGGATCGATGCTTGCCTCTCTTGGCGGTTTAGATGCCATAGTGTTTACCGCAGGCGTGGGAGAAAATGCAGCCAGCGTGAGAGAAAAAGCCTGTCAAGCCTTCGAATTTTTAGGATTAAAGTTAGATAAAGAAAAGAACGACAATCGCCCGGTAGATGAGAATATAGCAACACGAGATTCGACTGTGAGGGTGTTAGTCATTCATACTGAAGAAGATTGGGCGATCGCCCAACAATGTTGGGGAATTATGAATGATGAATGATAAATTCTCAAAGTTAATTCGACCGGAGAAAACTAATGGCAAGGAATTTACTCGAACAACTGCGGGAAATGACGATCGTGGTAGCGGATACGGGAGATATCCAAGCGATCGAAACATTTAAGCCTCGCGATGCGACGACTAATCCCTCTCTCATCACCGCTGCCGCACAAATGCCCCAGTATCAAGGCATTGTCGATGAGACGCTCAAAAAGGCAAGGAAGGAACTCGGCAAGGGTGCCGACGCTTCCGAAGTGGTGAGATTGGCATTCGATCGCCTGGCAATTTCCTTTGGCTTAAAGATTTTGCAGATTATTCCCGGACGGGTATCCACCGAGGTAGACGCAAGATTATCCTATGACACCGAGGCAACTATCGCCAAGGCTCGCTACCTCATCTCTCAGTACGAAGCAGCGGACATCAAGCGCGATCGCGTTTTGATTAAAATTGCCTCCACTTGGGAAGGCATCAAAGCGGCTGAAGTCTTAGAAAAAGAGGGAATTCACTGCAATTTAACGCTGCTGTTCGGCATCCATCAGGCGATCGCTTGTGCGGAAGCAGGAGTTACTTTAATCTCTCCCTTTGTCGGACGAATTTTAGACTGGTACAAAAAAGAAACGGGACGCGATAGCTATCCCCCCGCCGAAGATCCCGGCGTGCTATCCGTCACCAAAATTTATAACTACTACAAAAAATTCGGTTACCATACCGAGGTCATGGGAGCAAGCTTCCGCAATCTTGGCGAGATTACCGAACTAGCAGGTTGCGATTTGCTGACCATTTCTCCAGCTTTACTAAATGAATTGCAATCGACCCAGGGAGAATTGCCTCGCAAATTAGACCCCCAACTGGCAGCGAAAGCAGACATTGAGAAGATTTCTATGGACAAAGAAACCTTTGACAAGATGCACGCCGAAGACCGCATGGCATCAGAAAAACTAGCCGAAGGCATTGCAGGGTTTACCAAAGCGTTAGAAGTCTTAGAGACGCTACTAGCCGATCGCTTAGCCCGCCTTGAAGGTCAAGCCGATATTTGTACGACCACCGCCGATCTTTTCCGCATCTACGATTTAGATGGGGATGGATATATTACCCGCGAAGAATGGGCGGGAACCGATGTCGTATTCGATGCGTTAGATGTCGATCGCGACGGTCAGATCACCGCAGAAGAAATGATGGCAGGACTGGGTGCGGCAGTTTGTTTGGTCAGTTAGTAGAGATTTGACTAACACAAAAGAGAGAGCCAAACGCTCTCTCTTTTTTTAGGATGTTAAAGGCATTTGCAATGTACTGAGAATCTACACGCTTAAACCGCGTTTTTCTTAATAAGCCAGTCCCATGCTTCGAGTGGTTTCCGCTCCCAAATAGACACGGATGCTCAAAAAGTCTGTAGGACAAGCCGTTTCGCATCGCTTGCAGCCAATGCAATCTTCGGTACGCGGAGAAGAGGCAATCTGACCAGCTTTACAGCCATCCCAAGGCACCATCTCCAAAACGTCTAGGGGACAAGCCCGAACGCACTGGGTGCAACCGATGCAGGTATCGTAAATTTTAACGCTATGAGACATTGAATATCGGCTCCTTAACCGAGTGTTCTCCTTGTTATTAAGATTCCGGATTATGGGCTAGTTTACCCCAGGGACTGAATTTCCTCATACAAAAGATAGTAGAACTTCAAATTCTGTAACAGAAAGCAGTTGTTTGATGGAAGGATGAAAGGATTGGGGATCGTACCAATTCGCCGATGCTTCTCCACTTCGTGGGAGTCCGCGTCGGTTCGCAATTAGTTAGCAGCTCTGGATGTAAGGCTTTTTCCTTGAGCATCTGTAGCGTTCTTTTTTAGAAATGGTGTTAGTCGTAGGGATGGGTTTTTTGCAGTAAGTGTAGGTAAATTTCTAGCGTTTTTAGATAAACTCGCCCGTACAGTGGTTAGTAGTTAATTGTCTCCTTTGTCTCCCCGTCTCCTCGTCTCCCACTCTCCCAACTCTCTTCTCCTAATCTTCTAGCTGTTGTGCCGAGACTTCTATAGCTTCTACATCGATCGTTCCCGGCGGAGTCAAGCGCTGAAAGCGACCCGCTTCGACTTTGAGAGGTTCGCCGCAGTTGGGGCATCGGCATTCGGTGCGATTAAATCCAGTAAATTCATAATTGCATACCGGGCATTTGTCTTCAACCAGATTGCTTTTTACCCACCAACGAAACCCCCAAAAAGCAACGATGGGCAAAAACAGCAGCAGGGCTAACAGAATCAAGAAGCTATTTACTATCCAGCCCAACCCAACTGACCCTAACAACAAACCCAATAGCAGTAGGGTCAGCAAGCAGCTTAACCCCGAATCATTTAACCATAATAGTTTTGGAAAATTGTCATTCACGGTAGTCTCCTGGGTCGCTAATCGCTAGCGTCAATATTTCTATGCTAATCTATCAAATGCTTCTCAATGCCACGATGGGATCGAGTTTTGCTGCTCTTTGGGCGGGAACCACGCCAAAGAATAGACCAATGCCGCCAGAAACCCCGACTGATAGCAAAATAGCGGTTGGCGAGACGCTAGGTTTGAGAGGAGATACGGCTCCTGTCAGCGTAACTGCGCCAATGCCAATCAAGATTCCTAAAATTCCTCCAGCTGCCGAGACAATCACCGCTTCGATGAGAAACTGGACGAGAATATCTCCTTCCCTGGCTCCGATCGCTTTGCGCAGTCCAATTTCTTGAGTTCGTTCCGTCACGGAAACTAGCATGATATTCATCACGCCGATGCCGCCGACGATTAGAGAAATTCCCGCGATCGCTGCCAACAGGAACGTTAGTCCGGTCGTTATCGTACCGACGATGGTTAAAATATCTTTTTGGGTTTGAACGCCGAAATCGTCCTCGTCGGTAATTTTGTGGCGCAATCGCAGTAAATTTTCGATCTGAAACTTAGCGGCGCGAATGCTTTGTTCGTCTTTAGCCGTTACGTTAATCCAACTCACTTCTAGACCGTAGGGAGATGTCTGTCCGACAATTTGATTTGCCATGGTTGTGAGGGGAATAAAGGCTTTTCTATCCTGATTGTCTCCAATGAAAGAGCCTTTGGCTTTCATCAAACCGATGACTTCAAACGTAACATTTCTGATTCTGATCCGTTTGCCAATCGGATCGCGATCGCCAAAGAGTTTTTCAGACAATTCCGAACCCAGAACAACGACGCGAGTGTTGCGCTTAATATCGATTTCGTTAATAAATCGTCCGCGATCGATTTTGAAGCTTCTGACGCTTAAAAATGCGGGGGTCGTGCCAATAACCGTATCGTTGGCATTGCGATCGCGATAGCTCATTACCGCTGTTTGATTGATTTGGGGAGCGACTGCTTTGACTGTCGGCACTTGAGTGGCGATCGCTTCTGCATCTGCCAATACTAGCGTTTTTGGCAAATTAAATTGCGTGCGACGCGCTTGCTCGGAACCTGGAACGACGAAAAGCACGTTGGGTCCGAGCGATTCAAATTGTTCGGCTGCCAGTTTTTGCGCTCCCTGTCCCACGCCTATCATCGCAATCACCGAAGCGTTGCCAATCACAATTCCAAGCATCGTCAAGCCGCTACGAAGTTTATTAGCAACTAGCGTCGAGGATGCCATTTTGAGACTTTCTAAAATATTCAAAAGATATACCCTAGCGGCGCGATCGCAGATAAAATTAATAATCGGGTTGATTTCCTAAGCCAAAGTTTCCGGGCAATATCCCAAACCATTGGTGAACTGTTCGCGAAACGCTTCGATATCGCTCGTATCTGGAGTACCGTGGGAAACGATCGCGACTTGATAGCGACGCATTACGTCAACGGTCGATTGAGCGGTATCTAAACTCCAAAAGACCATTTGGATGCGAATTTCTGGTTGGTAGGGAATGCCCAATTCATTCATAAACGCCCGAAAATTTCCGTGCTCGTAGGGCGAAAGAGGTTGCTTGAACTTAATTCTGACAATCCAACCGTTAATCTGATGAATCACCGTCATCGAACAAGCAGACTGATAATTCATCGTGCGAAGATACTCTATAACTCGCAATGTCAGGCTAGCGTTAGCTAAAAAATAGACGTAATCCATACTTGCCGCCAGCTCCCCTCGTAGATGCCTTATCTTTAGTGTTGCAAGAAACATCTTCTATTTTCTAGGGGAAAACCCCCCGATCCACTCGATTTACAATGGGGGAAATTACCCAATTTTATTATTTATTGTTAATTATTTATTGTTAGTCAACAATGAACGAGAAGCAATGACCGATCCCACAGAACAAACCGCCAATCAATTATTGTCGGACTACGACTATGAGCTACCAACGGAGTTAATTGCCCAAAATCCAGTAGTGCCTAGAGATAATTCGCGCTTGTTAGTGGTTAACTCCCCTACAACCCACGTTCACAGCATTTTTCGCGATTTACCAGACTGGCTGCAACCCAGAGATTTACTGGTTCTCAACAACACTCGCGTCATCCCCGCACGACTCTATGGACACAAATCGACTGGTTCTCCTGTCGAGATCCTACTCTTAGAAGAAACACAAAAGAATTGTTGGCTGGCGCTAGTCAAACCGGGCAAGCGTTTCAAAATAGGAACGAAAATTTTGTTTCATCCCGCCTCAGGAGAGCTACCAGAAGGGGTTTTTCTCAAGGCAAAGGTCATCGCTAGGGATGAAGCGACGAGCGGAAGATTGTTAGAGTTTGAGCTGCCCCCCGGTCAATCTTTGTGGGATTTATTAGATAAATTCGGTCAAATTCCTTTTCCTCCCTACGTGACACACTCTCAAGCCTTACCCGACCAATATCAAACCATTTATGCCCAACAAGCCGGTTCGGTTGCGGCACCGACGGCGGGATTGCATTTTACCGAAGAACTGTTTCAACGCCTGGAAGAGAAAGGCATTCAAAAAGCTTATATAACGCTTCACGTCGGCGTTGGCACGTTTCGTCCCATAGAAGTTGAAGATATTACCCAACACGTCATGCATCAGGAATGGCTAGAGGTTCCTGAAGCGACGGTGGAGAAGATAAAGGAAACCAAAGCTAAGGGCGGGAGAATTATTGCTGTCGGGACAACAGTAGCACGAGCGTTAGAAGGCGCTGCCCAGGAAACCGAAAAAGCTGGTGGAGAGTTTTTACGTCCATTTTGCGGGAAGACGGATTTATTTATTTATCCCGGCTATCGCTGGCGAATAGTAGAGGGAATGATTACTAATTTCCATCTGCCCCGCTCTAGTTTATTAATTTTACTGAGTGCGCTAATTGGCCGCGATCGCGTTTTGGCTTTGTATCGCGAAGCCGTACAGGAGAGGTATCGATTTTATTCCTTTGGCGATGCGATGTTAATTTTGCCAGCAGCTACTATCAGTAATCAGTAATTTGATGCTATTAATTCAGGAAATTCGCGATCGCGTCTGTAGAGCTGACAATTTTCATTCCTGCCTTGGCAAAGCGTTGGAAGGCAGCATCGGCTTGTTCGGTAAAATCGATAACACCGGGAACGACGACGGGAGAGGTACAATCTTCTAGTAAATAAACTTTTTTAGCTAAGCTGGGATCTCGTGCCAAAATTTCCGTTAATAGGTCGTCAATCGTCCAAGCAACGCAGTGACTTTTAGCTTGCCCTGCAATGATAATTGCCTCAAAGTTGAGTAATTTTTCTAGAAAACGAGTATTTTTGAACGCGATCGCAACTCCGTCTGCACCTTCTAAAACTTCTGGGCGCAATACCGAATAATTTTCTGTTAGAGGATTGTTTCCTTTGATCTCAAAAATAGTTTGACTATTTCTAGCAATATTGTGGAAAAAGATGGCTTCTTCTACAGCAGAAACTAAGGCATGACCGATCCCTCCTAACATGGAGTGATAGGGCCATACTGTTAGGAGATATTTTCCGGCTTCGCTCAGTTTTTTAACATAATGCAGTGCGTGTTTTTGTAATGTCGAATAATCGCCGCCAGCAATACTAGCAGCAACAGCTGGATTAACCTTCCACAAGCCTTTTTCAAGATCTTCAAGACTTATCGTCGTTGCCGCCGGAATCGGATGTTCTCCCGTATCATTTATCCAAAAAATGGGATGGAAAATTTGCATAGCGGTATGCGTATCCATCGTCGCGGCAATTTCTGTAATGACATCTAGATTGTGATAAATAAACTCGCACAAACGGATATTATCCTCAACTGCACCCTTACCGGATCGCCCGCCGACAAATAGTTCGAATTCCGGAATACAAAAGGTATTTTGCACGTCAATTAATACTAAACTAACGCGAGTTTTATCCTCCGCAGCCGGTTTAATATTGTGCTGTTTTGCCCAAGCTTTAGCTTCTGCTGCCCTCTGTTGGTAGGGAACTCGCCAAACTTCACCGACTTTTTTGCGATCGAAAAAGGAAGGGATAGGGAGTTGAGTGGGAGTTATAGTCGTCATAGGTCTACAAGATTTACCGAAGAGATTATTACGAGTACTTGACAAAGTTCTTTTTTTATGGTAAGAGGCGCGTCTGCGCCAATTTAAATACTGTCACAGAGACGTTTACCGTTTGGCAGACCTAGATTTATTCTAAAGTTTAAATTCTCCTCTTCAAAGAGAGGCGAAACGCAACGAAGAGGGAACTAAGCAAGTCTTCTAATTTTGGTGGTGTGAGATGTGGGAAAGATTATTACTTGCTTTTACTTCTACTGTTTTGCTTTATCTGTCATTACAAATCGGCAGACCGACCGTTAGTTCAAAACCATCCGAGCAAACTGTTAATTACCTTACACTAAAGCTGATGCCATTTCGCCAAAGTTGCGAAAATACAAACAGCTTTGTCTGCAAGTCTGTAAACGTACTTACGAAACGATAGCTAAGAGGACATCCCAAAAGTCCAATTTGTCATTCTGAGTGTAGTAGAACGTAACGAAGAATCTCTGTTTGGATTTTAGTCCATTGAAATGGACTTAATCTATGAGACGGAGAATGAATTCCCCGGCGGTTATCGCTCCTGCTGCAAGCTCTTAGTATACTCAGATGTTTCGCTTCACGATCGTTACGCTCAACATGACATTCTATTATGAGGCAGCGAGAGAACATCGCTGACTGAGTTTATCTTACATCCGTTCTAATACTGGAATTCCCAATAAGGATAACCCTAATTTCAAAGTTCGTGCCGTTAAATCGCACAAAATCAATCGAGATGTCCGTATAGGTTCTTCTGCTTTAAGAACGGGACAATTTTCATAAAATCTGTTAAATTTTTTGCTCACTTCCTCATACAAATATTCACACAGACGATTAGGCATCAAATCTCTTTCTACATACTTAATCACTTCAGTTAACTGTAGAATCGCTTTTGCTAAAGCTAACTCGGTTTCGTGTTCTAAGATAACTTTAGAATCTCCTGCTATGCTTTCAAAATCAATATTTCCTTCCCGACCAATACTTTTTACCCTGGCATAGGCATAAAGCATGTAAGGAGCTGTATTTCCTTGAAGGGAAAGCATTTTGTCATAACTAAAAATATAATTACTCGTGCGATTCTGACTTAAATCGGCATATTTTACTGCACTAATTCCGACTACTTGAGCAACGCGATCGATAAATTCTTTTGATTCTTTTCGATTTTCTTGTTCTAATCTTTGTTCCAAATCTTTACGAGCGCGATCGACTGCTTCATCTAATAAATCTTTTAATTTGATTGTATCTCCAGAACGAGTTTTTAGCTTTCTCCCATCTTCTCCTAAAACTAAGCCAAAAGGAACGTGAACGACTTCTACATTATCCGGCAGAAATCCAGCACGTTTTGCTACTTGAAAAACTTGAGAAAAGTGATGGGATTGTCCGGCATCGGTAACATAAATAATTCTTTCCGCGCCATCTTGTTGCACGCGATATTTAATAGCTGCTAAATCAGTGGTCGCATAATTGTAACCACCATCGGATTTCTGGACGATTAAAGGTAGCGGCTGACCTTCTTTATTGATAAATCCTTCGAGAAAAACGCACTTTGCTCCTGCATCTTCTTTTAACAAACCTTGCTTATCTAAATCTTCAACAACTTCAGGTAGCAAAGGATTATAAAAAGATTCTCCTCGTTCGGTTAGTTTAATATCGAGGAGATCGTAGATAACTTGAAATTCGCGACGAGATTGATCGCATAGTAATTGCCACGCATGTCGGCTATCTTCTGTGCCTGCTTGTAACTTGACAACTTCTTGTCTAGCTACTTCCCGAAAATTTTCATCCTCATCAAAGCGAATTTTGGCTTGTTTGTAAAACGCTACCAAGTCTCCTATATCTAGTACATCTGCCGTCGTTAAAGCATCGGGAAAGACTTCTCTTAAATAAGCAATTAACATGCCAAATTGGGTTCCCCAATCGCCTACATGATTGAGACGCAATACATCATGTCCTCGAAATTCGAGAATGCGAGCGATACAGTCTCCAATAATCGTAGAACGCAGGTGTCCGACGTGCATTTCTTTGGCAATATTTGGACTGGAGAAGTCAACAATAACTCGCTGGGATTGTTTTGCTTTTTCTACTCCTAAACGAAAGTCTTTTTGAAGGGAATTAAGCTGAGTTTCTAGGTAAGCTGGTTTGAGGGTAAGGTTAATAAAACCAGGACCTGCAATTGTTGGGTTTTCGCAGAGATCGGCAAGTTTTAAATTATCGACTAATTGTTGCGCGATCGCTCGCGGTTGTTGACCTAATTGCTTGGCTAGAGATAGTGCAATATTAGACTGATAATCGCCAAATTTAGGATTGCTGGCAGGAAAAATCAGCGGATCGACTCCTGCCAAATTAGAACCAAAAACTGCAACTAATGTTTCGCTAAAACGATTATTTAGCTGTTCGATAATAGAATTCATATTAGTAATATATTATACTACACAAAGCTCAAAGGACGAATAACAAACCTCAGTTATCTTTTTCCCAGCGAAATAACCAGACCATCAAAGCAACTAAGCCAACTTGCAACGCAAAATTGGGTAAAGCTGAAGTCACATCCTTTCCTGCTGCTAACTGAGCGAGAAAAACTAGAGCGCCAATCAAACCAGAAGACCCAAAAGCTAGATAGATAAACGCTCTTAACCCTTTGTAGGGAGCTTGCGCTTCAGCCATCAATCGCGCATATTTTTGGGGATCGCGCTGCTTAAGGGAGTTTGTCGCCTTACTACTGCGCTGGTCTAGCCGTGAATTCTTCATGTTTTTTTAGTTCGCCGAATAGTATATTGTTTAACTTCTGCGTTATACTATAACCTTGGCAGTGTCGAAGTAGCTCGGTGATAGAGCATCGATTTGTAATTTTCACTTTGCCCTATGCCAGTTTAGCTCAGTGGTAGAGCATCGCACTCGTAATGCGAGGGTCGCGGGTTCAAATCCCGCAACTGGCTTTTTGGAGATCGAGGAATTCAAAAAAATTTATCCTAACAGCAAAAAAAGCGAAACCAAAAGTTAGGTTCCGAGCAGAAAAAGTTTAATCGTCAGTAGAATGAGAAATCAAGCAGGTTTTTAGTTGCTCGTGAATGAGCGTAGTATCTAAATTCCGACCGATCAAAACCAGCTGATTTTTAGGTTGCGTTTGCCATTCATCTGCTTCGAGTTCGTAACGATTGCCGCTAAGCTGAAAAATATGTCTCAATTTGCTTTCTTCAAACCAAAGAATTCCCTTAGCTCGAAAGACAGTATAAGGCATTTGCTCGACAATAAAGTTCTCGAATTTCTGTAAATCAAAAGGACGATCGCTCTCAAAAGAAACTGCTACAAATCCATCATTTTCTATATGATAACCAGAAGATTCGCGATCGCGCCGAAATTTTCTAATTTGACTGATATAAATATCTTCTTGAGTTAATCCTACTCCCAAAAGTAATGTTAGCGGAACCTTCCCATATTGACTATGAAAAATTCTCACCCCTTCTTTATTACCTCGAACAAAATCTTCTAACTCTTTGATTTTTCTCTCATCAACTCTATCTAATTTATTGAGAATGATAATGTCGCCATATTTGATCTGACGAAGAGCGATATCACTCTCAAAATGTTCGGGAGTAAAAATTTCCGAATCGACCAACGTAATAATCGAATCCAGATGGGTTAAAAACTTTAACTCAGTAGCTATAAAAGTCAAAATAATCGGAAAAGGATCGGCTAATCCTGTCGTTTCAATAATCAAATAATCGATTTTATCTTCTCTTTCTAAAATTTGATAGACTGCCTCGATTAAACCATCATTAATCGTACAGCAGATACAACCATTGCTCAACTCCAACATATCTTCTTCCGTTGAAACTAGAAGTTGAGAATCGATATTAATATCGCCAAATTCATTGACTAAAACAGCAACTTTCAACCCTTGTCTATTTTCTAGAATATGATTGAGCAAAGTTGTTTTGCCACTGCCCAAGAAACCAGTGATAATAGTTACTGGCATTCCCCTTTTGGGAAGAGTAGGCAGAGAATCGGAAAGAGAGATATTGAGACTATTCATATTATTAGATTTGAAGAAATTAGCTCATAAAAATTAACCTAGATCTGATGAAACGAATTGATAGGAACCAAATTAAAAAAACAACTTCTTTTACCCGTATGACAGGCAATATCTCCAATCTGTTTGATTTTTAATAACAAGGTATCAGCATCGCAATCATAATAAAATTCTTTCACTTTCTGAATATGTCCGGAAGTTGCCCCTTTGTGCCATAATTCTTGTCGAGAGCGACTCCAATAATATACTTCTCCTGTCATCAAAGTTTGCTGAATTGATTCTCTATTCATCCATGCCATCATCAAGATAGCGCCATCTCGATAATCTTGAGCAATGGCAGGAATTAATCCTTGCTCGTTAAATTTTAATCGTTCAATCCAAAGAAAATCTTGATTCATGTTTTTATCTCCGGAAAAGTAGAGATGAGAAATAACTCATCCCTACTTATGGCACGCTGTTTAACTTGGAATTTAGTTAATGAAAGGTAGGATTATGACAAATTAAACTCATAAATTCTTGACGAGTTTTCGCATCTTCTGCAAAGACTCCCCTCACGGCACTGGTAGAAGTCCAAGAACCGGGTTTTTGTACTCCCCGCATCACCATACACATATGAGTTGCTTCGATAACAACCGCCACGCCTTTTGGTTTTAATAATCCTTGTATGGCATCGGCAATTTGTGCGGTTAATCTTTCTTGCACTTGCAAGCGTCTGGCATACATTTCACAAATGCGCGCGATTTTTGAGAGTCCCATTACTTTTCCATCAGGAATATAGGCGACGTGAGCGCGACCTAAAATGGGTAGGATATGATGTTCGCAGGAACTGAAAAGATCGATATCTCGCACCAATACCATCTCGTCGGTATCTTCATGAAAAACTGCTCCGTTAAGCAATTCATCGAGAGATTGATGATACCCTGACGTCAGGAATTGTAAGGCTTTAACGACTCGTTTGGGAGTATCTTTTAACCCTTCGCGATCTGGATCTTCTCCTAATCCTAACAGTAAAGTCCGTACCGCCTGGATCATATCCTCTTCTGAAACAAGAGATTGATGTTCGGTAGTCAGATTGGGGAAGGAACTTTTAGTCGATTTGATTGCAGTAGGTTCGGACTTAGATAAGGTCATATAGATGAATCTAAACAACAAAAAATTAGGTAGGAATGCAGAGGAATAACTGTTATAAAGCTAACTTTTGACAAGTGGTTTGCACCGACGCGATCGGCACTCCATTTTTAATAATGATTATCATTATTATAGCATCGTTTGTCACGTTTGGAGTTTAATACATCATCATTAACTACCGATAGTAAGAAACCAACTAACCCAAGCAAGGAGTAAAGAAAAAGCGATCGCGGAAGTTAATTGTTGACACAGCAGTTTTAAAGCAAAATACCAAGATACTTCGCGATTTATCATAGCTATCTCCTCACTATTAAATAGTTGTTTTTGCTTCTATTGCCCCTTGCATTCGCCTTTGTAGCTCGTCGACAGTCATGACACCGAGATCGCCTTCTTTTCTAGTACGAATGCTTAAAGTTTGCTCGGCTACTTCCTGTTTACCAACCACTGCTACCACAGGAATCTTTTCTAACTCAGCATTGCGGATTTGTTTACCCAAACGTTCCCCCGTGCAGTCTATTTCTACCCGATAACCAGCTTGTTTGAAATTAGCAGCAACAGATTCAGCATACTCTCTTTGTGTTTCACTCACTGGTAATAAACGTATTTGAATCGGTGCTAACCATAAAGGAAAATCTCCTGCATAGTTTTCGATTAAAATCCCGTAAAAACGCTCTAAAGACCCAAAAATTGCCCGATGAATCATAATGGGACGTTGACGAGAACCATTAGCTGCTACATATTCGAGATCGAAGCGTTCTGGTAAATTAAAATCTACCTGGATAGTCGAACATTGCCAAGTACGTCCAATAGCATCTTGAATTTTAATATCGATCTTTGGACCATAGAAAGCACCACCACCCTTATCTTCCAGGTAATCCCACCCCTTTGTCTTCAAAGCTTCTACTAAAGCATTAGTCGCCAATTCCCAACCTTCATCTGTACCGACTGACTTATCTGGGCGAGTAGAGAGATTGACTTCATAGTCTTTAAAACCAAAATCCGAAAGAATTTTTTCCGTTAAATTAAGAATACTGAGAATTTCCCCTGCAATTTGTGTGGATAAACAGAAAATATGGGCATCATCTTGAGTAAAGCCCCGCACCCGCATTAAACCATGCAAGACACCAGAACGTTCATAACGATATACAGTTCCTAATTCCGCCCAACGCAAAGGTAATTCTCGATAGGAATGGAGGTCATTTTTATAGATAAGAACGTGAAACGGACAGTTCATTGGCTTGATTTGATAAGCCTGTTCCTCAATCTTCATCGAGTCAAACATATTTTCCCGATAAAAATCAACATGACCCGATGTTTTCCATAATTCTAAATTGGCAATGTGAGGTGTATAGAGAAGTTCATAACCTGCATCTAAATGTGCCTTACGCCAATAATCTTCAATGATGCAGCGCATAGTTGCACCGCGAGGATGCCAAAATACCAAACCACCACCAGCATCTTCTTGAATGCTAAACAGTTTTAACTCCTTGCCTAGTTTGCGATGATCTCTGCGTTTGGCTTCTTCTTTTTTTTGTAAATAAGCTTCTAACTGTTCGGGAGTTTCCCAAGCAGTACCGTAGATGCGTTGTAGTTGGGCTTTGGTTTCATCTCCGCGCCAGTATGCACCAGCCACGCTTTCTAAGGCAAAAGCATCTGGGTTAATCTCTCCTGTAGTTTTAACATGAGGTCCTGCGCACAAATCCCACCAAGATACAGTAGCAGGAATTTTGACGGGTTTAATTAAAGAAGGTTCTGGTAAGGCAGCTTTCAGCTTTTCTCCGATATTAGGCAATCTACCACCGTCAGGACTACCGATATAGTAACGAGTAATAGTTTCTCCTTCAGGAATGCTGTCTAAAATCTCTAGTTTGTAGGGTTCGCCTAGCTGTTCGATTTCGACTTTAATTTCTTCCCTAGCTACCTCTTCCCGAATAATCGGCAAATTAGCTTTAATAATTAAGCGCATTTGTTTGGTAATTTTGATTAAATCTTCAGGAGTAAAAGGTTGCGGGCGCTCGAAATCATAATAAAAACCCGTATCTGTAGTCGGTCCAATGGTAACTTTTGTCTCTGGAAATAAGATTTGTACTGCCATTGCCATGATATGGGCGCAAGTGTGGCGAATGCGATCTAATTTTTGCAGATTGGAAACTTGCAGGGGATTGTCGCTTTGAGATTGGGTTGACTGACTGACCATATCGAGTATTTTTGATAATAATGATTGTTTGATCAAAAGTTGCGATCGCGACTTTTAACTCATTAGTGATTAAACAGCAACAGAAGCAACTAAGCAGTCATTTAATGAGTGTCGAATTTTATCGGTATCTAAATGACGACCGATAAAAACTAACTGGTTAGACGGCAAACCTGTCCAACGATCGGATTTCATATCGTAGCGAGGACCGCTTAATTGAAAAACATGACGCAGTTCACTTCCATCAAACCAAATAATTCCTTTAGCTCGAAATACTTCATTTGGTATTTGTTCGGTTAAAAACTTCTGAAACTTGTAAACATCAAAGGGGCGATCGCTGGTAAAAGACATTGAAACAAATCCATCATTTTCTAAGTGATGGGAATGATATTTATGGTCGTGATAACGATCGGATTCTTCCTCGTTTTTATAAGCTTCAATGGGTGTTAATCCTACGTCCAAAATGAGTCCTAGTGGTACTTGACAATATTGAGTCTGTAAAATTCTCGCTCCTTGTTTAAAAGTTTTGATTTGAGATTCTAACTCTGCTAGTTTTTCTGGGGTAACCAGATCGATTTTGTTGAGTAAAACTATATCGGCGTAAGCAATCTGACTCATTGCCGCTTCACTGTTAAAATGGTCGGCATCAAACAAATCGGCATCGACCACTGTAATAATAGAATCCAAACGAGTTGAATCGCGAAATTCTGTTCCGACAAAGGTCAAAATAATCGGTAGAGGATCGGCAATTCCCGTTGTTTCAATGACCAGATAATCGACCTTCTCATCGCGTTCCAAAATCCGATAGACTGCTTCAATCAATCCATCATTGATGGTGCAACAAATACAGCCATTACTCAATTCCACCATATCGTCATCGTAAGAGACGAGAAGTTGAGAATCGATACTAATATCTCCAAATTCATTCACTAAGACTGCAACTTTTAAATCCTGTTTATTTTGGAGGATTTGATTGAGTAAGGTGGTTTTGCCACTGCCTAAAAAACCAGTGATAATCGTAACGGGTATTCCCCAATTTGGCTGTTCTCGAATCAGTAATCGATTCATAGAATTAGTTCCTGAGTAACAATTATTTATTTTCGCTAACTTTTTTGGTAGAGTATTTTTATTATAATGATTATCATTATAATAAAGCGCGATACGTTTATCCAGAAGGGCGGGTGAACGGGGTCATCAAGCTGCTTGAGTACAACATTGCGCTTCTCATTATGGAGCGCAACTCGGTTCTCAAATTGGCGATTTTGGAGTGCTTTACGAAATGGAGCAGCAACTCGCTGCTCAGTCCATACCATCTAGTATCATTCGTGCTGCCTACTACATGAGTAATTGGGACTTTTCTCTACAAAACATTAAACACAATGGCGGAATCAATACCTTCTTTCCAACCGATTTTGTCTTGTCGATGGTCGCTCCGCGCGATATTGGTCAGTTGGCAGCGCGTTTGATGACAGAGCCAATAGAGAATACAGGATGATACAACATCGAAGGACCAGAAAGATATTTTGTGCTCGATGTTGCACAAGCATTTGCCAAAGCTTTACAAAAACCAGTCAAAGGAATGGAAACTCCGCGCGACCAGTGGATCGGGACGATGCAGAATATGGGGTTTTCAAACAAGACAGCAGTATTCTTCTCCAAGATAACAACCCTGGCGATCAAAAGAAAATGCCAAAGCGCGATCGCGTTACACGAGGAGTAGTTTCGCTAGAGAGCTACATTGCAGAACTCGTGTATCTTGTTGTTTAACTCATCGCTCCATCTCAAGTGTCCAAACTGAAAACTGCTATAGTCTGTCGCCAACATTTTTTAAATTGAGATAACTCGGTAATAATCGTTTCTTTATTTTCTGTGGAAAACTTAGCGGCAATCTGTGGAAAATTGCACTTATCTGTGGAAAAAACGATCGCGCAATTAAGAGTCTTCTGACTCAAAAGTAATGCGATCGTGCTGATAATCGGGAGGTTCTACATGGATGATTACTCGCACGGGACTAAATTGTTCTGCCAAGCGAATTTCTACTTCTTCTGTAATTTTATGGGCGTTTTCCACATCGGTTGCCTCTACAACTAAGTGCATTTCTATAAATATTTGTCGTCCCAACAATCCTCTGGAGGCTATATCATGGCAATTGATAACGCCGGGAACCTCCATGACGATTTGATGGATTGCTTCGGGCGCGATCGCCATTTCATCTACCAACCAAGGCACGTTTGCCTTTAATACCGTCCAACCGCTGTAAAATACCAACAAAGCGACGGGGAAAGACAAAATTACGTCTAGCCATTGCAGTTGCGGTAAATTTAACACCCGTCCTTGCCAAACGCCGACCAATCCAGCCATAACCGTAATCGTCACCCAGATGTCGCTCATGGTGTGGTAAGCATCGGCAATCAAAATCGGACTTCCGACTTTCCTGCCGATTTTCCGTTCGTAAAAAGCCACAAAAATATTCACCCCCAACACGACGATCAGTAGCGATAATTCGGCGCCAGCAATGCGAACGGGACTTCCTCCCTCCAAAATTCGTTCGGTTGCGCTTTTAAGGATTTCAAAACAAGCAATTCCTAAAAAAGCGGCGATTCCCAATGCGCCTAGTGCTTCATATTTTTGATGTCCGTAGGGATGATCGCGATCGGGAATTGGAGAGGACAAGCGACTGGCAATTAAACCGAGAATGTTATTTGCACTATCGGTGACGCTGTGTAAGGCATCTGCTTGCAAACTCAATGAATTCGCCTGAAATCCTACCACTGCTTTGAGTCCCATAACGAAAAGATTGAGAAGCAGGGTAAGAATTAAAACTTTGCGAACCTCAGAGCGGTTATCCCTTACCACAGAAGCTACTAGATTTACGCTATCATGCTAAAATTATCCATGGGTTTGGGCTAAGGGTTTGGGCTAATCTACAGCATCCGACCTGGTTTGAGTTTGATAACAAAAATGGTGCGGTTGAAGGCTAGCTGATTTCTCTAATTATTCGCTCCCCGCGTGTAGACGACACTTGTTTTTCAAAGACCTATTATACCACTTTGTCAATGCGTAAGTCCTAATTAAAATTGTTAATGGCGATCGTAGTCAAGTTGTCGCCATCAAGAATTTGAATGTCAAAAGACTTAAAACCGGGAACGCTATATCTAGTCGGAACGCCGATAGGAAATCTGGAAGATATCACCTTTCGGGCAATAGGAATTTTACAAGCAGTAGATTTAATTGCGGCTGAAGATACTCGCCACACGGGAAAATTATTACAACATTTTCAGATTGCTGCCCCACAGATTAGCTATTACGAACACAATAAGCGATCGCGTCAGGAAGAATTATTAGCTCGTCTCCAAAAAGGAGAAACAATTGCTCTAGTAACGGATGCGGGAATGCCAGGAATTTCCGATCCGGGTTACGAATTGGTGAAAGCTTGCATCGATGCTGGCATCTCGGTCATTCCCATTCCGGGAGTCACGGCAGCGGTGACTGCGTTAGCGGCATCGGGTTTGCCAACCGATCGCTTTGTTTTTGAAGGGTTTCTACCTATAAAAGGAAAAGAAAGGCGCGATCGCCTCAATTTTTTGAAACATGAAACTCGTACTCTAATTTTATACGAAGCTCCCCATCGCTTGCTTGAAACTCTAAGCGATCTAGCCAGCGTTTTAGGGGAAAATAGACAAATCGTATTGGCACGAGAATTAACCAAAGTACATGAAGAATTTTGGCGAGGGACAATTCGAGATGCGATCGCACTCTATACGACTAACCGCGAACCGAAAGGAGAATTTACCCTTGTCGTCGCAGGGACTCAAACGCAAGAAAATCTCATTTTATCGGAAGAGGAACTCAAAACCGAACTGCGACGCCTAATCGAGCAAGGAATGACGCGATCGCAAGCCAGCCGTCAGTTAGCCCAACTCACCAATATCCCGCGTCGCCAGATTTATGACTTAGAAATCTAAAATCCTTTCATCAAATGACTAATGACAATCAACCCAGAGAACGAGAACCCTTTACTAATTTAGTGCTCTATCACTTATTCAAGTGGTCGGTCGTTAGTCCCATGCTGCACGTTTATTTTCGGGTTCGTATTTATGGGACAGAAAATGTTCCTCAAAAAGGTGCTCTAGTTGCCGTCTGCAACCACGGCAGTTATTTCGATCCGCCAATCGTATCAAACTGTCTGCGCCGTCCGGTAGCCTATATGGCAAAAGAAGAATTATTTAAAATTCCTGTATTTAAGCAGGCGATCGAATTATATGGAGCTTATCCCGTCAAACGGGCAACGAGCGATCGCGATGCCATCCAAGCGGCACTCACTGCCCTAGAAGGAGGTTGGATAGCGGGGATTTTTTTGACAGGGACTCGAACTCCTGACGGTCGTATTACTAATCCTAGACGAGGAGCAGCGCTGATCGCGGCTAAAGCGCAAGTCCCTCTCTTACCCGTAAGTTTGTGGGGCACTGAGAAAATCTTACGCAAAGGTTCGCCTTTTCCCTACCCCGTACCCGTCACAGTTAGAATCGGGGAGTTAATCGCTTCCCCATCCTCGACCAAACGAGAAGAATTACAGCAAGTGACAGAAAAGTGCGCCGCTGTTATCAATGCTATGCACGATTTGGGGCGGTAAGAATGGTTGGTAGTTAGTGGTTAGTGGTTAATTGTCTCCCACCGCTCCCCGTCTCCTCCTCTCCCCACACTCCTCCCTTCAGAGCGATCGCACAAACTTATCGAGTCTGTCCAATCCTTTCTCGATAGTAGTCATATCGGTGGCATAGGAAAGACGGATGCATCGATCTGCGCCAAAGGCAATACCAGGAACGGCGGCTACTTGATGCTCTTCCAGTAAGGCTTTACAGAAATCGATGGAAGCCATTCCCGTTTGGCTAATGTCTATAAAGACGTAAAAAGCGCCATTGGGTTTGGGACAACTGAGGTTGGGAATGGCACTGATGCGCTCTAACATATACTGTCGCCGTTTGGCAAAAGCAGCGAGCATTTGTTGCACGCAATCCTGAGAGCCTTCTAAAGCCGCGATCGCGCCGTATTGCGCAAAGGTACAAACATTAGAAGTACTGTGACTTTGAATGGTAATTGTGGCTTTAATTAGCTCTAGTGGTCCCGCTAGATAGCCGACGCGCCAGCCCGTCATAGAATAAGCTTTGGCGAAACCGTTGCTAATAATTGTCCGCTTAAAAGCTTCTTCGCTAACAGCACCAATACTCAAATGTTCTGCACCGTCGTAGAGAATCTTTTCATAGATTTCGTCGGAGACAACGAGGATGTCGCGTTCTACAATAACCTCAGCTAGAGCGCGAATTTCATCGGGCGTGTAAACTATTCCCGTTGGGTTAGAAGGGGAGTTGAGGACAAATAGTTTTGTCCGAGGAGTAATGGCTTGACGGAGTTGGTCGGGAGTAATCTTGTATTGGTTTTCTTCAGGCGTATCGACAATAACTGGCGTACCGCTTGCTATCTTCACCATCTCAGGATAGCTCAGCCAATAGGGGGCTGGAATAATGACCTCATCGCCTGGTTCGATTAAGGCGAGCATCAAATTGAACAGAGAATGTTTGCCGCCATTGGTGACAATAATATTTTCTGCTTGATAATTTAAATGATTGTCTTCGTATAGCTTTTTGGCGATCGCCGCTCTGAGTTTTGGTTCTCCAGATGCAGGCCCATACTTAGTTTTTCCTTGGTCTAGCCCCAGTTTGGCGGCTTCCTTAACGTGTTGTGGCGTGTCAAAATCTGGCTCTCCCGCACTAAAACTACAGACATCAATTCCCTCCGCCTTCATTGCCTTGGCTTTGGAATCGATCGCTAATGTTAGGGATGGCGTTACTTGACCGACTCGCGATGATAGTTTCATAAATTTTATCCCCCAGATGTTTTACAGACCTTAGAGGACATCTGAAAAGTCCATTTTGTCATCCTGAGTGCAGGAGAACGTAACGAAGAATCTTTGTTTGGAGTGGGTAGGCTAAGATGTTTCGCTTCGCGATCGCTACGCTCAACATGACTTGGCGGAGTATCTTCGACATTCTATACTTTTCAGACAACCTGTTAGATGAGAGGTCATCTGGGTATTGTCGCATTATCATCGTGGAAAACTGCTCTAGGCTTATACTTTTTTTAAGGACAGCATTCTTAGATCGACTCGCTCCCACTCAGCGAGCGCTAATTATGCAAGTTTAAATTCTTTTAGCGCTGGAAAAAAATTTTGATTTTCATGACCGGGACGGCTGAGTTTAATAAGGGCAAAACGCTGGGCGGGAGTGAGATTTTCCCACTGCTGTGCCGTAATCGCGATGCCGAATTCTGCGGCTTTTTCCTGAGTTTGGGCAGGCACCGTCGAAGCATCCAGCCAAGGTGGATGGGGCTCGATCGCGAGTTCGCCAGCAGGTTTGCCCGTTTTTTCTTTGACGAGGTTTTGTAAATAGTCTCGATAGACTTGACTTTCTTCAACAGTTGTGCATGGCAAAGCAACAAGGGTTTGTCGTTCTTCTTGACTGAACTGGTTCCAATGAAATAGCTTGAGTTTTACTCCACAAGTATCGAGTTTCATTCTCACTTGCATGGGAATACAGCGCAAGGAATCGACAAAATCTGCCTCGAATTGAAAAAAATCAGTCATTGGTCATTGGTCATTCGTTCTTCGTCATTTGTTATTCTAGTCATTCAGCTAGGTGAGGATACGTATTCTGGTACTGACGAGATTTGGACGGGTTTTTCGGTACCAGCTTCGGAGATAGCCGCAATAGGCACTAATTGAACCGCACAAGCTTTTAATTCTGGTTCGAGAGAATCGGGACAAGCTTTTGGGTGGGTGAGGCTATTAGCCTCTGCATTCTCTGCCCAGAGTGCGCCCCAGTGCATAGGAACGAAAACCGTACCAGGTGCGATCGCTTTGGTAACTTTAGCGGGAAAACGTGCCTTGCCGCGACGCGATCGCACTTCGATCCAATCCCCATCCTTTATCCCTAATTTTTCTGCATCGCGGGGGTTAATTTCAACAAAGGGATTGGGATGCATCTTAGTAATTTTCTCAATTCGTCCCGTGCGAGTTTGAGTATGCCAATGACCGTATAATCTCCCCGTCGTCAAGACAAAAGGATAAGCTTCGTCGGTTGGTTCCGCCAATCCCTTGGAATGATAAGCAGCAAACCTCGCCCGTCCGTCGGGAGTATTAAATCGCCAATTCGTATAAAGTCGCTTGCCTTTTGGTTTTTCCTCCTTCCCCTTAAATAAATGAGAGAGAATTCCAGATTGTTGAGTAGAAGTATTTTCTCCCCCTCCGTCCAAGGGACAGGGCCATTGAATGGGGCCTTCTTGCTGCAAGCGATCGTAGCTAATTCCCGTCATATCGCAGGGACGATTGCGGGTTGCTTGCACGAATTCCCGATGTACCGCAGCCGAATCGGGAAAGTTAAACTGTTCGACAAACCCCAAGCGACGCCCCACTTCTGCAAAGATTTCCCAGTCGGCTTTGGCTTCTCCCGGACGGAGACGGAACTGCGGACACAACGTTACTACCCGTTCGGAATTGGTCATCGTTCCCGTTTTCTCGCCCCATTGCGCCGCCGGCAATAAAATATGGGCATAAGCTGCCGTTTCTGTCGGGTAATAGGCATCCTGATAGACGGTCAAGGGCGACTTCAGTAGCGCAGCTTTCGTGCGTTCTAAATCCGGCATGCTGACGGCTGGATTGGTTGCCGCAATCCACAGTAAGCCCACTTCGCCCGTTTCCAAACCCGTTATCATACTCCAAGCATCTCGACCTGGATTGGGGGAAATTCGTCCGGCGGGAAGTTGCCAGAGTCGTTCCACTTCGGCGCGATGTTGGGAATTTGTGACCGATCGATAACCGGGGAGAATATGGGCGAGTCCGCCTGCTTCCCGTCCTCCCATTGCGTTTGGCTGTCCGGTGAGAGAAAAGGGTCCCGCGCCCGGTTTGCCGATATTGGCGGTCATCAGGTGTAGATTAATAATGGTGCGAACTTTAGCCGTTCCTTCAGAAGACTGATTGACTCCCATCGACCACAGAGAGAGAACTCGTTCCGATTCTGCCCAATAACGCGCCGCTTGTTCTAGATGGTCGATGCGGATGCCGCACTTGCGGGCAACTAATTCGGGAGAATAGTGGTTGATGACTTCCGCGTAGGCGGGAAAATCTTTGGTACATTCATCAATAAAGAGAGTGTCAATTTTGTCCCAACGCATCAGCAGGTGGGCGATGCCGTTGAGCAAGTCGATATCGGTGCCGGGATTGATGGCGAGATGGAGATCGGCTGCTTCTGCGGTTTTCGTTCGGCGGGGATCGACGACGATCAGTTTGGCTTTGCGATCGCGCTTGATATGTTTGTGCAAGCGGTTGAAAACGATGGGGTGACATTCGGCGGTATTGGTGCCAATAAGAAAGGCACAGTCGGTCAATTCCAAGTCGTCATAACAACAGGGAGATCCGTCAGAACCGAAGCTTTGAATATAACCCGCCGCGGCGGAGGACATGCAAAGGCGGGAGTTGGCATCAAAGTTATTGGTGCCCAAACAGCCTTTGATCAGTTTCTGGGCGACGTAGTAGTCTTCGGTTTGAAATTGACCGGAACCATACAAGCAAATGCCATCGGAACCTTGCGTAGCGATAACGGTTCGGATGCGAGCGACGATGCGATCTAAGGCTTCATCCCAACTGACTCGACGAAAGGGATCGGATAAAGAGTCCCTCATCATGGGATATTTGAGGCGATCTTTGTCTAGCGATTCGCTAATGGTTGCCCCTTTGACGCAAACCATGCCTTGAGAGGAGGGGTGAGAGCGATCGCCGACCACTTTCCAAATCGGGTTTCCTTGACTATCTCGATGAGTCGCGCGTCCCGCAGCAGCAGGCGGAGAAACTTCTAATCCGCATCCAACACCGCAATAGGGACAGAGGGTTTTTACTGAGTCAGTCATAGAACTTGAGATTTTCGCTCGTATGGCAAGATAACGAAGACTTTCTTTCTGGCGCTTTTACTAGATGGTCTTGATATTTTTCTTAATAAACTGTAATTTTCAATACAATTTGTGCCATCTATTACTGCTTATGAATTCTTTTAATGCAAATCGCGCATTTGTAGCTGTTTGCGATCGCTAGTCGGTTCGATTGATTTTCTCTGTGCCCAAAAGTGTTAGAGTATATGTACGGAATAACTGTCCAGTAATTCAACGAAATGTTTGCGCTTCAAACCAGCTATACTCAGGCACGGGAAAATTTAGCTACCTTACTCGACCAAATCGAAAATGAAAACACGATTGCCGTGATTAAACGTCGCGGTCATAAGGATATCGCTTTATTGGCAGCCGACGAACTATCTAGTCTATTAGAGACTGTTTATTTGCTGCGATCGCCAGCCAATGCCCGTCGTCTATTAGATACGCTAGAGGAGTCAAAAAAATGGGATGCAACCGAATCTCCCCTTCCTCACACGATTGATGAATTATGCTCCGAATTAGACATTGAAAGAAAGAAAGAAAAAGCAGAACTCGCCATTTGACCAGAATATTCAGCAGGTTTCTCGTTTTCCAGTCTTTTCAGAGCGTTTTCGAGAAGATCTTGGTTGGTGGTACAAAACCGATAAACAGAAAGCCTACAAAATCCTCGATTTAGTTGAAGCGGTTATGAAAGACCCATTCAAAGGAGTAGGTAAACCAGAACCAATTAAGTATCTAGACACCGATACCTGGTCGCGCAGAAAGGAAAATTTCACGATCTGAGGTTATTTTCTCTTCTAAAAAAAAGACTATACGAACGCTCAAATGTATTAAATAAAAACTAGATTCAAAGTTGAATCAACGTCACGGCAATCTTACCAGAAAAACAAACATCGACATCGGTTCCAGTAGCGCGATCGCGTTTAGAATATTCTCCCTCGTAATAAAATAAATCGCCCTCGATGCGATATTTAAGGGGTAAAGGTTGCGTACTCGGTTCGCAAAACACAATTTCTGGTTCGGGGGAATTGGGTTCGATATGAGGCAAATTGACATTCCAGAAACTTTTGGGGGGAATGGGACGATTGAATAACTCTGCCAACACTTTCGCCGTCCAAACCGAGGCAAGATCCCAATCGACGATTAGCGGTCTTCTAATCCAGTGGGAGATAGCAATTCCAGGGATGCCGTGGATTGCCGCTTCTCTCACCGCAGCAACCGTTCCCGAAATATAAGTATCGATCCCCAAATTCCCGCCTGCGTTAATGCCAGATAATACCCACTTCGTTTCTGGGGCAATATGGGTAATAGCTAAACGAGTGCAATCGGCAGGCGTTCCATCGACTGCATATTCGCTATCGGATCGCTTTTGCAGATGAATTGGTCGCGTGGTGGTAACTTTATGTCCGCAACCGGATAAATGATCTTTTGGCGCAACGATAATGCCTCGACCGTTTAAAGCTTTTTGCAGTGCCCGAATGCCGGGGGCATCGATTCCGTCGTCATTGGTTAAAATTAGCGTCATTACTCTTACCAGATTGCAAAGGCGATCGACTAAAGTCGCACAAATAGACAAATATACCAGTCTTACTAGATTGCAAAGACGATCGACTAAAGTCGTACAAATAGACAAATATACCAGGCTGACTGAAATAATCGATTTGCTGACCGATTTGATTTAGATATGAGGTGATTTCCTGACGTTCCCGATCGTTTGCCCGATAGAGTAGCCAAACGCGTCGTTTGCCTCGAAAGCGCTCGATTTCGCGCTTGTATTGCTTCCATTCTTCCTGCGTTCCTTTGCCATCGTTAGGCAAGACTCGCACTCCGATAACGTAATCTCCTTTGAAATAGCCATATTTCTCGGCATAGTAAGTAAAGGCATTCTGCGCCCTAGTATAAATATAAAAACTATCTTCTGGCTGCTGACGAGACTTGACATATTCGATCGCCCCTTTAATCTCTTCTTTAAGGGCTGGACGAATAACCAGTTGACTCGCTTGGAGTGCAGGAGGAGCAAGCAAAGCGATCGCAACGATAATTCCTAAAATAGCGAAATATTTACGCCGCCCTTGGAATTGAGCGAGTAAAAAAACAACGCCTTCGGCAATAATAGCGATCGCAAATGGTATGAGAAAAAGAATCAAGCGATCGCGAAAAGGATATTTGTGCAGATAACTCCCTAACAAAGTTGTTAGGAATGGAGAAGTTATAAAGAGTAAATTAGTTCTATTAATTCGATAGTAAGCAACACATCCGCACACAAAGGCGAACATAGCGACTCCATCGGTGATGCTGACAAAACCTAACGGAGTATAGAACAATCTGCCAAAAGCATCGAACAACCATACCAGCTCGAAAAGAGAATCGGGATAGCTGGCACCCCAAGAACCTTGTAGCGCTTCATTCTGCATGGCGCCGCTAATTGTCAAAAAATACAGCACGCCAAAAATCGACAGCCAAACGAGATACACTGGCAATCGATTGAGGATAATGCTCAGTTTTTTCTGCGCAGGAGCAGTCAGCAGAGAACTCAATTCTATTCCCGATAGGACGAAAATCGATGGATGGGAGAGCCAAATCCCAATTGCTCCCACCAGACTGAGCAACAGAATCTGTCTTGCTTTAAGAATTTGCTGGCGAAGGGGAATGAGAATTAAGAAAAAAAGCAGCGCTAACATCACATCGCTGCCATACTGCTTGACTTCTGTGGCGTAGTAGAGATTGTAGCTCAGACAGGCAAATAGCGCGATTGCAATGGGAGCGGCAAGCGCGGAGATATAGCGCCGGGTAAACTGGTAGAAGGCAAACAGCGAAACAATGCTAGCGATAAAAGGAAACAGCCTGAGCGCATACTCGTTGTTGCCAAAGAGTTGAATGGACAGCTTTTCTATCCAGAGAAATCCTGGTGGTGCTGCTTGATTGCGCTCCAAAGGACTGAGTAATTCTAGATAAGAACGGTTGACGATATTGATTGCCAGTGCTGCCTCATCATCCCAAAGAGAGCGATTGCTGACGTATTGAATGAGGCGAACGAAGATACCGAAAATTAAGAAAAAAATCGATATATATTCAAGCAGAGGAGAAATCTTTTTTGGAGATCTCTGGGAACTATCGCGATCGCGCTCGGCAAGCAATTGCTGGATTTTAGATTTTGCCATATGCAAACCCTATTTTCTTATGGCAAACGAGAATTAACAAATACCTTCATATTTTCTTTAGCGCTTATTAGCAAGATTAGTTCCCTCGCAAGCGCTTAAAAATGGTTGCACAGGGACATAATATCACGTGAGTTCTAAATTCGGAGTTCAGAAAAAATACTGTCCTTTAGTATACTTTTCTGCGTCTGGAGCGCCTCTGCGCGAGTATTATTCCCCTAAATAAGCCTCCAGTACCTCTGGATTCGTTTGAATTTCCTCTGGCGTTCCGTCAGCGAGATTCGTTCCTTCTGCCAACACCCAGACGTGGTTGCACAGGGACATAATTACATCCATATTGTGTTCGATAATCAGGAATGAGATTCCCTGTTTGTTCCAATTCATTATATGCTCGCAAATCTGACCGATGAGCGTGGGATTCACCCCTGCTGCGGGTTCGTCCAATAAAATTAGTTTGGGACGGGTCATTAAAGCCCTTGCCATTTCCAGCAGCTTTCGCTGTCCTCCCGATAATGCCCCCGCATAATCTTGCGCTTTAGCCGCCAGTCCGACAGATTCGAGAATTTCCATTGCCCGTTCTTTATTTTCTCTTTCTTCCTGTCTGACTTGTCCTCGTTGAAACCAAAGCTGAATAAAATTCTCTCCAGTTTGTTTTTGAGTTGCCAATAGCATATTTTCTAGCACGGTCAACCGAGAGAGAACCCGTGCGACTTGGAAGGTACGAACGCAGCCTTGTAAGGCAATTTGATAGGGTTGTAAATGATGGATGGGCTCGCCATCAAAAATCACTTCTCCCTTATCGGGACGAATAAAATTCGACAGCAGGTTGAATAATGTGGTTTTTCCTGCCCCATTCGGTCCGATCAGTCCCGTAATCGTTCCCTTCTTAACGCAGATTTTAGCCTCATTGACCGCTCTCAGCCCGCCAAAACTTTTGCTTAATCCAGTCGCTGAAAGTATGTTATTGGTAGTTGGTTGTTCTTCATTTGCCATTTGTCAATTGTTCTTGCTTGCCACTAACCACTAACTACTAACTAATTACCGACCCAATGTAAGTTCCTCTTTTTTCCCTAGAATACCTTGCGGTCGCCAAATCATGAGCATCATGAGAATTAAACCAATAATCATTATTCGCAAGCCTCCCAATTGAGCTTCGTTAGTAATGCCTATTTGAATGCCTATTTGGGGAAGCAGAAAGCGAGTCAGGGTATCGTATGCCCAGAAAATTACTGCTCCTAATAGGGTGCCTGCGTTACTGCCAGCCCCACCTAATACGACTATAATCCAGGCATTAAAAGTCAGTAGCGGTTCAAAATTGGTCGGATAAATAGTGGTCAGCTGCCAAGCAAAAAAGGCACCTGCTATACCAGCGATCGCGCCGCCTAACATAAATGCTTGTAGTTTATACCAAAAGACATTTTTGCCCAAGGCTCTGGGAATTTCTTCGTCTTCTCGGATAGCTTTGAGAATTCGCCCCCAAGGTGATCGCGCTAAAAATTCTAGGGCATTATAAACTAGCGCTAAAACCAGCAACACCAGTAGCATCAATCCAGCTTTGTAGGTGTAGTTAGAGAGCGCGATGACGCCATTAACATAAATAACCAAGATTAAAGCCGTGGCAATAATGCCCCAAATAATGAGACTAACTCGTTTTGTCGGTCTTTTGTCTTTGATTAATTGACTTTCATTCCACTGCCGCCTTAAACCTTGCCACAGTTGCCATCCAGCAAAGATAGCCAACAGGGTTAAGATCCCAATTAAGAGTAGCTCGCCGATGGGATTAAAGCGAACATTCAATGGCAGAGGATAGCGCTGTACCCCAAAAGACCCTCTAGTCAGCCACTCTTCATTGAGTACCACCAGGCGCAAAAGTTCTGAAACCCCGATCGTGACGATAGCTAGGTAGTCTTCCCGCAATCGTAGCGTAGAAGTACCGATCGCCAGTCCGAGTAAAGCAGCTAGTCCAGCGCCAGCGATCGCGGCAATAATTAAAGGAACGCCTTGAAGAGTCAACAGCGCAGTGGTATAGGCTCCAACGGTCATAAAAGCCACGTGACCGAAGTTAATCAGTCCCGTTAAACCCCATTGCAAATTGAGTCCGAGAGCAAATAGGCTATACAGTCCGGCAGAAGTTACAAGAAAAACGATATAACCACTAGAAGCAGTTAATTGAGATAGGATGTCTCCATTCATTGGGAGCTTGAGAGAAACATTTTAGGGTATCGTGTGGGAGACGCGATCGGATTCTACCGCAGTCGAGTTAATCGTGCGTATCGCAATTAACATAATAGTAATCGAATCTGGTAGCTGCCGAGCGCGATCGCACGAAACCAAATTCTTAGAGATGACTCTTGTGATAAGCTTTTACCGATGGGCGTTTTTGCTGCCTTGGAAACGGGGCGATTTACGACTGTTACCTATCTGATGGGCATTCTGGGAACCGACGTGCTGGCAGCGCACCAAATCGTGTTGCAAACCGCCATCGTCATCTTCATGGTACCTCTGGGAATGTCGTTTGCCGCACCGCCCGCGTCGGTCAATGGTTCGGACGGCAAGACCTCAAGGGGGCACGACGGGCGGGATATGTCGGGATCGGCATTGGGGTGGGGTTTATGATAATAATGTCGATCGCGCTGCTAGCTTTTCCCCAGCAAGCGATCGGGCTATATTTGGATCTTAGCAACCCAGAAAATGCTAACGTACTAAAGCTGGCAATGCCTATGCTCGTCGTTGCGGCTTTGGCTCAATTGGTAGATGGCGTGCAAAAGATAGCGATGGGCGCACTGTACGGACTCCAAGATACTCGCGTGCCGACGTTGTTGAGCTTCCTGACCTTCTGGGGAATTGGATTGAGCGGCGGCTATGTGTTGGGATTTCACCTCGGTTTGAGCGGCATTGGACTGTGGATAGGACAGTCCGTCCATCGGCGTGGCAGTCGCAGCTGGGGCTTTTGTCTGGCGCTTCTACCAACTTACCTCAAGTACGGATAATTAGCGCAGAAACCGAACCAACTCCTCTAACTTCGACCAAGCAGCACCGCTTCTGAGAATTTCCTTTGCCTTTTCTACGCCTTGACGACGATCTTCAAAGAAAACAACTTCGCCAACTTGAAGCGCAAGCGAGGCATTCAACGCCACTGCATCTTGCTGTGCCTGCGTGCCGCCTCCTTGGAGGACGTTCCGCAGAATCTCTGCATTGTCTTGCACATTTCCCCCTCTTAAAGCCTCAATCGGTGCGGGGGTTAATCCCAAAACTTCGGGCTGCAATTGACTCAATTCCACTTTGCGATCGCTCAGTAATGCTAGATCGGTTACATCGCTCAATCCCGCCTCGTCTAGCTTTTCCCTGCCGTGGAGAATAATGGCTTTGGGCGTTCCCAATTGTTTTAGGGCGTGAGCCATCGGCTCTAAAAATTGCGCGTCGTAGACTCCAATCACTTGTCCGGTGGGACGTAGAGGATTGACTAACGGTCCGAGGAGATTGAACGCCGTTCGTACTTTTAGCGTCCGTCGCAAGGGAGCAACGCTCTTCATCGCCGGATGCCAGCCGGGAGCATATAAAAAGGTAATTCCTACTTCCGAGAGAGCGGCTTCTACTTTCTCTGACGGTGCGGATAAATTGACCCCCAAATATTCTAAAACATCAGCCGAGCCTACTTTACTCGATGCGGAGCGATTTCCGTGCTTGGCGACTTTTACCCCAGCCGCAGCCGCAACGAAAGCAACGGCAGTAGAAATATTAAAGGTCGATGCCCCATCTCCTCCCGTGCCACAGGTATCGATGACGGGTTGGGCATGTTGAATCGGAGCTTGCTGTAAAGATTGCGCCTGCAAGACTTGCGCCATACCCGTCAATTCGTCGGCAGAAACGCCTTTAGCTTGGATAGCGGCTAAAATGGCTCCCGATAGCACGGGTGGAATTTCTTCCTTGAGCCAACCTTGCATTAATTGCGCGGCTTGAGTTTGGGAGAGGGATTGTCTGTCGAGCAACTGTTGCAGTAAGTTAGACCAGTCAATGGTAGTAGTTTGTGTCATGGGAATTCTCAAGTGCGATCGCATAATTATTGTAAGGTCATTGCAGCCATGCTTGAGTTCGATTGCGAGCCAAGCGCGATCGAACGCTAGCAAAATCTGAGAAATGTTTAAAAAACCCTATAGAATGGGTAACGAAGCGTATCAAAAATAAAAAAGGGATATAAGGTTTATGACTCCGTCGTTAGCTAATTTTCTCTGGAGCCTCGTCTGGGGTGCTGTTATTGTCGTCATTCCAGTAACGGTTGGACTGATCTTTATCAGTCAGAAGGATAAGATCGACCGTAAAGTCTAGAAAGACTTCTCACTCTATTTTTTTAAGAGACAAGGAAGATAGAGAAGACAAGCCAGACAAGGAAAAATTTTTTCCTGTCTCCGTCAAATCTAGTATCTTCTTTGTCTCTTCTTAATCGATCGGAAAATTTTTACAAAAGGCAAACAACGACAGAATACTTTTGTGCCTTCTGTGGCGAATCCAATTCGACTTTTGTAGATTTGAGTGCCGGAATGCAGCAATCTTACGTAGAAGATTGTCAGGTTTGCTGTCGTCCTAATGTTCTTTACGTACAAGTGGATGAGGAGACATTGGACGTTGAAATTTATACGGATTACGAGGAGTGAAATCTCGCGCAAAGGCGCAAAGAGAGATAGCAAAGAGTTACTTGTATTTGCGAAGTATCGCCGAACCCAATCCTATGGCAGTTAAGCTTAATAAAGCGAATACAGAGCTGGATTCTGGGACGGTAATCGATTGTACCTCGTTAATACTATAGTTTCTATTTTCTAATACGATGGGGTTATTATCTTGGAAAAAGCTATCTGGTAATTCTTGAAAAGGAAGTAAAGTTTCGAGATCGTCGAGAAAATTATAGAGTTCAAAATTAACTAAGTTATCCAAATTATCATCAGTTCTACGAACTACGATATCGACTAGCTGCGCACTAAATTTAATGTCGATTAAGAAGAAGTCAATAACAGTTTGAGCGTTAACTTGTCTGACTTGGTTATCACTCCCAAAGACATTAGCTTCTTGAATAACGGATTGCTCGATATCCGGGAGTTGGGCTGCAACGCGATCGCTTAAAATTTGGCTAATATCAAAAACTGGTAAAGTATAGGTGGTATTTTCCCCCATAGTTACTCTCAATTCGGGATCTAAAAAGAAAACATCGAAGATATTTTGAGCGCTGATTTGAGTCACTCGATTATTGTTGCCAGAAAGACGAGCTATTTGACTGATAGATTGGTCGATTTCTAAAATATTTTCGCCGAAATCATTGATAAATTCGAGTATTTCAGAGTTAATAAAATTTTTAATCGGACTTTCGTCTAAGAAACTTTTCCTATCTAGATGAAGATCGAAAAAGAATAGATCGAGACTCGTTTGCTGACTGAGTTGAGTCACTCGGTTATTTTCGCCAACTACCAAAGCTTTTTGCGTGCTAGTTTGAATCGTTGCCGAGTTAGCTGGAGTCATCAAACAGGTTAATCCAACTACTGTGGCACCTATAAAACCGATTTGACTAACTTGCTTTGGCATTTCTGACCCAATCCAGTTGATTATTAATTCTTTAATTGAAGCGTAAAAGTCTAGCTAGAGTATGTCAGTCCCAAATCAAGTGGAAAATAGTAGAAGTAAGTAGAAATTAAAAAAATAAATTAATATAATATAATTTCCTTTAATTCTAGCCCCGTAGAAAAAATAGTTGCATGGTGGTTTGGCTTTAGCTATCCTACTAGGCAAACTAGATTATGCCAACCAGAGAAAATAATAAGGATTGACGTGGAAATTGCTCCTTATCTGGAAGCTTAAACCAGTATGAAGAAACAGCAAATATCCCTTCGTCAGCAAATTACGCCCCAAGATTGGGAAAAAACTCCAGCCAGCGTCAAAATGTTGGTTGAGGAAATAGTCGGGAATTTAAAGCTACTAGACTCCCAACTCGATGAACTGTCAACCCAAGAGCGATCGCATCAAGCCGAATTTCACCAGAAGAGAAAGCTAGTAGTTGTTATTCCCTCGTTTAACGACTGGCAACCTTTAGAGAAGCTTTTGTTACTCATAGATGAAATTATTTTAGCTCAAGCGATCGAAATAGAAATTTTAATCGTTGATGACTACTCAACCCAGCCAATTCCAGAATCGCTAATTTGTCAACAATATCGTCAGATACGAAAGGTTAACGTCCTTCGGCTTCGTCGCAATCTCGGTCATCAAAGAGCTATAGCGATAGGCTTATCTTATCTCTATCACAATATAAATTGCGATTTAGTTGTGGTCATGGATGGAGATGGTGAAGATAGTCCTTTGGCAATCAACCGCTTATTGAGTGTATCCGACGATACAGGAAATAATAAAATTATTTTTGCCAGACGAAGTCAGCGTTCTGAAGGTAACACATTTAAGTTCTTCTATTGGATTTATAAAACTGTTTATCGATTGTTAATAGGCAGAGAAATTAATGTCGGCAACTTTAGCTTATTACCAGCTTCTTTATTAAAAAATATAGTAGCAATTTCAGAAATTTGGAATCATTACTCATCGGGGATTTATCGTTCTCGACTGCCTTACCTTGAAGTAAATATCCCTCGCGCAAGGCGACTAGCCGGAAAACCTAAGATGAACTTAGTGTCATTAGTGACACATGGTTTAAGTTCTATTGCCGTGTATGGAGATGTAGTGGGGACAAGAATATTATTATCTATTATTGTTTTGTTAATTCTGTTTTTAATAGTATTATGTTTGGTTTTTCTAGTTAAATTTTTGACCAAGTGGGCAATTCCAGGCTGGGCAACTTATGTATCAGGATTGCTGGTTGTTTCTTTGTTGCAACTGGTTATATTGGGTACCGTATTCAGCATGATAATTTTATCAACACGCAATAATTTAGGTTTTATCCCAATGCGCGACTATAAATATTATGTTGAGGAGTGCTTTCAATTAAAACCATGAGTCAGTTTATCTATGTCGGAACCGAGTTAGAACTTTTTGCTCAAGCCAAGAATTGGAAGGACTATTTAAGGGTTTTATTAAGACGATATATAAAAGGTGACGTTTTAGAAGTCGGTGCGGGGATCGGAAGCAATACTCGTTTACTCTGTCGATCTCAGTATCAAAAATGGCTCTGTTTAGAACCGGATACTCAACTATTTCAAGATTTAGAAAATTCGATTCGATCGAATAACATAATTGACTGTTTTGCTAGTAACGGAAAGATTGATAGTTTGCACGAGGAGCAACTATTTGATGCTATTTTATACCTGGATGTTTTAGAGCATATCAAACGCGATCGCGAAGAAGTCATTAAAGCTTCTCGACATCTAAAACCCGATGGAAATTTAATTATTGTAGCACCAGCTCATCAATGGTTATTTACCCCATTTGATACTGCAATAGGACATTACCGTCGCTATAATAAACAAACTCTCAAGGCAGTCTTACCAGACGATATAGAAATTATTAAACTTAACTATTTAGATTGTGTTGGCTTGCTAGCGAGTTTGGGAAATAAATTGGTACTCAAACAAAGCCAGCCAACTTTGAAACAAATAAAAGTTTGGGATCGATTTATGGTTCCCATATCTAGAAAGCTAGATCCCATTATAGGCTATAGTTTTGGCAAATCGGTTCTTCTAGTCGGCAGGAAAAAGTTTTGAGGATGAAAGTAGTTAGAAACCAGAAATTCGCTTCCAAATGTATTTCAATAATTATACTATTCATACTTATTTCTTTTGCTTTTAGTTCTATCGTTATTCAAGATTTTTCCTATCCTTTAACTGGTTGGGTAGGCATAGGATCTTTCGGTTGGCTCAATTATGACTATGTAGATCTTCAAGAATATACAGGCTACTATTTAGCTAAAAATTTAAGCTTTGCTCCTTTTCCTCAACTCGATCTCTTCAACAATCAATCTTTCTATCCCTATGGAACGAACAGTGTCTTTCAACCTTGGTCGTTAGAAAAAGATTATTTTTATGCGATTTTATATTCATTTTTTGGTACTGGTCCCTGGTTGCAAATTTATTATTTATTAACGGTATTAATTAATGCGATAGGGACTTTTGCTTTACTGCTTCGAGATTATGGTTTTGCTCGTTCTGCCGGAATAGGATTTATCGTTTCCTTCGGAAATTTCTACGCGATTAATAAATATCCCCATCATCTACAATATGCTGTTATTCATTGGATAGTTTTGAGTTTAATTGCTGACTTTCTTATTGTTAAAAGAATCGTTTTCAAACAACATTTATCTCTTAGACTTATTTTAGTAAGAGCCTGCCTGTTATTTTTATCGTTTGGACACGATTTGGGATATATGGCTGGCTTTTCGCTTATGTCTTTTACAGTTTCTCTATTGTTTATTGCCGTCTTAATAACTAATAGATATTTGAAAAGAGAACTGAAATTAATTCAAGGAATTCAGAGGGCATTAAAAACTTATAAAAATGATTTTCGATCCTACCCTCGTACCTGCTTGGTTTTATTAAGTTTAACGCTTCTGACTGCCTATTTTTATTTTTCCCTAGCATTTCAGATTGGAAAAGAAGCTAAAAGTTTTGATTTTACTGACATCTCTTTTGATACCTTTTGGGCTAATCCTCTAAGGTTATTAGTTCCATTTTTTCCTTTTATTAATCCAGGAATGGACTATCAACAATTTTTTTCGGATGTACCAGAAAGCGTAGGCGACAGTAGCCCTGGTTGGTTTTTAGTCATTCTTGGAACTTTAGGATTGTGGCAAGCTCGCAGACAAATTACAATTTTTATTCCTCTACTAATTGTCTTTTTACTTTGCCTTTTTTATCATCCATTACTGTTTCCGACTCTGAAAATATTTCCTTGGTATGCTTTCAATCGCGTCGGCGGCCGCAGTACTTTTATTTATCCAGTCATACTCAGTATTTTTGCTTTACATATCAACTTTGATTGGCTGCATTTTCGTCAGAGGCAATTACTCGCAGGTTTTCTTATTTTAGTTGCCTCTATCGAACTGTACACTGCTTACTCCTACAGACTGGATTATAAACCTGCATCACTCGACCAAAGTTTTTTCACTTACATGGAATATATTAAAAAACAGCCAGGGGAAGCGGTTTTAGATTTGTTTTTCTGTATTGCAGGAAGCGGTGCTAGACCTGGTATATGCCCATATTACGGCTACAACAGTGGAGTTTTTGCACTGCGAAGGTTTCATGAAAAAAAAGTTATGGGACAGTATTTTGGTCGCTTATATCCCAGTCAGGTTAAACCCTATCTTGAGGCAGGTTGGGATAAGCTATTCTTTCCAGATAATACACAATCTCGTCAATCGCGCTGCTTTAATGAGGCTGAGTGGTCTTTCTTGACAGATTTTTTCAAGTTTAATGACTTTGCTGGTATTAATTTGTATATAGAACGATTTCCAGAAAAATGCTTAAATGAATTTTATGATCGCTTGGGAAATCCTGCTAAAGAAACTGTCATTCCTGGAGCAGGAAAAGTGCAATTTATTCCTAAATCTTCTGAATTAAGAAAGCAGGTAAATTTATCTTTGGGTACTAAAGTTAAGTTGGAAACTTCGACTGAACTTTGAGCGAGAGATTTTTAAAATTTTTGCTAGCTAATACTTGCGATTGCAGTCGATCTTACCCCAGATTAGTAGGGGTAGTTCGCGAACCACCCCTTAGAGATTTAATATAAGATAGCTGAGACATTATCTTGTCTCGATATATATATCTCTGCCATCCTCATTTTCTTCGACTTCAATGTTGCGATCGCGATCGATGGACGATCTGCCAAAATCCTTATCTTCTTCAACATAAACGCGATCGCCATCCTCATCCTCAAAATAGGTGTCGCCATCATCATCTTCTTCAAGATAAACGCGATTGCCATCCTCATCCTTAAAGTAGGTGCCATCTTTATCTTCTCTAAGGGAAACTCTATTGCCATATTTATCTTCAAGGCAGGGATTGCCATCCTCATCTTCTGTAAGATAAACTCTGTCAGCACGAGCGATAAGAACCGTTTGATCTACAGAAGCTATTGATGTAATTTCTTGTGCGATCGCGGGCAAATTTGAACCAAAGCTAAGCAGAAACATACTACTGAAAAATAAAAGTCTATTCATCTTTACAATCTCCAAAAATTGAGAGTATTGTTTAAAAATCAGAGCTTTTAGAACTGAAAAATATAGCTCTTCTTGCAGGTTATTTGAGTTAACTGTTGTTGATTTAACTCAAACATCTTCTAATGATTTTGGAATATTACTAGCAATCATAACTGCCGTAACTTAACAGTATTAGTAAAGAGTTTACATGTCAGTCCCAGATTAAATAGAAATTATTAGTCAGTTGTATATTTAACCGAATAATAAAGTGGAAAATAGTAGAAATAAGTAGAAATTTAATTAATCTTTGTGGCGTAAAATATATTCGATTGGTTATTGTAGGGGCAGGTTTAGCTAATTACTTTTAGATTTTATTCTTATTCTTTTTTATCAAACCTGCCCCTACCCGTCCGTACAAACTTTATGGATTCCGCGATCGCACACAGAGCTGCTGACTAATTGCGAATTACTAATTGGGAGATGTTTCGCTTCGCGATCGCTACGCTCAACATGACGCATTTTATACTTTTGGGACAACCTGTCAGCTAAAAGCTATTTTTTCAAGCGATCGCTTTCGGTGGATGCTGCTTTAACACCTGCTTTAAATACTGACCCGTGTATGAATTAGGATTTTCTGCCACTTCTTCTGGCGTTCCAACTGCAATAATTTCTCCGCCTCTGTCGCCGCCTTCTGGTCCTAAATCGATTACCCAATCTGCACAACGAATCACATCTAAATTGTGTTCGATGACCAAAATCGAATTCCCTTTGTCTACTAAACGTTGCAATACGTTTAATAAATGATGAACATCATAAAAGGATAAACCCGTCGTCGGTTCGTCAATTAAATAAAGGGTTTTTCCTGTGGCGCGACGAGATAATTCCGAGGCTAATTTTACCCGTTGTGCTTCTCCGCCAGATAAAGTAGGAGCAGGTTGTCCTAGCTTAATATAACCCAATCCGACATCGACTAATGTTTGCAAACGATTTAAAGCTCTGGGAATATTTTGAAAAACATCTAAAGCTTCCTCAACTGTCATATCTAAAACATCGGCAATGGATTTTCCTTTATATTTCACTTGCAAAGTTTCTCGGTTATATCTTGCGCCTTTACATATATCGCATTGCACGTACACATCGGGGAGAAAATTCATTTCAATAACATTCACTCCCTGTCCGCCACAGGCTTCGCATCGTCCTCCTTTGACATTAAAAGAAAATTGTCCGGGTTTATAACCCCTTGTTTTTGCTTCAATTGTTTCGGCAAAAATATCGCGAATAACATCAAAAACTCCAGTATAAGTTGCCGGATTAGAACGAGGTGTTCTCCCAATCGGAGATTGATCGATAACAATGACTTTATCAATAGCATCAAGTCCTTTAATTTCTCCCAATTTTTTAGGAAAAGGAACTTGACGGGTGAGATGATGTTGTAAGGCAGGATATAAAAGTTCGTTGACCAAGGTAGACTTTCCGGAACCAGAAACCCCAGTAATACTAACTAATTTACCGAGGGGAATTTCGACATCGATATGTTTGAGGTTATTAAGGTGACAATTTTTGAGAAATAAAGAAAATCCATTTCCTTCTCTTCTGATTTCAGGAGTTTCTATAACTTGTCTTCCCGATAAATATGCTCCCGTTAAAGAAGCTTCAGTTTGGAGTAAAGTTTTTAAATCCCCCTGACAGACAATTTCTCCTCCATGAATCCCTGCTTTGGGTCCAATATCGATGAGATAATCTGCACTATGAATCGTTTCTTCATCGTGTTCGACAACGATTAAGGTATTGCCCAAATCTCGCAATTTTTTCAAAGTATTTAATAAGCGTCCATTGTCTCGCTGATGCAATCCAATGCTGGGTTCGTCTAAGACATAAAGTACTCCCGTCAATCCCGCTCCAATTTGAGTTGCTAAACGAATTCTTTGCGCTTCTCCACCCGAAAGGGTCATGGCGGCACGGTCTAGGGTTAAATAATCTAAACCAACATCGATTAAAAATTGCAATCTCGCTTTAATTTCTCTCAGTGCTAAATCGCCAATGATGGCTTGTCTGGGGGTTAATTGTAAGCGATCGATCCTTTCCAAACATTCTCGAATGGGGACGTTGGTTAAATCGGTAATTCGATATTGTCCTAATCTAACTGAAAGGGCTTCGGGTTTGAGTCTTTTCCCCTGACAAACATCACAGGGTTGATTGATGATATATTTCTCTAATTTTTGTTTGATAACATCCGAACTGGTTTCTTGATAATTGCGCTCGAGCATGGCAAGAATGCCAGCAAAATTGCGATAGTATCCCTTGCCTTTTCGAAAGCGGGAATCATCTTCAAAATAGATCGGTTCTTCACTGCCATAGAGAAGGACGTGTTGCTGTTCGGGTGTGAGTAGATTCCAGGGAGTTTGTAATTCAAATCCATAGGCTTGTCCGATGCTGTAGATTAGAGAAAGGTAATAGGAATTATCTTTATCCGACCAAGGCGCGATCGCGGCGTAAACTGGCTGTGTGGGATCGGGAATGACTAATTCTGGCGAGAAAGTTCGCAAACTTCCCAATCCGTGACAGTGGGGACAAGCGCCATAGGGAGAGTTAAAGGAAAATAATCTAGGGGATAATTCTTCCATAACTGCCCCATGTTCGGGACAGGCAAAGTTTTCTGAAAAGATAATTTCTTGTGTCTTGGGTTGGGGTTTTTTACCGTTATTTGATTCTGTTGCTGTCTCTGTAGACGGAGGATCGTTTAACAATTCGATAACGGCAACGCCGCTAGAATTTTTGAGACAAGTTGCCAGAGAGTCGGCTAGACGTTCTTCGATACCAGATTTTTTAATTAAGCGATCGACAACGATTTCAATATCGTGTTTATGATTTTTATCCAATTCAATCGCATCGGCAAGTTCCCTCACCTCTCCATCAACCCTGACGCGCACGAATCCCTGAGAGGCTAAACTCGATAACAATTGCTTGTGCGTTCCTTTTTTGCCGCGAACGACGGGAGCAAGAATCTGAAAGCGGGTGCGATCGGGAAGTTCCATGACGCGATCGCTCATTTCATCGATGGTTTGCGGGGCAATATTGCGATCGCAAATCGGACAGTGAGGTTCTCCCGCACGACCAAATAACAGTCTTAGATAATCATAAATCTCCGTAACCGTTCCAACCGTAGAACGCGGGTTATGAGAAGTGGATTTTTGATCGATGGAAATGGCAGGACTTAACCCCTCGATCGCATCTACATCGGGTTTATCCAATTGTCCGAGAAACTGACGCGCATAGGCACTGAGGGATTCAACATAGCGTCGCTGTCCCTCGGCAAAAATCGTATCAAACGCCAGAGAAGATTTTCCAGAACCAGAAACCCCCGTGAAGACGATCAGTTTATCGCGGGGAATCTCTAGATCGATATTTTTGAGATTGTGTTGCCTTGCGCCGCGGATGCGGATAGTATTTTGATTTCGATTTGCTTGGGACTGAGCCATGATTGTAATTAATTTCCTGGCTAATAAAGAAGACCCGATAGGAATTTCAGTCTATTTTAATAGAGTTGAGCTTTTGCCAAAGGTGCGAGATCTCAGCTCGCGAACCAATAACTGAGCCAGCATATACTATTTTGCTAGATTTTTTTCTGCCGATCGGCAAATCTCAAAACCCAATCGATGCGATCGCAAAACCCAGCAAAAACCCGGCAATGGTGGAATAAGACACCGAACTGCCGCCTAACTCGAAGGCTTCAGGCATCATGGTACTAGCCAGCATCGCTAGAATTGCGCCGCCTGCAATGGCTTCTGCGATCGCAACGAATACATCGGAAATGCTATTTTCTAAAAAATACCCTGCGATCGCGACAAATCCACTCAAAATAACTACCCCTATCCAGAGAGCGAGAATTTGATGCTTAGAGGTTCCTGCTTGGCGCATTCCCGCCGCACTCGATAAAGCTTCGGGAAAATTAGAAATAAACACCGCCAGCAGAAACGACCAGCCGATTTGACTGTTTCCAGCATTCATACCAATCGCAGTTGCTTCGGGGATATTGTCCAATAACGTACCGATGAGAATGGCTATAGGGGCAGAACGCTTGACCAATCCGGCGATCGTCGCGGGATCTTCTCGTAGCAAGCGATCGAGTTCTACCTGTTCCATCAACTGTTGTCGCCAACGCTCTAAATGGCGTTCTGCTGCGACTTGTGACTCGTTTGAGATGCGCAAGCGACGCGCCAAAGTACGACTCAACGCCCAAGCGAGATGAGGAGAGCGCATTAAGACTCGACCGAAATTTTCTTGATTTAATTGATATAATTCCATTGGCGTGCGAGCCACTACAGTAGCCGATCGCGCTTCTCCAGTTAGCAGCGACATCTCTCCAAAAATTTCTCCCTCGCCCAAAGTCGTTAGAACCGAGCGTCCCTTACGAACTTCTGCTTCTCCCGATACAATCATGTAGAAGTAATCTCCCGGATCTCCCTCTCGGCATAATATATCTCCCGGTTGAGCGTAGGTAGGACTCAAAAGAGCCGCTAGAGCTTCTTTTTCCGATCCAGGAAGGTGCTGCATCACCTCGACGCGAGCGATTCGTTTCAAAACATCCGTTTCTTCTGCTTGATGTTCCAACAAGTAGCGACGACTCGAAGCGGGTTTTCGCAAAAATCCCCCATGCTCGTCGATATATTGACTTAAACTGGTAAATAAGATCCCGCCGATTGCAAATCCGAGCGCGAGGGGGAGAAACCCATTCTCTCGGTACACTTTTGGCGTAATTTCAAACGCGATCGCAGAAATCAAAGTTCCACTGCCAAACGCCATAATCGCAGCAGAAAACGCTTGCTTGGGTTGCCAACTAACGCCAACGCAAGCCCCGATTGCTAAACTGGAAGCACCTAATACGCCTTGTAAGAATGCAGCGATCGCCATAAGATGACTGGAGTGGGTGTCAATTTTTCGCGCTCATGTTCATAACAAAAGGATATCTCAAACAATGATGGCAAATGAATCTCCTATCCCCGTCGTCGTCAACGGTGCGGCAGGCAAAATGGGTCGCGAGGTTATCAAAGCCGTTGCTAATGCTGAGGATATGATCTTAGTCGGGGCGGTAGACCGCAATCCCGACTATCGGGGGCAAGATGCTGGAAAAGTCGCAGGATGCGGCGAGTTAGAAGTGCCGATCGTTGATGACTTACAGAGTGTCTTAGTACTTGCCACCCAGGAGAAAGTACAAGGGGTAATGGTAGATTTTACCCATCCCAATAGCGTTTATGATAGCGTGCGCAGCGCGATCGCCTATGGAATTCGTCCCGTCGTAGGAACTACCGGACTCACGCCAGAGCAAATTCAGGATCTCGCGGATTTTGCCGAAAAAGCCAGTACGGGTTGCTTAATTATCCCCAATTTTTGTATTGGTGTAGTTTTACTGCAACAAGCTGCCATCCAAGCTTCTCAATACTTCGACCACGTAGAAATCATCGAACTGCACCACAATCAAAAAGCAGATGCCCCCAGCGGAACCGCGATTAAAACCGTCGAAATGCTCTCCGAGTTAGGTAAAACTTACAATCCTACTTCAGTTAAAGAGACCGAAACGATTACAGGTGCAAGAGGTGGATTAACTGGAGAAAACATTCGCATCCACAGCGTTCGCCTTCCCGGTTTGATTGCCCATCAGGAAGTCATTTTTGGCGCCCCCGGTCAAATTTATACCCTGCGCCACGATACGATGGATCGAGCTTGCTATATGCCTGGAGTTCTCCTCGCCATCCGCAAAGTAACGCAACTCAAATCCCTAGTCTATGGATTAGAAAAGATATTGTAGTCAAAAACTCTTTTTTATAACCAAGAACAACGTAAAATGTCATTCTGAGCGAAGCAAAGAATCTCTAAAGTACCTAACTACAGTAAATGTCATTCTGCTAAGTACAGGACAAAAATTGTAAAGAGTAGAGAAAGTCGTCGGATTTCAAATCCAAATCAGTGAAAATAGAGCGAAGATAATCAAAGCCATAACGAAAAACGCTAGCTTGCTGTCGTCCATGTTTCTTAACCTTGAGAGGACGATGAGACGATAACCAATCTCCGGTTTTAATAGCCCAACATCAAGCCAAACTC